>JADLDR010000234.1 GCA_020846535.1 Armatimonadota bacterium | reverse complement strand
TGGAGAAAGTCTCCCCCGGGATCCTTACTACCCGTACATCCCTCTACCTGGCCCGCTCCGGCTACTACAGGGGCTGCACCCTCGCCGACAGCAAGGGTGGCTTCATGGGCCGGGTGGACGATATCGAGAACGGCCAGGTGAAACTTCTCTCCGAAAACGGAAGAAAGGCCGCCGTTCAGCCCTTCAGGAAAGGCCAGATCGTTTATCTTCAGGATATGGGGCCTGGAGACCGGATGGAGATCGCCTCATTTGCCTGGAGCCGCCGGAATGGAGACAAATGGGAGAGCGGCAGGAATTGACCGCAGGGCTTTCCTCATAGGTCCTTGCGAGGAGCGAAAGCGACGCAGCCATCTCCAGGGACACGTCAACGCACAAAGCCTTCTCTTGCCTTCGGGACGCTGGAGATGGCCGCAAAGCTAAAGCTCCTCGCAAGGACTTATGAGCGGGGCGGGCTTAATGACGTATGAGAGCCATGCTGTAAAAGGAAGCATCTTTTGAACAAATCGCTCGACATCTGCTGCGCCGCCGATATCTGCGTGGATCTCATCCTGAGCGGGGATGTGGTTCCCCGCTTCCGTCAGGTGGAGCAGATCCTCGATGATTATCTGGTGGAACTCGGCGGCTCGGCGGTCATCTTCGCGGGGCAGTTCGCCAAACTGGGAGGGAGAGCCGGGGTTGTCGGGAAGGTGGGGGAAGACACCTTCGGGCGGTTCGTTACGGATAGGATCGCCCGGATGGGCATCGATACCGCCTTTCTGACGTCCCGCCCCGACCTGAAAACCGGCCTGGGGGTAGCCCTTGCCCGGCCCGACGGAGACCGGGCCATCCTGACCTATCCGGGCACTATCGATGCGGCCGCGCCCTGCGACCTGACGAACGCAATGCTGAGTTCCTGCCGCCACTGGCATATCGCCAGTTATTTCCTGCTGGAAACGCTGCGCGGGTTCTGGCCCGAGTGGCTGGCAAAGTGCCGGGCCGCAGGCATCACCACCTCGCTGGACACCAACTGGGATCCCGCAGACCGCTGGGAGGGCGTGATGGAACTCCTTCCCCTGGTGGATGTCTTTCTTCCCAACGAGGCGGAGGCCCTGGCGGTCACCGGCGAATCTTCGCTGGAGAAGGCGGCTCTCCGCCTGGCCGCCTGCGGGCCGCTGGTGGTCATCAAGCAAGGGGCGAAAGGCGCAGCCGCATACAGGCAGAGGGGAAGGTGGGCGAGTTCTCAGGAGAGCGATGAACTGACCGTGGCGGACACCATCGGGGCCGGCGACAATTTCGACGCCGGCTTTATCCGCGCCTGGCGGCTGGGGTGGGGGATCGAGGACTGCCTGAAGCTGGCGTCCCGGTGCGCCTGCGCCAGCCTGCAAGCGCCGGGTGGGTTCGAGGGGCAGTTGAAAGAAGCCGTAGACTGACCATCCATCATAAGGAGCATCTCGATGACCCGATTCCTGAAGGACATTTACAACCAGCCGGGGGAGCTGGCGAAAACCCTCGCGTATACCCTGGGGCCGGGGCGGGAGTCGCTGGAAAAGGCGGCGGAGCTGGTGAAATCGGCCCGGAATCTTTATATCACCGGCATCGGCAGCAGTTGGCACGCGGGCATGGCGATTGTCACCGTCTTCAGCGAGGCGGCCCGCCCGGTCATGCTCTGGGACGCCTCGGAACTGCTCCATTGCGCCGAAATTGCCCCCGATTCCACGACGGTCATCCTCTCGCGGAGCGGGAAAAGCGTTGAAATCGTGGGCCTGCTCGCCAAATGCCGCAAGGCTGGGGCGAAGATCGTCGCCATCACCAACACCCCGGACAGCCCCCTGGCCCTGGAAGCCGATGTCGTTTTGAAGCTGGAGGCCGCTTTCGACCATAATGTCTCGGTGACGATGTATACCGGCCTGGCCCTTGTCGGGAGCCTGATGGCCTGCGCCGTCAACGGCGCCCTGAGCGGTTCGCTCTGCGATCTCCTCTCCTCCGCCCTGAACGCCCTCGCCTCCTGCCTCGATCCATGGCGGGCGAAAATCCAGGCCAGCGATTGGTTCGCAGCCGATGCGCCCGCCTATTTTTTGGCCCGCGGAGCCAGCCTCGCCACCGCGCACGAGACCGAACTGCTCTGGGAGGAGGCCACCAAATCGCCCGCCACCGCCCTGACCACCGGCGATTTTCGCCACGGCCCCCAGGAGATCGTCCGGGAGGGCCTGCGCTTCTGCATCTGGATCGACCCCAGACGCCAGCGGGCGCAGGACCTGATCCTGGCCGCCGACCTGCGGCGCAACGGCTGCAAGGTCATGCTCATCGGCCAGAGTATTCCCGAGAGGGCGGGCGACCTGGTGTTCCCCCTGCCCGGCCCGCCCGCCCTCTGGCAATTCCTGATCGATATCGTACCGACCCAACTGGCCGCCGAACACCTTTCCCACCTGCGCGGCGTGGACTGCGATTCCTTCAACTACTGCCCTTACATCATCGAAAGCGAAGGGGGGCTGGCGGGATAACCGTCCGATGGCCTCCAACACAGGCGAGAGTGCCTGATGACCTTTCATCCGCAGCCCGGCGCAGGAGAGAGTCGAGATGCATGCTGTGAGAATAACGCCATGTTTTGTTCCGGTCATACTGCTGGTTCTGGCAAGCGCTTTCTGCCAGGCGCAGGAGTTTCCGAAGGAATGGGGTGTTCGCTGGCAGCCGAAACTGCCCCTGCGGGAACGGCATCCCTCGCTTTTCTACGATGAGTCCGACCGGATGCGGATGCGAGAGCGCACCGGAAAGCAACCCTGGGCCGCCTGGTGGTCGCAGCTGGAATCCGAGCCAACCCAAACCGCACGGGCGTTAAAATGGTGGCTTAAAGGGGCGGAAAGTCAGGCGGTGGCGTCTCGTGATGATTTGCTGCACAACCCTATCTGGCGGCAGTCCCCCCAGGGCTATCTGGAACCAAGCTCCCATCGGCTCGCCGATTTTGTCATCGCCTATGATATACTAGCGGCCTGGAAGGGCCTGACGCCTCACGACCATGCCGCCATCCGCAACAAAATCGCCGCGGAGGCGGGACACTATTATGAGGTTCTGTCCGGGGAAGCGCGCGGCGGGGCCAACTATGGAAACCAGCGCACCCTGGCGGCTTCCGCTCTGGGAATGGCCGCTCTGGTGTTGTGCGAATATCGCGGATCGCCGAATGGCCCGGCGGCCTGGCTCCGCCGGGCGCTTTACGAGATCCGCCGTGAGGAAAACTACGGGTTCTTCCGGCCCGGAGGCCTGTTCGTGGAGGGCACAGGCTATACCGGTTATATGAATTGCCAGTTCGTGCCCTTTGCCATCGCTTACCAGAGAGCTTCAGGCCGTTACCTGCTTGCCGACCCGCGTTTAAAACAATGGCTTATCTTCGCCGCATATCAGATGATGGCGAACGGAGAAATTATCCCTTGGGGCACCTGTGAATCCCAGACCGGCCTGAGCCATCTGAGCCTGTTGTGCAACCGGCGCTACGGACGGGATATGGAACCGCTGTTTCGAAGAGCCTATCAACTCGCCCCTTCGGATATCATTCATTCCTATCATGCGCATATTGCCCTGGCGGTCCATGAACCCGGCGTGAATGACGCTCAGGTTCCGGCCTCACGGGCATTTCCGGGCTCTGAGACAGCGGTGCTGCGCGAGAACTGGGGACATGACGCGGTGGCCGTCTGGTTCGCCGGGAAAGACGGTTCCTGGCCGCTGTCTTATTACTACAACACTTACAGCCAAGCCGACTGCACTCATTTCGTGCTGGCCGCCTGGGATGAGGTTTTGGCTGCTGACTCCGGTTATGACCACTGGCAGAGCCACGACTATTATGACGCGACCTTCCACAATGTGATCCTCATTGACGGGAAAGGCCCCCGGCAGGAAACCCCGGGGAAAATGAGCCATATCCGCACGGCAGGCCCGGTGCGCCACGCCCGGGTCGCTACCGACTACGAGGGTTGCTCCCTCCAGCGCACCCTGGCCCTCGTCCGGGGCCGGTACATCCTGGTGGCCGATGCCCTCAAGTCTGGCAGGGAGCATGATTATACCTGGCAGGTGCGCTCTGCCTGTCCTCCAGGCAGCGTGGGAACCCGGCAAACCGGGCGTACCGTCACCTGGCCGGGACTTTCTGCCTCCCGATGGCGAGATCTCCAGCCCGGCAGAACAGAGCTGACGATGGTGGCCCCGCCGTTTGCCCGGTGGTCTATGGTGCCCGGTCGATGGCGGCCTATGTCCGGCAAGGCCGAATATATCAATCAGGTCGCCCTGGCCCGGTGGCGCGGAACTTCCTCCAAGTCGCTCTTCGTCCTGATTCCCAACCTCCGGGATCGCCCGGAGGTCACCTGGATCCCCGGTCAGGGCCAGGATATCACGGTCAGAGGGCCGGGCTGGGAGGATCGGATCCATATCACGGAAAGTGAGTTGCATATCCGGGGGAGCGATGGCAAAACGGATACTCGGCTGCCGCTATAATCGATGATGGAAGCCGTTCGGTCTTCTTCCAGGTGATGTCATATAGACTTCCCAGAGGATGCGCCCTCATGATCAACTATCCGCCGAGTATCGGATCCTTCAATATCTCCCGTATTCGGCGGTGGTGGCAGGGCCGTACCGCCCCCAACGGGTCGCGTCCTTCCAGTCAGAAATCCCCGGGGAACAAATCCATGTCCAGTATCTGGCCGAAAAAAATGGCTGCTCTTGGAGGCATGCCGACCACGACAGCCAAGCCTGTTCTGGTTTCCGGGGACACCCGGGAAATGCTGGAAAACGTCCTTGCCGCGGCGAAAGAAGCGGCTCATCCGAACCTGATCCGTCTGGCCGATGAAGCCGGGGAAGTCGGCATCCGCATTCGGATGGAAACCTTCGTCCAGGACGAAAGCACCCATCGGGACGAGACGCGGAAAATTCTCCAGGGTTACTGGGGCTGAGCCTGAACCCTCCAATGCGAAAAGCCCGCCTGCTCCAGGCAGGCGGGCTTTTCCGCTTAATCGTATCTCCCCAAATCCTTTCCCATCTCTACGAATGTCCGAAATTCTTCCAGGGAGACGTTCTCCGGCACGGAATGGTCGGAACTGAGGACATAGCCGCCGTTTTTCTTCATGATCGGAACGACGCGCTTCATCTCCGCCCACATGCTTTCCGGTTTCTCGAAAAGGACGGCGTTCAGGCCGCCGTGGAAGCCCAGCCTGTCCCCGTATTCGGCTTTCAGGGCGGTGGGATCCATCCCGGCCTTGACCTCGATGGGGTTCAGCATATCGATACCGAGATCGATGAGGTCGGGGATGAGGGGCCGGACGTCGCCGCAGGAGTGAAGGCGGACTTTGACCCCTTTGGAGTGCGCCCAATCCGCCGCCTTTTTGTGGACGGGCTTGAGGATTTCCTTATAGAAGCGAGGAGAAAAGAAGAGGGACTGCTTGTAGCCCATATCGTCGGGCCAGTTGATCTCATCGAATTCGTAGCCCGCCTGCCAGACCATCTCGAAAAGCGCGATATCCATCTCCAGGAAGTGGTTGAACATATCGGCCACCCACTCTGGATCGGTCACCATCGCGGTCAGGAGCCGTTCCGTGCCCACCGTCCAGGAATGGGTCACATCGAACCCAAACCAGAAGCTTGCGATGATCCACGCCCCTTCCGCCCGCCACCGTTTGTAGTTGCCTTCCAGATAGTTCCAATCCACCCGATCCCGCGACGGCTGCATCCGCTCTTTGGCGTTGGCCCAGGAATCCGGGTCTTTGATGATAAAATCCAGAAACTCCGGGACCCCGCCTGCGTGCTTCCAGCTTCGCATGGTGGCTCCCCACTGGGAGGTATGGATAATGTATTCCTCCGTTTCTTCCACCGTTCCCACAGGGAACCGTGGGCTGTTATCCATCCCGATGCTCACAAAGCGGTCCAGGCCGAAGTAATCCGTGTAACTGATCCCTTCCGGCATTCCCTCCCGCCGCCACCGCTCCAGCGTCGACCCCCAGGGGGCGTCGGTGATCGGCACTCTATCCGCCTCCCGGTGGGCGTACATCCGTTTCATGCGCTCATAAGTAGTCATATTAGCTCCTCATCCCAGAAAAAATGTTGCTCAGCCTGAGCGAGATCGTCCCTTCCTCCTCTCTTTTCCCTCTTTCTTCTCTTTTCCCTCTTTCTCCAGCGCCTCCGTCATCTGCGCTTTGTATTTTTCGGTGGGCAGGTTCCATTCGTTGAACATCAAAAGGCCGGTCTTATCGGAAATATCGAAAAGCTTCCGCGCGACGGCCCGGCGGGCGGCGGCGTCGCCGTCGCCGAGTTGGAGCTGGGCGTACATGAGCGGCAGGCGGGCGGACTGGACGCGCAGGAGGACGGCTTTGTCTTGGGCCGCCCGCCGTTCCGCCTCATCGAAGAGCGCGTTATACCGGACGACCGCCTCCGGGGACAGATACCCGTCCCGGTGATCGCCCGGGCCGCCGAAGCTATAGAGGCCCTTGCCAGATTGCTCCAGGGTGTCGTGCATCAGGTCGATATACTGGCGGATGGGGCGGGCCGCCGGGCCGTAATAGCCCTTCAGGAAATCCTCCATCGCCCGCTCGATATCGCAATCGGGCTGCCACATCAGCTTCGCCAGCAGGTAGGCTCGCAGTTCGGCGAATTCCCCGCCGCGCTCTCGGTTGCCCTGGGCGAACATTCCCTTGGCATTGTTGTCGATGAAGAACTTCATGTTCGGCTGGAGGACACGCAGGTTCGGGAAGGGGCTGACCAGGTTGGAGAACTGCACCACATAGTCCCAGACGAACACATTGTCGCTCAGCTTCGACCAGTTTTCCACATCATCGCGGAAAGAGGCGCTGGAAGGGTCTGTCGGGATGGGACGGCTCCGGTTGCACTCGATGCTGCACAGCATGATGCGGACGTTCGGGGCCGGGCGCATCGTTTTGGGCGGGCGGCGGGTGTACTGATAAGACAGGGTGGAGATGATCTTGTCGGGAAACTCGGCGGCCACGCGGTTTGCGAAGTCCAGCATGGATCCCATCGGCGTGCCTTCCCGGTCGTCTATGGCTTTGCAGGTCTCGCACTGGCAGTTTCCGCGGGTGTCGTTCTGGCTGACCGACCAGTAGGCCGCCTCCGGGTTGGCCGCCATCTTGGCCTTCAGGTCGGCCACCGTCAGCCTGAAAACCTCCGGGTCGGTCAGGCAAAGCTGGGTATCGGGAACCCGCTTGCCGTTCACCAGGGCGAAATACTCCGGGTGATCCTTGAAATACTTGTCCGGCGGCACATGGATGGCGAAGGTATGACACCAGTATCCCCACCCGCGATGCCGTTCCTGGGCCGTTTTACCGCCCCTGACGATGCTGTAATTGCCGTTCAGCTTGTTGCGGGCCGCGTATTTCGGATCCATGGCGTCCTGATAGTAGACTTCCCGGAAGGGCATCGGCGGGACCTGGGTATCCTCGATGGCCCCGACCGCCACGACCGCTTTCTTGGGGATCACGCTGACTTTGGAGGAAAGCCACCGGCAGCCGAGATAGTCCTCCAGAAAGCCGTAGACCCCGTACAGCGTGCCGCGCACCGGCCCGCCCGCAATGACCAGGCGGCTGCTGACCGTGCGGAGGGTAAAGCCTTCCCCGCCGAGCTTGCGCCAGCCGACAGAAGTTTTGAGGGCCGTCAGGTGGCGGTTCCTGCCGAGAACGATCTCATACTTGCCCAGCCGTTGGTCATCGGTGATGATGGGCAGTTTCGCCCCAGAAATCTGCTTGAGAAAGGACTGCAATTCGGAAGCGGCCTGCCGTTCCACAGCGGAGGCGTCTTGTGCGATAACGATTCGATAAGGGCTTTTGCCGTTCTTCGCCAGCGTCAGCGAAGCCTCCTGCGGGGCGGCTATCGCCTGCCCGACCGCCAGGCTCCCGATGACTGCCAGGGGCCATCGCAAAAGAAACATGGAATCCCTCCTGCTGGATGCGATTATCCTATCAAAGACTCGTTCACAAGCTGCATGCCGAAGCGATATTCCGTTCGGTTAGCCTATTCACCCACGAACTCCGCCAGTTCGATGATCTTTCCTCCCTGTTCCGCGGAGGCGTTGGCCCCCAGGACGGCGGCCAGGCTGTTGAGGGCTTCGGGGTAAGGGCTGCGCGGCAGTGTGGGATCATGGGTGCGGACGGCTTCGAGGAAGCTCTGCGCCTGGAGAGCGAAGGGGTTGGAACTTTGCGCCTCCTCCCAGACCACGGCCCCGTTTTCCACAACCTGGCTCTCTCCCCACTCCACCAGCGAATCGTCACTCACCAGCAGCACTTCCGAACGGGAAGCCTTCACATGGGTCAGCACGCGGGAGGTCGTGACATTGGCCGTCAGCCCGCTGGCGAAGCGGTAGTTCACATTGTAGACATGGGGCATATTCATCGGCTCAGGCCCCTCGCCGGGCTTTCGGGCCACGTAGAAGGCGGAAACGGCCTCGATATCCCCCAGAAAGAAGCGCAGCAGGTCCACCTTGTGGATGCTGTTTTCCACGAACGATCCCCCGCAAAGCTCGTAGCGGCTGGTCCAGTAACGCACCGGCTGCCCGCTGTAGAGCAGTTGCACGAGGGCGTGGCGGGGGGTTCGCTCCTTCAGCAGATGCCTGACTGCTTCCGACGAAGGATAATAGCGGCTCATGAATCCCACCTGTGAAACCACCCCTGCCTTTGCGATGGCCCGGTTGAACTGCGCCGCCTGGGCCATACTCAGCGTTTGCGGCTTTTCCACGAAGACAGCGATGCCTTTTTCGGCGGCGAGGAGGATTTCATCGGTGTGCAGGGTGGGCGGGATGCACAGATAGAGGGCGTCCAGGCTTTCCTGCTCGAACATCGCGTAGTGGCTGGTATAGGTGGCTTTGGGCTTGAAGGCGGCGGCCTGTTCCTGAAGGGCCGCCTCGCTGGGATCGCAGAAGGCTGTGAACTCCACCTCCCCGGCCTCCGCCAGAGGCATCAGGGCAGGCAGATGAGCATGCGTCGAAATGAATCCCAGCCCGATAAAACCGAGCCGCAGCGGTGTGGTGGACATGGGTGCGCTCCTTATTCGAGGTCTTCGATCTGACGAACGAGTTCCGCAGGTAGGGGGCAGCCGTCCGAGACAGAGGCGGCCATTTCGAGTTCATCGGGGGAAGCGGCCCCGGAAAGGACGATAGAAACTGTGGGGTCGGATAGCAGGTAGCGGAGGGCCAGGCGCGGGATGTCTTCCTTCCGGCCGCTCAGGAGCGATTCCAGGCGCTCCAGCCTGGGGTAGAGGTCGGCGAAGCGGCCCTTTTCGATCCAGCGATCCCTCTTGGAACCGAGCAGCCCGCCGTGCAGGGGAGAGGCTGCAATCACGGCAGCGCCGCGTTCGGCGGCAGCGGGCAGAAGGATATGCCGGGCGTCCTGCGCCAGCAGATCGTACTGGCAAAAAGTCAGAACAGAGGCGAAGGCATCGGTTTCGAGGAGGATATTTTTCATCAGGGCCAGGTCGGAGCCGGTCAGGCCGATTTGCCGGGCCAGGCCCTGCTCTTTCATCTCCAGCAATGCCTCCAGGGTGCGCCCTTTGCCGAAAATGCCCTCCCAACCGGCCCTCTCCGACTCGTGAACCTGGAGCAGGTCCACCCTGTCCCGCTGGAGCCGCTTCAGGCTGGCCTCGAATCCGCGCCAGGCCGTATCATAGGTGTAATCGAACGGCTCCGGGTAATAGCCGACCTTGGTTGCCAGATAATAGGGTGCGGCCACCCCTTTGAGGGCGATCCCCAGCACCTCCTCGCTACGGCCTTTCCCGTAAAGGGGAGCCGTGTCGAAATAGTTGATTCCCAGTTCGAGGGCCCGCTCCACCATCCCGACGCCGTAAGAGACCGGCCTCAGCCCTTCCTCGGGCCGCCCGTAAAACCAGGAGCCGCCCAGCCCGATCTCGCTCACCAGCCAGCCTGTCATCCCGAATGTGCGGTAGCGCATCTATCCACCCCTGGGATGGGTTCGATAGCGAAAGAAAGATTCCTGCCATAATATCTCCGGGCCGAAAGCTTATACCATCTTCAGAAAATTCCTCAGCAGATCCTTCCCCGGCGCGGTCAGGATCGATTCGGGATGGAACTGGACGCCTTCGATGGGGCAGTCCCGATGGCGGACGCCCATGATCTCGCCCTGGTCGGTTTCGGCGGAGATTTCGAGGCAGGCCGGGATGG
>JADLDR010000233.1 GCA_020846535.1 Armatimonadota bacterium | reverse complement strand
CTCCCACTCCGAATATGGCCCCGGGTACAGTCGGGCCTGGTCTTCTCCCAGGATGACCAGAGAGTCGGCCAGGCGGCCCAGAAGGTAGCGGTCGTGGGAAACCACCAAGAGCGTTCCGGCGTAGCTCTGCAAGGCTTCCTCCATCCGCTCGCGGGAGGCGATATCCAGGTGGTTGGTCGGCTCATCCAGAACCATGAGGTTGGCCCCGGAGACCATAGCCCGGGCCAGAGCCAGCCGGACGCGCTCTCCCACGCTCAGATGGCGGACCTCTTTGAACACATCTTCCTGGCGGAAGAGGAGGCAGGCCAGAAGCGTCCGGGCCTCGGTATGATCAAGGCCGCCCATCTTGAGGATTTCATCCAGCACGGTGCTTTGCCAATCGAGGTTTTCCTGCTCCTGGGCCAGATAGACCGGCACCAGGCCCACGCCGGCTTTCACCTCTCCCCCTGACGCCTGCACCTGCCCCATCAGGAGGCGCAACAGCGTGGTTTTCCCACTTCCGTTCGGGCCGATGATCCCGACCCGCTCCCCATAGGTGATCGTCATATCCAGATCGTGAAAGAGCGTTCTCCCCCCGAAACGCTGGGTCAACCTGCGGCACTCGTAGACGATCTGCCCGCCCCGAGCGCTGGGCCGGAATGCGGCCTCGATGTTCTGATCTTCCCGCATCTTCTCGACCTTCTCCATCCGCTCGATGCGGCGCTGGGCCACTTTCGCCCTCCGGGCCGCTTTCTCGGCCACCTGACCGTAGAAATCGCGCCCGCGCTTGGGGCCGTCCTGGATGCGGGAAGCCGCCTGAAGTTGCCTGCGGACGAACTCCTGCAAGGAGCGGATTTGCTTCTGCTGAAGCAGGTAGTCCTCCTCCTGCCGCAGCAGCGTCTGCCGTTTGGCCTCCGCGTAAAAGCTGTAATTGCCCGCATACTCGGTCAGCCTGCCGCGTTCCAGTTCCAGGATGCGGCGGACGGCACGGTCCAGAAAGCGCCGGTCGTGCGAAACCACCAGTACCGCCCCGGGGAAGATCTCCAAGAACCCTTCCAGCCATTCCATCATCCTGATATCCAGATGGTTGGTCGGCTCATCGAGGAGGAGCAGGTCGGCGTCGCTGAGGAGCAGGCGGGCCAGCATCAGCCTCGTTTTTTCGCCCCCGCTCAGGGTGGCGGCCTCCTGCTCCTCGCGGCCTCCCAGCCCCAGGCCGCCCAGCACTTTGATAGCCTGCCACCGGGGAATCTCCGAGGGATCGGGCAAAACCGCTTCCAGAACGTTCTGGCCCGGCTCGAATTCAGGATACTGGGGCAGGCAGCCGATCTTCAGGGAGCGCGCCGTCCGGTCCACTATCCCGCTGTCCGGCCTGTCGACCCCGCTTAGAAGCCTGAGAAGCGTGCTTTTCCCGCACCCGTTCCGCCCTATCAGGCCGACTCGCTCTCCGCGTCCGATGGTCAGCGAAACATCCTCCAGAATCATCTGCGATCCGATATATTTTTCAAGGCGGTGCGCCTGTAATAAGCTCATAAACCCTCCCTTCCGTGTTCCGTACGCAAAAACAGCCATAGGCAATAATCCTGTGGCTGTCGAAATGTCCGTATTTATCTCTACAAACGCTTTGAGCGATAGATTTCCGGTGCATGGATGCCCTCAAGCCACGGGGCTATTGCCTTCCATTACCGGATCACGATCATGCGCCATGCCTCCCGATGTTTTTATAAGCATAGCAGATCAGGCCCGTTTTGTCAAGTCGTTACGCGGAAGGTGAAGAAGGAATAATTAATCCCAGGCCGAAGAAAAGCATACGGACACGGGAAAGGAAACGTAAAGAAGATGGCTTCATCTTTTGAGGGGCGGTTGGCGACCCCGGCTCCCTGCCAGGTATTCCAGCGGGATCGGGAGGGCAAGGCCGATATTCGACTGGCGGGCAGGTTGCCGCTTGAGGCAGGCAGCGTCGAGGCCCGGCTTCTTCATCAGGAAGCCCCTGTCCCCGGCTTCGATTGGGCTGCGGCGGGCGGCATCCGGGGCGGCCAGATGAACGGGGCTGTGCGCCAGGTTCCGACCGGAGGCGAATATACTCTGGAGATTAGATTCCGCGATGAGTCGGGCCGGATCCACGGGGCCGCATCCGTCCCCCATCTGCTGGTGGGCGACCTGTGGGTGCTGGCCGGGCAGTCGAATATGGATGGGATCGGCAAATTGTTCGATACCGAACCGCCCTCCCCGATGGTGCATTGTTTTTACTACGATGACCGCTGGGCCGCTGCGGAAGATCCCCTGTGCTGGTACAACGAGGCGGTCGACCCGATACACTGGGGCGTGCCGGAGGAGCAGCGAGAGCAGGCGATCATTACGGACCGCTATTTCCGCTCCGCCGGGGCCGGACTGGGGGTCAGTTTCGGAACCCATATGTACGGACATACCGGCGTGCCGGTGGGGCTTCTCATTTGCTCTCACGGCGGGACCAGCATGGAACAGTGGAGTCCCGCCCATCGGGAGATGGAAGGCCGTTCCCTCTACGGCTCGATGATGCGCCGGATAGGAGCCGTCGGAGGGCGGGTGAAAGGCTGCGTCTGGTATCAGGGGGAATCGGATGCCCTCACCCCTGAAGCCGCGCCGGTATACCGCGCCAAATTCCGTGGCTTCATCGAAACGATGCGCCGCGACCTGGACGATTCGGAGATGCCCTTCCTCTACGTCCAGCTTGCCTCCTTCTACGACTGGAACCCCTGCCCTCACTGGAACGATGTCCAGAACGACCAGTTGCTTCTGGAATCCGATCTGCCGAATGTCGGCATGGTGGCCGCCATCGATGCCACCCTGTCGGACGCTATCCATGTGGATACCCTCTCCCTCCGCCGGCTGGGGGCGCGTCTGGCCGATGTCGCGCAGATCCTTTGTTTCGGCAATTCTACCCTCAAGCGCGGCCCCAGACCCCAGGCGTTCGCCTTCGAGGACAGCGCCCGGACGGTGTTCCGGGTCGCCTACCGCGAGGTCAACGGCCGGCTGAAATCGGCCCCGAAAATCTGGGGTTTCAGCGTTGAAAAGGACGGCCAGCCACTCCCCATCGCCTCCTGCGAGGTGGACGAAAGCAGCCCCGGATCGGTTCTCATCCGTTTTGTGGAACCCGTTCCCGAGGGCGCTCTCCTCTGGTATGGCCGCGGCCTGAATCCGGTCTGCAACCTGAAAGACGCCCGGGGCTTCGCCGCGCCCGTTTTCGGACCGGTGGGGATTTGACGATAGACAAGCTTCATCATACTCACTTTACGTCAGGAGGTCTGTATGGCATACGAATCCGCTTATGCGCTTTTAGAATCTACCCTGCAAGCCAAAGGCATCGATGTCGGGGAAGTCAAGGCTGCGCTCAAGGCACAGCGGGTGGAGACGCCTTCCTGGGGCTTCGGGGACAGCGGCACGCGCTTCAAGACGTTTCCCTGGGCCGGTTCCGCCCGAAACGTGCAGGAAAAGCTGGCCGATGCGGCGATGGTACACCGGCTGACCGGCGTCTGCCCCAGCGTGGCCCTGCACATCCCGTGGGATAAGGTGTCCGACTGGGCGGAACTCAAGGCTTACGCCGACAGCCTGGGCGTCGTGATCGGGGCCATTAATCCGAATGTTTTCCAGGACGAGTGCTATAAGTTCGGCTCCGCCACGAACCGGGATGCGTCCGTGCGCCGCCGGGCGGTAGACCACATGCTCGAATGTGTCGAGATCGCCAAAACGACCGGCTCTACTTTGATCTCTCTCTGGTTCGCCGATGGGACGAACTACCCGGGCCAGGATTCGCTCCGGGAGCGCAAGAACCGCATGGCAGAATCGCTCCGGGAAGTCTATCGGGCGATGCCTGCCGGGATGCGGATGCTCATCGAATATAAATTCTTCGAGCCTGCCTTCTATGCCACCGATCTGGCGGACTGGGGAATGGCCTACAGCTTCGCCATGAAACTCGGCCATCAGGCCCAGGTGCTGGTCGATACGGGCCACCATCCGCAGGGAACCAACATCGAGCATATCGTGGCCTTCCTGCTGGATGAGGGGAAGCTCGGCGGATTCCACTTCAATGCCCGCAAGTACGCCGATGACGACCTGATCGTGGGAACCATCAATCCCTTCGAGCTTTTCCTGATCTTCAATGAGCTGGTGGACGCCGGGAAGAATGCCTCTACCGCGGACTGCGCCCGTGATGTGGCCTATATGATCGACCAGAGCCATAACATCGAGCCCAAGATCGAGGCGATGTTGCAGTCGGTCCTCAACGTACAGGAGGCTTGCGCCCGGGCGCTCATCGTGGACAGGGCGGCCCTGAAGAAGGCGCAGGACGCCGGGGATGTGCTGAGCGCGTACCGCGTCCTCACCGACGCCTATCAGACCGACATCCGCCCCCTACTCGCCCGGGTGCGGGAGGAGATCGGAATCGATCCCGACCCGCTCTGCGCCCTCAAAGCCAGCGGCTATGAAAAGAAAATCGCCGAAGAGCGCGGCATCGCCAGCGGGGCAGGCGGCGGCTACCCGACCGGAGACTGAGAAAAGAAACGACGTGATCGGCATGACTTCCCTTGCTTCTCTGCCGCGGCTCCGGGACTGCCGGAGCAAGCGGGTCAGCAGTTTCGATCCCACGGGCGGCAACGGCGACGCCTGACAGATACAGCCGGGCGAAAAGCGCATCCTGGCTGATATCGCCGGGCCGGGCTGCATCAAGCGCATCTGGACCACCCTGGGGCTGCCCAAAGAGGACTACTGCCGCCGCATCGTGCTTCGCATCTACTGGGACAATGGCTCCGAACCGAGCGAGGAAAGCCCTATCGGCGACTTTTTCGGGCCGGGGCACGGCATGAGAAAGAACTTCATCACCATGCCCCTCCAGATGATCCCCGAAAACGGAAAAGGGTTCAACTCCTGGTGGCCCATGCCTTTCAGGAAGCGGGCCGTCGTGGAGGAGAAGAACCAGGGCGATGAGGCGTACTGGCACTACTTCTACGTGGACTACGAGTTGCACGACGCCTTCGATGACGACTTGGCCTATTTCCACACCCAGTGGAGGCGGGAGGCCGATACCCGCGGCTGGGCGTACGAGGAAAAGCTGCCCGACTGGAGCGCCGCATCCCAGGACCCGCGCGTCCTGAACGCCACCGGAGCCGAGAACTATATTATCTGCGAGACGGAAGGGAACGGCATTTACTGCAGGGCCCACCTGGACATCGACTGCTTCCAGCGCAATCTGAATGACTGGTACGGCGAAGGGGACGATATGGTCTTTATCGACGGCGAACCCTGGCCGCCTTCCCTGCACGGAACGGGCACCGAGGACTGGTATCACTGCGCCTACTGTCCTACCCAGGAATACAATACTCTCTACCACGGAGTGCTGCTCTATAGCGACAGCCGGGAATGGCCGTGGAAAGGCAAAAACTCCGTCTACCGCTACCATATCGAAGACCCGATCCGCTTCCGGAAGAGCGTCCGGGCGACCATCGAACACGGCCACGCCAACAAGCTCTCCAACGACTACTCCAGCACCGCCTGCTACTATCTCTCCGAGCCGAAGGGGACCGGCGTAAAGCTGCTCCCCGTAGCAGAACGGCTCCCCCGCGCGAACGAGCCGAGATACGGGGGATAGGCTCCGGCTGAGAGCGAGTATCCATCTTCATGTCATTGCGAGGAGCGCAGCGACATGGCAATCTCCTGCGTCACAAATACCGAGAGAGCTTTGTCCTTGGGCGGGAGTCTGGAGATTGCCGCGTCGCTCACGCTCCTCGCAATGACATCGACTGCGGCCCTATCCCCGACGTTGGGCGAAGTCCTGATATATACCACCATCCACCAAGGAGGCCCTTATGCAGCGAGTCGGATTCGTTTTGAAAGTCAAGCCCGATATGCTGGAGGAATACAAGGAGATTCACCGGAAAGTCTGGCCCGAGATGCTGGAAGCCTTGAGCAAGGCGGGCTGGCGCAACTACTCCCTTTTTATGCGGGAAGACGGGACCCTTTTCGGCTATGTCGAGACTCCAAGCTGGGAGGAGGCCCTGAGCAAAATGGCGGACACCGAAATCAACGCCCGCTGGCAGACGATGATGGCCCCCTATTTCGAGGGCATCGGAGGGAAGCACGCGGATGAAGGGATGCTGAAGCTGGAAGAGGTTTTCCACCTGGATTGAACGCCGGGGAGCGACGGATGCGCCGTATTCTTGTTCTGTATGACAGCAAAACAGGCAACACCCGCCGGATGGCCGAGCATGTGGCCGCCGGGGCCGGAAGCGTACCGGAGACGGAGGTGCGCCTGCTCCCCATCGAGGAGGCGTCCGCCGATGATCTTGCCTGGTGCGACGGACTGGCGGTCGGATCGCCGACCAATATGGGCGTACTCTCCTGGAAAATGAAGCGATTCTGGGATGAGACCGCTGCGGCGGTGTGGGGCAGAATGGACGGCAAGATCGGCTGCGCCTTCTCTTCCTCCGGCGGCTGGGGCGGCGGAGCGGAGCTGGCCTGTATGTCCCTGCTGACCATCCTGATGAATTTCGGGATGCTGGTCTTCGGGGTGCGGGACTATGTGGCGAAGCAGTTCACCCTGCACTACGGGGCCGTTCTCGCCGGGGAACCGAGGGCCGAACGGGAAATCGACTCATGCCGCTGCCTGGGGATGAGGCTGGCGGAGATGGCGGCAGGGCGCAGCAAAAACATAGGGTCGTAGGCTTCTGCGTTCAATCAGCCCCTGCATACGGGTCGGTGTCGTCCAGGCCGGGGGCGTTTTCGATATCGGCGAAGGGATCGAATTCCTCTTCTTCGTGGCGGACGGCGGCAGCGAGGCCGCGTTCCTCCATCTGCTGGCGGGACAGGCTCAGGAACTTCACACGCTCGGCCAGAACCTCGGTGGTTTTGTGCTTGGCACCGTCCTGCCCTGTCCACCGGCGCACCTGGATGCGGCCTTCGATGCCGACCATCCGGCCTTTCTCGCCGTAGGAGGCAAGGTATTCCGCCTGCTGCCTCCAGACGACCCCATCGATAAAATCCGCTTCCATTTCGCCGGAGGAGCTTTTGAACGGGCGGTCCACCGCGACGGTGAAGGTCGCCACCGGAACCCCGTTCGGCGTGTGCTTCAGTTCGGGGTCGCGTACCAGGCGGCCTACCAGAACAACGCTGTTGATCACAGCCGATCCCTCCCGCTAATAGCTGTAGTCCTCCGGCTCGATGACAGGGCGCTCCTCGGCGGCCTCCTGCTGCGCGCGGGCCTGCTCCTCCTCCCAGAGCGCCTCGAACTCCTCGGCCTCTCTCTGCTTCTCCTGATAGCGCCGGAATATCTGCTCCTGAAGCCACGGGTCGTTGGCGATATATTCCTGAAGATCGGCATCGCTCATCGGCGGCAGCTTCAGATCGATCTCGTCACGGGAGCGCGCCTGCGTCAGAAACCACTCGATGAGCTTATCGCGCTTGCCTTTCAACGGAATCTCTTCCGGCATCTTCAATTCCTCCTCAAAATAGGTGCGTTCTCTTTGAAGATATTATAGAATAGGCCCTCCTTGTCTGTCAAGAGGCAACGGCCCGCCCCTGTGTAGAGAGGCGGACCGTTTGCCCGGCTCCTACCAGGCATAGGCTTCCGGCGCGGGGCCGCCCGGGCCGGGGAAGATGCTGTCCAGCCGGGAGAGGATATCCTGGGAAAGCGTTATCTCCAGGGCGCGGAGGCTTCCGTCCAGTTGCTCCAGGGTGCGCGGGCCGATGATCGGGGCCGTAACGACCCGGTTGGAGAGAAGCCAGGCCAGGGCTACATCGGCAGGCTTTTCGCCCATTTCGCCGCAGAGGGCTTCATAGGCTTCCAGTTTGGGACGGTTCGCTTCGATGATCTTCTGGACGCCCTCCTGAGCGCGACGGCCCTCGGTGGCCTTCCGGAGCGCCCCTCCGAGCGCGCCGCTGGCTAACGGGCTCCAGGGGATGAGGCCCAGCCCGTAGGCTTCGCATACCGGGATGACCTCCATCTCAATGGTCCGGGCGGTCAGATTGTAAAGGCTTTGCTCGGACACCAGGCCCATAAAGTTGCGCTGTCTGGCGATTTCATTAGCCCGAACGATGTGCCATCCTGCAAAGTTACTGCTGCCCGCATACAGCACCTTGCCCTGAGCCACCAACTGCTCCATCGCCTGCCATATCTCCTCCCAGGGCGTTTCGCGGTCTATATGGTGCATCTGGTAGAGATCGATGTAATCGGTCTGCATTCGCTTCAGGCTGGCCTCGCAGGCTTTGCGGATGTGCAGGGCCGACAGGCGGCTTTCATTGGGCCAGTCGCCCATATCGCCGTAAACTTTGGTCGCCAGGACCACCTTACTCCTCCGGCCTCCTCCCTGGGCGAACCACCGCCCGATAATCTGCTCCGTAATGCCTTCTCCCTTTTTCCAGCCGTAGACATTGGCCGTATCGAAGAAGTTGATGCCGTGTTCCAGGGCGCGGTCCATCACCCCGAAGCTGTCCTCCTCGCCGGTCACCGGACCGAAGTTCATGGTTCCCAGGCAGAGGCGGCTGACCTTCATCCCGGTGCGTCCCAGATGTGTGTATTGCATAGCTTCCTCCTTTTTTGATTATCAGCAATAGATATGACTTAACGGGAACTATTCTATGAGCAATTCTTGTTATTCAGAGTGTGTTTCCACATCGAGCGAACAATCAGGCAGCTTCACTCGACAAGAAAGGATTCGAGCCGATGCAAAAATGGAGGCTGTGCAGTCTGGTAGTGGCAGTGCTTTGCGCTCTGGGCGCGGCGGCCCATGCCGATATGAACTTCAGGGCCATGCTGACCGGCAGCCAGGAAGTTCCACCGAACGATAGCGAGGCAATGGGCCACGGATTTTTCGTTCTGAAAAGCGATCTGATATTTACCGCCAATCTGCGCGGCGGCGAAATCTGCGGGCAGATCGAGCCGGTTCCGGAGCCGGGAAGCCTGGTGGCGTTGCTCACCATGTGCGGCTTGTCTGCCCTGGGTTATCTCAAACGCAGAGTTTCCTGATTCTTCGCAAACGACGCTTTGTCAGGGCTGCCTGCCCGCCGCGATTGATAATGGTATAACGGAAAAGGGGACAGCTTCGGGAATAGGAACTGTCCCCTTTCTATATGAGTCCTGCCGCTCAAAAATACTTCCGAAAAATATCTTTCCCCGATTGGGATCGGATTATACCTGTTTCCATCCTTTTTCGAGGACAGCCGGGCGGGCCGGTCATTCATCCAGCCCTTCGAGGGCGTTTTTCAGGTTGCGGATGGCATCCCGGGCTTTGGGGGTACTGCACCCGTTGTGGATGAACGGGCAGGCATCGGTGATCAGATCCAGGAAGGTTCGCCAGCTTTTGAGGGGGTCGCTTTCGCGGAGGGCGAAGGACATGCGGGCGAAGCAGTCCTCCGGCTTCTGGGAGAAGGTTTCCAGGCAGCGGTCGAGATGCTTCCAGCCGGAATAATACCGCTCGTTCAGGGCATAGAGAAGGGCGATAAAGTGATCCATCAGGACACACAACTCGCCCAGATAGGCGATATCGTTCCGGCGGACGAGATTTTGCATGAAGCGCAGGAGGCCCGGTGTGAAGACATTGGCGAAATGATCCTCCACGATCCGTTCCTTAAGGTCTTGTGGATAGATTTCGGCTTCGCTCTGCCACTCCCGCACCAGGCTGTAGGGATCGTGCAGCAGGATGCACCCGAGGATGGAGGCGATCTCGTGCTGCTCGTTCAGGCTGCATTCCCCTTCGCGGCTTTCCTCCAGGATACGCACTACTTCCTCGGAACGGTCGAAGGCCAGGTCGACCCAGACATCGGAATAGATGAAGTGGGCCACATAGTCGGGCCGGAAGTAAAGCTCTTTGGCCCCCATTTGCATCAATATCTGACGGGCCTCCTCCTCTTCGGGCAGGCAGTCGCAGTAGACCACCAGGTCGAGGTCTCCGTATTCGTCTTCATCCTCGGGACAGGCGGAGCCTTCCAGGACAATGGCATCCACATATTCGAGCGGCTTCCAGTAAGCGGCGATGCGCTGGGCAAGGTCTTTCATCATGGTGACACCTCGGGCGCGGGCTGAGGCGGTCGTGTCCGAGAGCGGCTGGCAAACAGGGCGGCGGCCCAGCCTGCAAGCGCCAGGAGCGCGTGGATGGCTGAGGTCACCTGCCAGAACGCCAGGGGGATAGGATAGCGGGGCATTTCGCGGGCAAAATCGGAGGGCATGGCTATCGAAACGAGGGCCAGTATCGGGTTCAAAAAGAAAGTATAGTACTCCGGCTTGGCTTTGACGGACGCCCCTGCGGGAGTCCAGGCCATTTGGGACAGGATCGGAACCAGCACCATCAGGGGCAGCAGGATCAGGGCGGCCATTAAAATATAGGAGGACACCATCGCGAAATACCGGCTTCCGATGACCGAAAACAGGAGGCAGACCGCCCCGTAAGCGGCCAGCGCGGAAAGGCTGACCAGCATCGTTTTGAACAATAGATTCCAGTGAAGAATATCGGCCATTTTATGCTTGGTGAAAAGGACTGCGATGACGCCCCAGGCAAGCCCCAGCAGGAAGGTGATGGCCGCATAGGGCAGCCCGGTAACGGGATCCCCGGAAAACCACCGGCAGGGGTTCAGGGATCTCACGAGTCTGGCAAAAAGGCTCTGGCCTTGCTCCAGCTTGATCTCGCCGCAAGCAAAGAGGGGCATGAGCAGCAGAGGAACCATCAGAAGCAGGCTGGCGATGAAAGAATAAAAGGCTTCCTTCAGATCCTTTCCGGTCGAAGTGCTTGAAGAGAAATAGAGAATACCCTCGATAAAAACCATCCCCAGCAGAAAGCAGCCCGCTGTCAGGAGGCGCAGGGCCAGAGGCTTGCTGTTTTCCATATGCTCCAGGTGGGTGGTGGTCAGGGTGACCATCAGGGCGGCGATGAGAGCGGACAGCGAGATGAAAGGAACCCAGGTCCAGAGATCGGTCCGATAGAAAGGCAGTTTGGCTGTCGGATTGGGGGCTGCGGCGATGACCAGAGGCATCACCGCAAAGGTGGTCAGGTAGCTGAAAATAGTTGCCAGCGGCGTGGTGCGAACAACCGTAGACCACATGATGCCGATGCTGCCGAACAGGAATGCGGTGGCGAAGAGGATGCCGTAGACGGCCAATATCTCTGAGGGCGCGACACCTCCCAGCAGGAAGCTGAGCGAAAGCAGGGGAAGCGAGGAAAAGAGAAGCATCGTCACATAGACGACGGCGGCGGTGAGCTTACCCAGGATGATATCCTTCGGGCGCAGGATCGTCATTGCGAGCATCTCATAAGTGCGCTGCTCGCGCTCTATGGTGATGGCCCCGGAGGTGAGGGCAGGGGTGATGAGGCAGACCATGACAGCCTGGGTGACAGAGAGCCAGAGAAAGAGCTGCCGCCCGATCACGAAGCCGCTGTTGAACCCGCCTCCGTAGAGGTAAGGGGATTGAAAGTTCTGATACCAGTAGAAATAGGCAAGAAAGAGTACCAGGGAAAGGAGCGTCAGGTAGCCGGTGAGCATCCAGTAGGCGCGGGCGCCTCGCATCCGGGTGCGCATCTCCCGGACAAGCACCGGAGAATCGAAGCGCCGGAGCAGGGAATCGGGCTGCCGGGTCTGGGGAAGAGTGGTATCCTCGGAATGGCTGGCGTTTTTCATCAGGAAACCATTCCCTTCGTCACCTTCATGAAAATATCCTCCAGGTCGGCCTCCTGCTCGGTAAAGGAGGTGACCCGGAAGCGGTTCTCCATCAGGGTTTGCAGTATCCGGTGGGAATCGAAATCCTCCGCTCCGACCTCCACCTGGATCGTCTCCCCGGATATCCGCGCGCTCCGCACATCGGGCAGGGCGGAGAGAAGTTCCACGGCCCGGTCGCTCTCTCCGGCCACCTTGATCTCGTAGACTCTGCCGCCGGTCAGTTGCTTCATGATATCGTTCACATCCCCGGCCACCACCAGGTTCCCCTGCTCGATAATGCCGATCTTGTTGCAGAAATCGGCCAGTTCGGGCAGGATGTGGGAGGAAATGATGATCGTCTTCCCCATCGAGCGCAGTTCCTTCAGGAGTTCCTTGATCTCGATGCGGGCGCGGGGGTCGAGGCCGGAGGCAGGCTCGTCCAGAAGCAGCACTTTCGGGTCGTGTACCAGGGTTTTCGCCAGGCAGAGCCGCTGCTTCATTCCCCGGGAGAGTTCCTCTACATAGGATTCCTTTTTCACGGTCAGGTCGGTCAGCTCCAGCACGTCATCGATGATGCCGGGGCGCTGGTCGCGAGGGATCCGGTAGGCCGATGCGAAGAAATCGAGATATTCCCAGACTTTGATATCGTCGTAGACCCCGAAGAAGTCGGGCATATAGCCGATAAGTCCGCGCACCTTTTCGGGCTGCTCGAAGACATGGTGGCCGCCGATCCAGGCGCTTCCGGAGGTGGGCTTGAGGAGGGTCGCCAGCATCTTGATGGTGGTCGTCTTGCCCGCCCCGTTCGGCCCGATGAACCCGAAGATATCGCCTTCCTCCAGCTCCAGGCTGAGATTTTTGACGGCCACCAGGTTCCGGTATTCTTTGTGCAGGCATTCTATGCGGATCATCGGGCAGTTCCTTTCATGGCAATCTCCAGGCGCTCGACCGAATTGGGGCCGCCGCCCGCACCCATCATGCCGGGGCCTTTCATCATCCCTCCCACGCTGCCGGGCGGAGAGACGGCTTTGCCCGAGGCGGGCATCATCTCCACCTTCAGCCGGACAACGCCTCCCGGCAGCCGGACAAACCGCCGGGGATTGGGAACGGATTGGGCGGCATCGGTGACACCGGGCAGATCGGAGATGACGCCGGCCCACCGGCTCCGCGTCCAATCGTAGGCGTATATGCTCATGCGGGCACGGGGGTGGCTGGCCCGGCAGGAAACCTCCAGCGCACTCACCTTCAGGGCCGGGGTGACAGCAGGCAGTTTGGCCTCGGTTACATAATAGCCGGTATCGAGGTGTACCCGGGTTCCGGATTGCCCGTAAGGGTTCACGTTCAGTGAAGTGGCCTGACTGTCCACGATATTTTCGGGAGCCGCGCTGACCTCGACACTGCCGGGAGCGGCGGAAAGAGGCATATGCACGATAAAGAGGGCTGTGTTCTCTTCATCGGCCTGCCGCCCGTTGACCGTGATACCGGTCAGCAGCGGCTTTTCACACCACCCGATCAAGACCGGCTCCTGAAATCGAGCTGTCGGGCTGCCGCCATAGCCCAGGAGAGTACTCATCACGCTCTGCTTGACCTGGCTTTTTGTCCCGCTCCCTGGCGCGGAAAAAGGAGAGGGCATCATCATCCCGCTCGTTCCCGGACGCACAGAAGCGGGCTTTAGAGGCATGTTGACCTTGACCGATCCGGCGGCAGGCAGGCTCCCCAAACTCTGGGACCCCGCCCCCATCATCAGCCGGCATTCTTTGAGGTTGTAAGGTGTCCGGTTCTCCACAGCGCCTCGAATGGCGCTGCCCGTCAGCTTCAGCGTTCCCCTGATGCCGCTCTGCAAATTCAGGGAGGATTGGATGCGGAAAACGCGCATGGACCACATATTCATCGCGATATCGCTCAGGCCGGGTTCCTCCCCCTGCAAGGCGACGAAATGCTGTTTCCCCTGCCCGGACGGGCCGGACGTTTCTACTTCATGCATCAGGGCCGAAGAGTCCTTCAGGCGGAGGTCGTAGCCGGTCTTCCGGGGGGAAAAGAGGCCGGTGTAGGTGTCCATCCGGGCTGTAGCGTCTCCCGCTCCGGCTTCGACCAGGGCCACCTTATTCAAGAGTACTTTGCCGCCCTTCATCCCATAGCCCACGGCATACGCCCCCAGCGAGAAAACCAGCACAATGGCCGGAACCGTCACCCAGGCCCATTCGCGCTTGTCCTTTTTGCGGAGAACGAAGTAGTTGACGGGAACCAGGCAGACGATATAGGCGATTAAAAAGAGGCCGATGAAGGTGAAGCTGGGGGCTTCCATCTGGGGGATATTCATCACGGCGGAGGTCAGGCCCCAGCCCGCGCCCCCGTACCAGCTTCTCGGATATCCGCCCATCCCCCCGAAGCCGGAGACACTGCCACTTGCCGCCACATTGAGCAGAGCCGACTGGCGCTGGCTCCGGCTCGCCATATCCTTCCAGAAGGCCGTCCCCGGCTGCTGTCCCCAGGTACGGAAAGGCGACAGCGTGTGGTCGAAGGCCAGAAAGACCACCTTGCCCTGGCCGAGCGCATGGGTAACGACGACCGGAGTGCCGCCTTCGGACACCTCTACCGCCGCGCCGGGCAGAGGAGCCGTGTCGGTGACTATAAAGGCTCCTGATGGGGGAAGGGGCTGGCTGTAGCGGACGGCCAGAGCGGGCAGGCCGTTCAGGGTCTTCGCCCCTCTGACCCGGACCGGCAGCAGGCCGCGAAAGAAAGGATCCTGAAGGCGCTGCCAGTTCACCCCGCCGTCCACTACCAGGACGCCCCCGGCTTCCACCCATCCCCGAAGGGCACTCTGCTGTTCCGCGTCCAGACTGCGGGCCGTCACATCCGGCCCGACCACCGCCACATCCAGCCCGTCCAGCCCGCCGGAACGGTCGGGAAGAGCCGCCGGGTCGCTGTCGAACACTCTTATGACGCCGCCCGGCCCTGTCAAGGAGCCGCTCGGAGCCAATCCGCCATAGCCCGGCTGGCTGGCTGCAAACGGCTGGTTGTCCAGGTAGCTGAGGACGCCCTTTTCCTGCCCCAGCGTCAGGATGAGCCGGGCAAGATCGGGCACATAGTTCATGGAGATTTTCTGCCTGCCCAGCGTTCCCCGGCGGGAGGTCAGGCTGATGGTGAGGGCCGGATTGCCGCTGCCCAGAAAAACATACAGGGTGTGCCTCTGGCGGGCCTGGGTTCCGGGGATGCTGACCGGCTTGATATAGGTGGCGACAGGGCGGTTCGATTCGGACACCTCTGCGGCCAGAGCGCCTTCGACCGGCTCCCCGATATTTTCGACCGTCACGGTCACCGGCGTCCAGGAACCGGCCCGGAACGTGCTTTTGTAGCCCGCCTCCACCGACATCTTGAGGCCCTGCGCCCCGCAGACCGCCGGCAGCAGGAGGCATAGAAAGGGAATCCAGATTTTCCTGAACAATCGCGCCATCTCCTTTGACGGATCGATCCCGCCGATGACCGCCTGAAAGCAACCCGCCGCAGGCTGTATAAGCTTGAACGCGGGAAAGGAAGAAAAGTTACGGGAGGAGTTTGATCTCATGAGCCAACCTTCAGAAGGGCAGCATTATCTGTTCTGCCGTCTGGCTACGAACAACCTCTCCTGCTTTGCTGCCTTTCGTTTCGCGTTTTCCTGTGTCGGGCGTAGCATAACCTTTGCGTATAAGCAGGGCTTCATCCATCGCATTTCTAAGGCTTTCGCTGGATCCCACATGGTAAAAATGGCTGCAAATCCGTAAATCCGTTTCCGACCAGGATTCTTCTACATGCTCGTTCTTACGATGGCGATTTTCCAGCCACATCGAAGCAGCGAAACCGCATGGTAGGGCTAACGCTTTGATAGATAATGCTTTTGCCTCTTCTTGCGTCCAACCATTATAATAATCGGTGTGCCGTCCGATATAGGGAGGATCCATATATACGAAGTCGTCAGGCTTTGCCATAGACAATGTATCTGACCAATCCGCAACGCTAAATTCCCAATGCTTATTACGCATCTGTCGAGTCACCCAAGCAACTTGATTTACTATTTTGGTGATATAAGCTTTCGAGAAACGCAACGGCTTATGACCGAAAGGAACGTTGAAATGACCATGCCGGTTAAAGCGCATAACGCCATTGAAACAGGCTCGATTCAAAAATAGAAAATCAAGAGGTGATGCTTCCACGTTGAATCTCTCTCTGACCTCATAGTAGTAATCGGCCCCTCCTGACGCCAGCTTTTTACCTTCAACCTCTAGAAAATCACGCACAACAATAGAATCCAGATCACCTTTATAAATATGATTATAAAACCGAATAATATGCTTATTGGTATCGCATAACAAGGCGTTTTCCGGAGCAACATTAAATGCAACGACTCCTGAACCAAGAAAGGGTTCAATCCAACGTGACTCACGCTGAGGTTCCCATTTCAAGCTCTCGAAAATAAAAGGAACCAGTTTTGTTTTGATCCCCTGACATTTGATCGGGGGAACGCCGATATGATCAATCCGTCTTGGTAGTTTATTCATTATTGGGCACTTTCTTGTATTCAAGGTAAGTCTGAAGATTTCGATATGGGGGCCTTTCAAGTCCAGCAGCTTTGGCATCACCAATTGTCATATAATACCTCCAATAATCGTCGAAGACCTCCTCTCCTAACGCGGCGAAAGGCCCGGTGCCATTGGTCAATTGGCTGATGCTTCCAACTGCGCCGATATTTTTGGTGTTACCGCTACCGGGCTGATCTCTTGCGATGCGATATTTCGGCTGTGCAAAGAAGGAGAGATTTTTTACAACAGATGGAATTTCTTCGAGAGCCGTAATAGTAAATTGTTTGTCTTTCAACGCAGTGGCAATTTCAAGCTCACGTATAGTATGAATCTTTAGCTCATCAACCTTCTGTTCAGGCCGGTCATATATGACGCCCAACACAAAGTGCCCTGCATAATCAGCATATGGGAAGGTTGTATTGCTCGCTATTGACCGATTCCGGAAATATCCTGTAAATGCGCCTAATGTCATTGTATTGGCTAAGTTGGAATTGATCCGGTAAGTGCTTTTGAGATCGACTGCGAATTTGTAGCTATTATATGTGACAAAAGACATATCAGGATAATGATTCTGCTCTCGTGCTAAAACAAGTTCCATATTATGCTTTTTAGCGAATTCGTTAAAATGCGGAAGAAGCATTAGCTCGATCAATTTAGATACAACTTTGGTATCGCCTGAAATAGTGTAGACGCGACGAAAAATGTCAATGAAACCCTTGACAATCCAATCCCCGCTTGATGTCGACAGTAGGCTTTCAAAGGTATCTGCTTCAGCTTGCAACAATGAAAGAAACTTTTCAGCAATAACTTCGGCATCTGTCATAAGCTTCTCCTTGAATGCGAACTAATTTAGTATTCAGAAATATAATTTTAATACTTCAATGCTGAATCGATATCTTCGGATTCGAGATAAGGATATGATCGCAGAATTGAATCTTTTGTTTCTCCTGCCCCTGATAAGCCTAGAAGCCGTCAAACAGGGAAGCGCAATCCTCGTATACAGGGTTTTCCGCTGAAAATATGGGGATCGAAGGTTATTCTATCGAATCTCATATCAGCCTCTCCTGAGCGAGTTTAGTCTGGATAGGTATCGGGCTTGCCGAATACGGGGCGACCCGGTGGGTCGCCCCTGTATAGCGCGGTTACAGCTCGATCCCCGCAATTTACCCCAGCTTCGCCACTGCCCTGTGCAGGGCTTCGGCGTTTTGCTGATGGTATTCTTTGGAGTAGAAGGTGTAGACCAGGACGGCTCGGGGGATGGTGTCCTCTGCGACGGGGCAGAGGCCGTCCGGGTAGCGGTTGCTGGAGCCGGTGTAGAGGGGGCAGTCCAGGGGGCAGCCGCTGCCGTAGCCCAGCCGCTCCTGGAGAAGCGGATGTTTGTAGGCAGGCATGCCGGTGTAGCCGATGCTGACGTTCGCCTTCTCTTCCTGAAGAGTCTGCCGGAAATCATCCATCGAAATGCCGTACCCCTCTCCCCGGAAGATCGCTGTCCAGAAGTGATAGGTGTTTTGCGATTCCGACTGGCTCTGCTGGAGGGGCAGCCAGTCGCAGCCCTTGACCGCCTCATCGTAGAGCCGGGCGATTTCGATGAGTTCCGCGATGTATCCCCTGGCCCGCTCCAACTGAACCAGCCCAATGGCGGCGGTCTGCTCGGTCATGCGGTAGTTCCAGTGCAGGCCGTAGGCCACCGCTGCGAAGGTGGGCGCTCCGCCGAACAGCCCCAGTGTTTTGGCGATCTCCTCGTTATCGGTGATGCCGATGCCCCCGTCTCCCAGGCCCATCTGCTTGGACATCTGGAAGCTGAAAGACCCCACATCGCCCCAGGTTCCGACATAGCGGCCCTTGTAGGTGGCGAACAGCGCGTGGGCGCAGTCCTCGATTACGATGATATTGTGCTTGCGGGCAATCGCCATGATCCTGTCCATCTCGGCGGGCAGGCCCCAGATGTGGGTGACGATCAGGGCTTTGGTGCGCTCCGTGATCTTGGCCTCGATCAGATCGGGGTTCATGTTCATGGTGATAGGGTCGATATCCACGAAGACCGGCACCGCATTGTTGTACATGGCGGCCACGGCCCCGAAGACGCAGACCGGATCGCAGATCACCTCATCCCCCGCGCCCGCGCCGGCGGCGGCCACCGAAGCGTGAAGCACCGACATGGCGGCATTCATGGCGACAGCGTGCTTGGCCCGCATCGCCTCCGCGAAAGCCGCCTCGAAGCGGCCCGTGATCTTGCCCCCGGACAGGACGGAAAGCTGGCCCGAAGTGAAGACCTCGCGGATCAGATCGATTTCTTTCTCATCAAAGACACGAACAGGCATGGCAATTCTCCTTGAATTTCGGAATGGTAGCGACATCGCTGTTAAAAGAATAGCGCGAACGGCGGGCGGATGTCAAGCAAAAACTACCGACCGGGTCTGCGAATGCGGGTCATCGTCGCTTTGAGCAGAAGCGCGGATACGAGGATGTAAAAAACGAAGGCGTTCCAGAAGGCGTTGCCATAGGGCGGATAGGGGTTGCTCGCAAGGCCGGACATATTGAACAGAGGTCTCAATAGAAGAGAAGATAGAAGGGAATATGGCGTCAGGGCGCTCGCTGTATTGATAAGCCGGAAGAAAAAGGCGAGAGAGGCGGATACCTTCGGCTGTCCGGCCCCGGTAAACACGCCCTGCCATCGAACCGCCCATGTCATGGCAAAGACTATGGAGCTTATGATGTAGACGCCTATCACCATAAAAAGGGTGGTCGCATATGAAAAGACGGTGGCAAGGGAGGTGCGCGAAAAGACCGAGGACCAGAAAAGGCCGCAAGCCCCGAAGAAGAGCGTAAAGAGAATCATCATCAGATAGCCCATCGCGATCTCTAGAGGGGAGATCGCGCCGAAAAGGAAGCACAGGCTGGCAAGAGGCAGGGAGGAGAGCAGGAGCAGCGCCACATAGGAAAGCGAGGAGAGCAGTTTTCCCAGCGCGATATCGCGGGAGCGAAGGAGGGTCAGCAGGAGCATCTCGAAGGTGCGCTGCTCTTTCTCCAGGGTGATCGCCCCGGCGGTGAGGGCCGGGCAGATAAACATGATCAGAGTCGCCTGAAGATAGGCCAGCACGATAAAGAAGACGCGGCCCATCGAGTTCTGCCAGAAAGAAGCGCCGGAAAAGGATGCCCTGGGGATATACAGGGCATAGGTAAAATACAGAACCCCGCAGAGGAACGAGATATAGACAAAGAGGGCCAAGAACGCCCGGCCCCCCCGCATCCGGGAGCACATCTCCTTCTGCAAGACCGGGTTTTCCATCAGGGGCATGGCGGGCCTCCCTGGGGATGACAAAGGGGTAAGGTTGATCCGTGCGAAAGCCCTCTTTGCCAGGGGGCCTTCGCGCCTGCGTGCCTTCGTACCCGACACTTTTAGGATCGACGGAATGGAATTCCGTCGACGTCCAGGTCTCCGGGCAATCGCTCGATGATCTACGTCCTCGCAAAAATTGTCGGGGACTCCGCTCTAAGCGGGGACTGGGGGCGATTGCCCTTAGCTTGCCGCCGCCTCAAGCACCTGGGAGGGGATATCGAAATTGGCATAGACGTTTTGAACATCGTCGTTGTCTTCCAGGCTATCCATGAGGCGGATCACCTGGTCGGCCTCCCGGCCTTCCGCCAGGACGGTGTTCTTGGGCAGCATGGTCGCTTCGGCAGACAGGACGGGGATGCCTGCGGTTTCGAATGCCTGGCGGACAGTCTGGAAATCTTCGAGCTGGGTGATGACATCGAAGGTTTCGTCTTCCACCCGCACATCCTCGGCCCCGGCATCGATGGCGGTCATCATCACCGTATCCTCGTCGGAAGCCTCTTTGGAGATGGAGAGGACGCCCTTGGAATCGAACATCCAGGAAACGCAGCCCGTTTCCCCAAGGTTCCCCCCGGCGCGGGAAAAGAGGTGACGCACCTCGGCCACGGTGCGGTTCCGGTTGTCGGTCAGGCAGGAGACGATCATCGCCACCCCGCCCGGCCCGTATCCCTCGTAGGTGACTTCTTCATAGCTGGTCCCTTCTAGCTCCCCGGTTCCGCGCTTGATGTTGCGCTGGATGTTGTCCTGGGGCATGCTGTTCTCGCGGGCCTTCTGAACGGCCAGCCGCAGCCGCAGGTTGCTGTCCGGGTTGCCACCGCCGTTTTTGGCCGCCACGATGATTTCCCGGGCCAGCTTGGTAAATATTTTGCCTCGCTCGGCATCCATCTTGCCTTTTTTGAGGCGGATGTTATGCCATTTGGAATGTCCTGACAATGTTCTCCCTCCTTATCACAGGGCAAAAAGGCGGGCGCATGTCCCGCCTCCGAAAACTTCCCTCTGGGGTGACTCAGACGCGCACCGCGGAAGGAGACAATCCTGCCTCCCCAAAAGGCGTCGAATACACTTGATACCGATAGCATTATAGCACAGGAAAGGGGGGAGCGTCAACCGGGGGCGGGCGGTATGTCCCGCCGGTCAGGGGGCGCGTTTCTCCACTCTCAGCGGAAGGGAGGCGGCCTTGCGGGTTTTGAGATGTATCATCGTGATCTTGGCCTCGCCTGCGCTTAGGCCGGTCGCTTTTCCGAACTGATCGACGGAAGCCACCCCGGAGTTTGACGATCTCCATTCCAGGTCGAAAATCTTGACAGGCTCCTGATAGCCCTTCGCATCTTTGGGGAGGGCGTTCAGGCGAATCGTTTCTCCGGGCCGGATGGCCTGTTTTGCGGCGATCAGTTCGATAGGGTCTATCGGTTGGCCGGAAATGATAAGCGGCAGGGCATAAAATCCTGCCGGGTCAGCGTAATCTTCCTCCTTAGCCTGCCGTCGGCGAGGCCGTAGAGGAATATGGTTCGGTCGGTATCGGAGAGGACGACCTTTTGATCCCAAATCGTATGAATGACAGAGCCGTCAGGATTGGAGATCTCGATGCCCTTCCCGTCCGGCACGGAGACGATAAACGTTTTCCCTTGATCCGGCGAGGTGATCAGGATGCGCCCCCCCTGCGGCGGAAGCGCGATATCGTAGGTAGCCTTATTGCCCTGCTAGTTCCCCGGGAGGAGCGCAAACCGCCCTCGTTCCAGATCCATATAAGCGAGCGATTGATTGGCCTCATAGCTGTGGGCGTGACAAATCAGCCAGCGGTCCATCACCAGGCCGGCGGGATCGTACGCTGCCGGGATATGGGTAAATATCCTCGTTTTTTGCCGTCAGGCGCGATCTCCCACAGCGGGTTTCCGCCGGAATCCCCCCTGGCAAAAAGAAGTAGCCGGCTGCGGTGGCGGAAACGGCACGGGGTCGGAGTTTCGGAAAGAAGGGTCAAGACTACCAATTCTGGCCGGGGTCGCAGGCTGAAGCGGGCAAGATGCTGCGCCACAATCGGCTGAAAGGAAGCATCCATCGAGAACCAGCTGATGACAGCCATCGCTGAGCAGCCCGTCGGCATGAAATCGGAGACGTAACCCGAAAGTCCCCTGCCGCGGGAGTTATAGTAACGCATCTGGTTCGCGAACGGATGCCCTCCCCAGAGATGATCGTCTTGAAGCCATCTCTCCAGAAGCCGGCGCATATCGCTGACGCCGGCAGCTTTGCCGCTGCGGGTAATGCGGATTTCCGAGTTTCGGGTCAGCAACAGATAGGGAACCTGCACCGGAAGTTCGACAGTATAACCGCTCAGATGATACCGCTTCGGAATCGAATCCGGTCGCACCCATTGTCCGCCCTCCGCCATCGGCAGTCGTTGGCTGCCGCGGGCAAGGTAGACTTTCCCTGCTTGTCGCAGGACGGAAACATGGCGCTGAGGCTCTCCCGCCGTCAGAGACACGGATAACAAGAGAGTAAGCATGGCGAAAAATGACTTGCAGCGCATGGTTATCCCTCTCCTATCCACGGGAAATAGACTCAACCGCCCCCCGGCCCCCTGTCGGGCTTCGGCAGGGGGAGTAGGCTGCGGGGTAGTTTGATAAATCTTCCAGGAGAACGCATCCTCTAATAGCCAAAGCACGCAAAAGCGAACGATCATCTCCTTGTTCTATCAAGCTACAACTTCAGAACACCTCGGCCTTCTCGCGGATGTTGAGGTAGCGCCCGTAAGCCTCGTCCCAGGCAGCCGTGTTTCGAGGCTCGTAGGTGATAACCTCGAAGGAGTTGCGGACGACCTCGCGGGCCTGGGACAGAGAGGAGACATAGCCCCGGGCCAGGGCCTGCATGAGGATATTGCCGATGGCCGTGGCCTCGATGGGGCCGGCGACGGCGGGCCTGCCGGTGGCGTCCGCGGTGAACTGGGAGAGAAGCCGATTCTGCGTGCCGCCCCCGACCAGGTGGATGACCGACAGCCTTTTGCCGAGGATCTGTTCCAGGCTTTCCACCGTCCACCGGTATTTGAGGGCCAGACTCTCCAGGCTGCATCGGATGATTTCGCCTTTGCTTTCCGGCTCGGGCTGGCCGGTCTGTCGGCAGAAGCGGCGGATTTCGGCGGGCATGTCGCCGGGGCTGAGGAAGGCGGAATGGTCCGGCTCGATCAGGAAGCCGAACGGTTTCGCGGAGGCCGCCTGATCCGCCAGGTCGCTGTAGGAAAGATCCTCCCCTGCCCGCGCCCAGGTGCGCCTGCATTCCTGTACCAGCCAGAGGCCCATGATATTCTTGAGGAAGCGGAAAGTGCCGCACACCCCGCCCTCGTTGGTGAAATTGAGGGCCAGGGACCGGCTGTTGATGATCGGCTCCCGCGCCTCGATACCCATGAGGGACCAGGTTCCGGAGCTGATATAGGCGTAATCCCCGGTCTGCGCGGGCACGGCGGCCACCGCTGAGCCGGTGTCATGGCTGGCCGGAGCGATGACCGGGACGGCCCCGGCCCCGGTTTCCTGCGCCACCGAGGGCAGCAATTCTCCGATGACCGTTCCCGGCTTTGTGATTTCAGGCAGAATGGAATAGGGCAGGCCCAACTGCTCGCAGAGCGGCTTAGACCAGCCTCCGGCTCTGGGGTCGTAGAACTGGGAAGTGGTCGCCTCGGTGAATTCGGAAACCTTGCAGCCCGTGAACCAGAAGTGGAAGAGGTCGGGCATCATCAGGAGCGTTTCGGCGATCTCCAGAAGCGGCGATTTTTGGACCACCATCGCCAGCAGTTGGTAGACCGTGTTCAGCTTCATGAACTGGATGCCGGTATGCTCGAATATCTCCTCCCGGGGCATGCGGCGGAACGCCTCTTCCATCATGCCGTCAGTGCGCTTATCGCGGTAATGGTAGGGGTTGCCCAGCAGGACATCGCCGCGTCCGATCAGGCCAAAATCCACGCCCCAGGTATCCACTCCGATCCCTTCGATCTCGGCCCCGTAGCGGTGGACAGCCAGCCGGAGCGCCTCTTTCATCTCCCCGAACAGGCGCAAGGCGTCCCAATGCATGCTGCCCAGGATCCGGACCGGCCCGTTGGGGAAGCGGTGGACGTCCTCCAGCCGGAGCGTCCTGCCGTCGAAAAATCCCAGCACGCCCCGCCCGCTCTCCGCCCCCAGATCGAAGGCCAGAAATTTCGCTTCTGCCATACGGATTCCTCCTTGCGATATTCTTGACACTTCCAGGCATTCGCCGCGACAAGGATATTTCCTGCGAAAAACGCCGGAGAAGGCGTCGAATTTGCGATAACATAATAGGCAACCCTGTATGCCTGATCGGCCACATCTATGTACT
>JADLDR010000232.1 GCA_020846535.1 Armatimonadota bacterium | reverse complement strand
CGATGCCAGGCAGCCCGGCGCGGTGGACATCCAGCCGTTCCAGAACGAGGCGCACCGCATTGCCGCCGACCGAGATGCCGTACTGGGCGGAATCGCGGATCTCCAGCCCGGACAGGGTGATGAAGCTGACATCTTTCAAGGAAAGCAGTCCATCTCAGGGAGCCAGCAAGACCTCCTCGCCGCCCAGCACCGCGGTTTCTCCGGAGGCGATGCGGTAGGCGATGCAGGCATCTCGGTGCCCGCTGTGGGCGGGTGCCCCCCGCTCGCGGTAGACGTCGCTATGGATGAGAACAGTATCGCCCGGGCGGAGCGTCCGGGCCGCCTTTTGAATTGTCCGCCAGGGTTCCGATCCCCCGAACCGTTGCCCGAGCCTGCTGGCGAGACATGGTAGGTTTTATCGGTGGAAGCAGCCGCAGGTAGAGCCGCGCAGGTCAGCGGGATCAGCGCCACCCACAGGAAAAGCATGATCAGGGCTAACGGCTTCCTGGTTGTGTCCTGATAAGATAATCGCCGGATTCTCATTTCCGGCCTCGTGGTGAGTCGCCACATTATAGGGAACCGGCGGCCCATCCCGCTGTCGCCGTGATCGGGGCACAGTTGAAGAAAGTGCCCTTTGTCCAGGCGTAGCCGCTTGCCCGGTCGGGAATGACGGTGTTGGGATCGCTGTTTCGTGTTGCTGTCATGCCGAGGGGCCTGAAGATGCGCTCCGACAGGAACTCCCCATAAGGTTTCCCTCCGGCCTTTTCGATGATCATCCCCAGCAGGTCATAGCCCGTGCTGGAATAGGCCCATTTCGCGCCGGGCGTAAAGGCCGGCGGGGAGGCGGAGGCTCTTTTGACGATCTCCTCCGGCATGTACTCGCTTCGCGCAAATTGGAGAAAGTCCGCCTCCTCGAAATACTCCCGGATGCCGGAGGTGTGGTTGAGCAGATGTCTGGCCGCGATATTCTCTCATTCGCCTGGAAGCCCGGCCAGATATTTCCCGGCTTTATCGTCCAGCCCAACTTTATTTTCTTCGGCCAGCATCAGCACAGCGACTGCCGTGAACTGCTTGGTCATGGAACCGATCTCATAGACCGCCCCGGCTTTGGCCCGCACTTTGAGTTCCAGATTCGCCAGACCGTAACCCTTCGCTTGAATAATCCTGCCCTTTTCACGACAGCAAGGGAAAGGCCGGGAATATGCTCCTTTTGCATGGCAGCTGAAATGTAACGGTCCACACTGTCAGCCTGAGCGGGCGAGGCAAGGGAAAAATAAAACATGATCCCAAAAGAGGCGATTCATGGTTCCTCCGGGGTTGGACGCTAAGATTTAATATGGGGAACATCTTTTTCGGTGTGTTAATATGATTTTTATAAAGGAGAGGGACAAATCCACTGGCTGTATGTGACGCAATTCAGCCAAAAGTGGATCATTTCATCATAAACTCAGCAAGGCCGCGCCCCCTCCGATGACCAATCCTCCAGCGGTGCCTTCGGCAATACTGTCGAATAGCCACCAGCGGCCCATGTTTTTCCCCGGATACTGCCGGGTCTGGCGTACCGTGCCTATACAAACGCTAGCGAAAGCGCCGGCTGCTCAACCGATCCATAGGAAGGCGGGAGGCAGAAAGCAGGCAACTGCGGTTATCGCCCCTGCTAAAGCACCCACAACTCCGCTAACGATCCGTTCCGATAATTATGATCCATATACTTCCCTCTGGCAATAAATAGCCGATTGGCCCTGGATTGATTGTAGCAGACGCCGGGCAAATCGGCATAGGCCAAAGGGCTTATATTCAGCATAGTGAAGGATCATCTTTTTCGCGACTTCAACTGACGTTCTACCCTTCCCATCCCCAATCCATCCTGCGGGCGTATTCTTCCGCCACCGGGCGCAGCTTCCGGCAGCTTTCCTCCGCCTCAGCCCCCGGGCCGAAGGCGAAAATGGGAACCACGATCACATCGGGGGCCATCAGGTTCATGATGCCCTTAAACCACTCCACCGGCCCCTGCGCGCTGTCCCAGGAGAGATAGATAAACGCCTTTTTCCTCAAAGACGCCTTGAATTTCGGGAGATCGTCCCGGCTGTAGCGATAGGCGAGGTCGATATTGCGGGGTGAATATTTATGAGCGACATAGGCCGCGTGGCAGGGGTTGGGGCCGCAGTTGTGCAGGCCGCCGCAGCCGAACTCTTTGAAGATCAGGGCGTGGTAAGGTGCGGAGAACTCGGCGTAAATGTCCGGGCCGAACATGGCGCATATGTCGTCGCTGACGTGGCCTTTATAGCCTTCCGGAAACCAGGTATCGGGGAAATCGGTGGTGGCGATGTTTTCCTCCCCGCCCGCCGCCTCGATGCCCGCCCGGATGGTTTCTGCATAGAGCCACTGAATTTTCTCCAGGAGAACATGCAGGGCTTCCGGAGCGGTGTAAAAGGCGGTCATGAGTTCCGTCACTCCCAGAAGGTCGGCGGCCACATTCACGCCCCCGGCGGCATCCAGCAAGGAAACCGGGACGAACCCATCCCCCGCTTCGGCGAACCGGCGGATGCGGCGCAGGCCTTCGGGAAGCCAGCCGTCCCGGTAAGGGTCGGGAACCGGCACCGAATCGGCCTCTTTTTCCAGGTCGTGGATAACTTTTGCTTTCAGGCCCGGTGTCTGGTGGACGCTCTCCCCCCAGTAGTATTCGGCCCCGAACGCACTGGCGAGGCAGGAGCAGCCCACGTCCGGGCGCATGGCCGGGACGGTATCCGAGGAAGGAGCCGCCTCCCATATCGCCATCGCCGAAGCCAGTTCCACCTCCAGTTGCTTGTCCGCCTCCACGAACATCTCGCGAGTGTTGTAGCCTGACGGATTCACCCGGACGCGCACATCCAGCGGGATCCGCTCCAGAGGCTTCCCCGCCCACAGCCTCCGGTAAAGGTCTTTGCGCCTCTCCAACTCATCCCGCATCCAACCATGGATATTCAGCTTCATCCGAGCTTCTCCGTAATGTCTCAGGGGGTCGGTTTTTCGGAAAGTGCTATTGATTCTCCCACACCACATGCCCGTCCGCGAAAATCACGGCCCGCCCGTTCGGCCCGTTGAAGTAGCCGATGGAGGTTTCGGCAGGCTTCTCGATAGCGGACAGGGGGCCTCCGCCGTACGTATAGACGAACCCGTCGCCGGTCGTTCCGGGCATGAAGAAGATCGAATCGTATTTGAGGTAGGGTTTCAGAATGTCCTTGATGGAGTCGCTTCCCGAAGGCAGGTTGCCATCGAAATCCTGGGCGTACATCAGGAGGGCCAGCGCGATCTGCTTGGCATTCGATAGGGCCAGAGTTTTCCGGGCTTGCTCGCGGGCCTGGAGCAGCATATTTTTGTCCATCTTGAGAATTTGTTTCACCCAGGCCGCGCCCTGAGAGGAATAGAGTACCGCCGACCCGTCCGGGGATAGTCTGCCCCAGTCGCTGTCCGCGCAGATCAGGGTCCGGGGAGCCTCGCTTTGGGTGGCGCTCTCCAGCCAGAGGAGCTTGTGCGTAAAAGAAAGCGCCCCCTCCTTGATCGTCTGCTCGGTCTACTTGATGCGGATGAGCAGGCCAGAAGCTGGAGGGGCGAAGGCTTTGGGCATCTCGGTAAAGGGCCGGAATTCCCCGGAGCGGGGATCGAACCCGGAGGGCCGGGTTCCGGCGATCAGACAGAGAATGCCCTCCTCCGACCAGCGGGCAATCGTCATATTCGGCTCCGGCAGCGGCGCGGGCGGGGACAGGCTGCCGTCGGCTTTCAGAACGCGCAGCGATTTTTCCTCTTGGCTGAAAATGACGGCCAAGGGATGGACAGGAGACAGCAAAAGCTGGCCGTTTTTCAAATCTCCGATGGGCTGGGCCTGCTTGCGACTGCCTTCCACCCGGAGGAGCAGCCTTTGATGCTCGCCTCCGTCCGCCTCCGGGCGGTCGTAGCGTACCACTGCAAGGGCCACATCCCGGCCCGACAGCCAGGCGACCTGCTCGATGGAAACCATTTCCTGCGGGCCGGCGAACCGTTTGCTCCAGACTTCCTGGGAGCGGCGAGCGCTGCTGTTCCAGAGGATCAGGCTGGCTTCTCCGGGCATGACCAGATCGGGAGGCGGGGGGAGTTGCAGGCGGTTGCCTTTGAAGGACAACTGCACATCCAGGCGGGCCGCCAGCACGTACCGCCCGCTTGCAGACCACTCCGCAGCGATCACCTGCGGCCCGGCGATCATGTCCGTCCCGAACCCCTCCAGCATCCCGACAGCTTCCTTATCGGTGAAGACCATTCGCAGGCCCTCTTTCGAGTCCTGGGCGAATCCGGTCACCGCAGCCGTCAGGATCATCGTCATCCAGAACGTTCCGATCCAGTGTTTCATCGAGACACCTCATGCTGTCCTGTCAGGCGGGCCGCAGTTCCCGACAGGCCGAAATAATCCCGGAGGAGCCAGCGGGTGCGCTCGTAGACGGCCTTCTGCGCCTGTGCGGTATCGCCGGAATCCCTTACAGCCGCCTCATAAGCCTGCCGGATCTCGGTGGCGACATTGACTTTGGCGATCCCCAGCCGGGCTGCGGCCCGGATATCCTCCGCCCGGATGCCGCTTCCGCCGTGCAGCACCAGCGGGACGCCGGTCGCCAGGCGCAGCTTTTCCAGATGCTCCAGGTTCAGCCGCGCCTGGGCTTTCTTCCGGTCCTTCAGCGCCCCGCTGACGGCCCCGTGGATATTGCCGACCGCCACCGAAAGCCAGTCGCAGCCGGCGCTGTCTGCAAACCGCTTCGCCTCAGCGATATCGGTAAACCCCATGCCGGAACTGAAGAGTTCCTCGTAAGGGGGCGGCGGCCCGGCTTCATGGCCCATCACGGCTCCCAGTTCGGCCTCGCAGGGGACCCCGGCCCGGTGCGCCATTTCCGCGATCTTCCGGGTCGCCCGGATATTCTCCTCCAGATCGAGACGCGAGCCGTCCACCATGACCGAATGATACCCCAGGCGAACGGCCTCCTCCAGAATCGGCATATAATCCACCTGCAAATTGTCCTCATCAATGACAGGCACATGATCCAGGTGCAGTCCGGAGATGCCCGGCTTCCGCCACCGCCGGTATTCCTCCAGCACCGGGGCCAGCCCCTTGCTCTCGAATTTGATCCACTCCAGCCTCGCGGTGGCGATGAGGATGAATGCGCCCTCGTCCGCCGCCGCCCGTATGACCGGCTCCACCATCGACAAATAGGGCACATTGAACGCCGGAACCACCAGCCCAGCCTGATAGGCGCGTAAGACAATATCGGTCATGTCATGGCCTTTCTTATCGTGGATAACACCGTGACGCATCAGCACCCATCTCGCAACCGGTTCCGCGCATCGGGGCCTGGCAAGAGAAGGCCCCGATTTGCTCTGCGGCTCATTTCATTATATTGATCACGCTGAAGGGCAGCTTGTGGCGGTAGGCGTAGTCGGACATTTCCAGGAGGGTTTTCAGTACCGCCATGTCATCGATGCCGATAGGGCCGCTCCGCCACTGGAGGCCGACCGAATCCATACGGGCGGTGACCGCCTTGACATCCTGGTCTTGCAGGCGGGCCATCTGGTAGACGCCCAGGGCCACCAGCTCGCCGTGGAGGAAGTTTTTGCCGGGCGGCAGACAGTTTTCGAGGCTGTAGACGAAGAAATGCTCGCTGCCCTCTTCCGGGCGGCTGTGGCCGGCCTTCTCGCAGAGGGCGACTTCCTGCCGGAGCGCGTCGAGGAGGGCTTCCAGACCTTCGCGGCTGTCGGGCCGGACGACTGTTTCCAGAAGAGCGAGGGCGTCCCGGGCGATCACCTCGTCATAGGCTTCCCCGGCATACGAGGAGGCGGCCTGCCAGTCCCAGGCGGCGGTGTAAATGGAAAAGATATCCCCCCAACCGGCGGCATTGAGGCGAAGAGGGGCCTCCAAGAGAATATCGAAATCGATGGTCAGTTCGTCCGGCTTTTGCGTGGGCCGGTAGACAACGGTTCCGTTCTGGCGGATAGCGGTGCTGTCCGTCAGAAACGCATCGGTGGAAAAGGCGGTCGGGATGGCCCGGACAGGACACCCCTGGAGAGAACCGATCAATTTGGCGGTATCCACGGCCTGCCTGCCACCCAGCCCCGTCACCTGGGTGGCGCTCAGCGAGGCGTATTCCTGTTCGACTGCCTGCGCGTCGATGCGTTTGGCGTAAACAATGCGGTCGAAGGGGCCGTAGCGGTCTCCATATCGCTGATAAACCTCTTCTGCGGTAACGAGAATATGCATACAGCCCTCTGAAGGATAGTTTGGAAAACTTTCTTCCTTCATTCGAGGCGGAGAGGGGGATTCCTTCTTTAAAAGGCGCGGACCGAGGTGCGAGGTGTGAGGGCGCGAACGCACTGCTGGGCTTTAGCATGACCGAGGTGGCTGGCGCTTTGGAACGAGACGCGGGCCTCGTACAGCCGCCCCAGTCGCTGATAGGCGACACCGAGATTGTAATGATGCGAGGCGGTATCCGGACAAAGCTGGGCGGCCCTCTCGAAAGCTGCCAGAGCTTCCACAAGCCGCTCGCTCCGGAGGCAGGCTGCGCCGAGGTAGGCGTAAGCATTGGCCTCGTTCGGCATTTCGGCGATGGCTTCCCGCAGCAGCATGACCGCCCCTGCCGGATCGCCGTTCGCCAGGGCCGCGATTCCTGCGTTCAGACGGTTTTCGCCTTCTCCGCCATCCACGCGCGGCTGGCGCTCCTTGATGCGGGCGACCGCTTCCTGTGCGGCTGTCGGGACCGTTCGCCGCACATCCTCCGGATCGCTGTCCTCCCAGAGAGCTTTGAGGACCTCGATATCCCCGACGGTTCCCGCTTTTCCCAGGATGCGGGCGGCTTGGGCGCGGATCCACCAGAATTCGTCTTCAAGACGGGCGCGGACGGCATCGAGGGCATCGGGGGCAGTGCAGTTCTGGAGCGACATCAGGGCTTCCTGGCGGATGGTGCGCTCCGGGTCGGCGGCTGCTTGGATCAGGGGACCGAGAATGCTTTCAGGGGGACGGCTGGTGACGACCGCCGCAGCGCACCGTCGCACCGCACTTTCCGGGTGTTCGATCAGGGCTGTAATCGGGGCAAGGGTTTCCGCGCTGACAATGTAGTTCAGGGCCTTCGGGAGGGCGTTCTTCAGGGTTATCCCCTGGGTCTGGAGGGCGTAAAGCAGCTTTTCATCCTGTATTATCTCGGCGAAGAAAGTAACAGCTCCGCCTTCCGTTTCAAAAAGACTGTCCGGAAATTCCATTAAGGAGGGCAGAATGAGAAGCCAGGCTACGATCTGCCGAACCTGCGGCCAGAGGTCGGCCCAGTCACCGCAAAGGACGGCAGGGGACGCCTGCCAGATGCGGATCGGCGGCGCATCCGGGGCGGTGCGTTCGATGCGCTCGCTGTCCGCACTGAGGAACAGGAGGCGGTCATTGGAGGAAAGGAGCCACAGTTCCCGGCTGGGGCCGGGAGCGCCGTCTGCCAACCTCGGCAGGCGGGCCAGGAGGAAGCCGTCCTCCGGATAGCATTCTGCCTTGATCTCTTCGATGGGGCTGTCCTTCCGCAGAACCGACTTTCGGCAGACGGCTATTGAGGCGGGGCGAAGCTGACGCGCCTCTTTCAGCATCCGGGCCGGGGCCAAGAGAAGCCGTTCGTGGGGCGGAGCGGCCTCTTGCCAGATTTTCAGGAATGCGCGCCACAGTTCCATCGGAACCATCGAGAATCACCTGCGATAGAAATTAGCGATAAGGTTACCGCTCCGGTCTGGTTATTGAGGCGATAGCCCTGATCCATAAAAAACGAAGCCTGCCCATTGACAAAGACGGCGGCTTCATGATACTTTATACAGGGCGGCAAAATTCAAGATTCATTGGGTCGAGCCGATCTCATCGTCTTCCATCCAGGCCAGTTCCGGAAAAAGCGAACCTGGAGCTGTGGCGACGCCGGTTTTTTGCAGCTTGCCGTAAACCATCGCGACGCAGTGTTCTATCGTCTCCCGGCTCATGCCCAGGTTGAGGGCGGCCTCCTCTATACTGTAACCGGCGATAAGCTGGCTCAGCACTTCCAGTTCATCGGGGGTCAATCGGATATTCATCAGTTTATAATCGGAGAAATGGTGAGTCATCTTATTCTCCTCATACCGCTGCATGCAGGCAGTTGCGTGATTCCCTACCTGATTTAATTATCGGCAGAAATGAAGAGAAAATAGAGGGGATGCCATGAGGATCGATGCCGAGAATTTCCGGCAGAAACTACAGGCGGTCGGACAAACCTGGTCTTTGCCGACCCTGCTGGCCGAGTTCATACAGATCAGTCACCGCCCGTCCTCCGGCGCGGCGGACTTCGAGCGGCTCATTGCCCGGGATCCGGTGGTGGCCGCCCGGATTCTAAAGATCGCCAACTCCGCCTATTACGGGCAGTCCGGCAAGATTTCGACCATTCGCCAGGCGGTCGTGCTGCTGGGCCTCAACACCCTGCGGACGATTCTCCTGGGCCTGTCCTTTCGCAGCACCCTTCTGCAAATGCGCGGCTCCTCCCTGGACTATCGGCTCTTCTGGCGGCACAGCCTGGCCGTCGCCGCCGCTTGCCGGTCTTTGGCCCGGATGCTCCGGAAAGGCAATGTGGAGGAGGCGTTCCTGGCGGGCCTCCTGCATGACCTGGGAAAGATTCTCCTGGATCAGATACAGCCCTTCGAAGCGTCCCAGTCGCTGCGGCAGGCGGTGGCTGAGCAAACCTTCCTCTGCACAGCGGAGCAGGCCGTTCTGGGCTACGACCACGCCCAGATCGGCGGGTGGGCCGGTGAATTGTGGAACCTTCCCCCTGCCCTCTGGGATGCCATCGCGGTTCACCATACTCCTTCACCGGAGCGTAAGGACGGCCTTTTATCCGCTCTCGTCTACAGCGCCAACCTCCTGGCCCATTCCGCCAAAATTCACGCCGAAAAGGTTTCTCTCCCTTACGCCGATAGCCCTGCCATCGAAACCATGCTGCCCGGCCTCTCCCACGATCTGCCCGCCCTTCTCCAGTTTCTTGCCGCCGATATGGCCCAGGCTCAGAACGCTTATGGGTCTCTGGAGAATTCGGTGGCGTAGGCGGCTGGCCGATGGATTAGGAGGTTGCTGAGCGCAACGAGCGCCACTCGACCAATAAAGAAAGCCGCAGGCCCATACCAAGAGCCTGCGGCTTTCTTTATGATTCGATTTGGGCTTTTACGCCTTCACTTTTTCAGCGACCTTTTCGCCTTCCATCTCGACGATGGAACCGCGTTTGTTGAAGACGACTGCAATGACCAGAGCGGCCAGAGAGATCAGGATGATCGTCCATCGCGCTCCCTGGGAGAGGTCGGGTTGAATGGCAACCGGAGCGACCAGAATTGCGACCAGGTTCATGACCTTGATGAGCGGATTCAGGGCCGGGCCTGCGGTGTCCTTGAAGGGGTCGCCTACGGTGTCGCAGACGACGGCCGCCTTATGGTTGTCGGTTCCTTTGCCCCCGAAAAGACCGTCCTCGATCTTCTTTTTACCGTTATCCCAAGCGCCGCCGCTGTTCGCCAGCAGAACGGCCATGAGCTGGCCGGAGGCAATCGCCCCACATAGGAAGCCGCCGAGCGCCGCAGCACCCTTGCTGGGGTCGCTGTAGCCCAGAGCGAAGACCACCAGAATCGGGGTGAAGATGCCCAGAAGGGCCGGCCCGAGAAGCTCTTTTTGCGCGGCCTGCGTAGAAATGGCGACGCAGCGAGAGTAGTCGGGCTTGTTCTTGCCCTCCATGATGCCGGGAATCTCGCGGAACTGCCGCCGCACCTCCTCCACCAACTGGAACGCGGCGCGGCTGACCGCCCGGATCGCAAAGGAGGAAAAGAGGAACGGAACCGCCGCCCCGATCAGAAGCCCGATGAAGACTTCAGGGATATTCACCTGGATGCCGGTCTCAAAGAGCTTCGCTTCATCGATGAAGGAACGGAAGAGCGAAATCGCGGCGATGACGGCGGTGGCGATAGCAAATCCCTTGGTCAACGCCTTGGTGGTATTGCCTGCGGCGTCCAGGCGGGCTACGATGCGGGTCGCCTTGTCGTCTCCCTCTTGGAGCGCGCCGGACATCTCGATGATGCCGTTCGCGTTATCGGAGATCGGGCCGAAAGTATCCATCGCCAGAATGTAGCCCGTGGTGGTCAGAAGGCCCAGGCCGCTCAGGGCGATACCGTAGGCCGCCAGAGAAGGCACATCCTGGAAGATGATCATCGAACCGAAGATGGTGGCGGCGATGGCGAGAACAGCCCACACGCTGCTCTCCAGGCCGGAGGCGAATCCTTCGAGGATCATGGTTGCCGGGCCGGTGCGGCTGGCATAGGCGATTTCGGTCACAGGCCGTTTGTCGATGGCGGTGAAATATTCCGTCAATTTGCCGATGATCAGAGCCAGGACAATGCCCAGGAGCGTTGCGGCAAAGAATCGGAAATCAGGATTCCCATCCGAATCGGTCAGGTAGAAATAGTTGACCAGCCCGAAGCCGACCACGGCTACCGCAGCGGCCAGGTTGAATCCAAAGTTGATGGGCTTCATGGGATCCATATTCTCGTCGTCCGAACCCCGGACCATGAACGTGCCGATAATGGAAGCGAAGACGCCGACGGCACGGACGAGAAGCGGGTAGATGATGAGCTTGAGGGTCATATCGCCCGCGTTGGCTCCGTAGGTGCTTGTAAAGGCTGAGTCCAGCTGAGTGGCCGCGCCGAGGATGATGGCGGCCACCAGGGTAACCTCATAGCTCTCGAACACGTCTGCGGCCATACCGGCGCAGTCGCCCACATTGTCACCCACGTTATCCGCGATGGTGGCGGCGTTGCGCGGATCGTCTTCAGGAATATTCTTTTCGACTTTCCCTACCAGGTCGGCCCCCACGTCGGCAGCCTTGGTGAAGATTCCGCCTCCGATCCTCATGAAGAGCGCGGCCAGACACCCGCCGAACCCGAAGCCGACCAAGACGCGCATCGCATACTCTTTGTAAATCAAAAAGATGACGGTTGCGCCGATCAGCCCGAGGCCGACGGTGAACATCCCGGAAACCGTTCCGGCCTGGAACGCCACTTCGAGCGACTGCTTGTAGCTCTTGAGGGCGGAAGCCGCGGTCCTCACGTTCGCCCGGACTGCCAGGCCCATGCCGACATAACCCGCGCCGTAGGAAGCGAAGACTCCCAGCATGAAGGCGATAGCAACGCCAATCGCCAGGGAGGTCGGGTTGAAATTAACCGGGTTTCCCATCTGCGCGGCCTCTGCCGCCTGGCGGCTGTAGATGCCGTTGTACATAAAAAAGAGTCCCACCGTGAGGATCAACACGAACCAGATCATTGTTTTGACCTGGCGGGACAGATAAGCCATTGCTCCTTCCTGAATCGCTCCGGCCACACTCACCATCTCGGCGCTGCCGGGATCTTCGCGCAAGACTTTCTGCACCAGATACCAGCCGTATCCCAGCCCGATGAAGGCCGAGATCAGCACGATATAGAGGAGCATGGTTTCCATCGATCCGAGCTGCGGCAAGACAATGCTGGATTCGCTCATGCGATGCGCCGCCTGAGCGCCTGCTTCAGTAGGCATGCTCTTTGTCTTCCTCCTTTTGGATACGCTTCCAACCTTTGTGAACTAATGGACGCCTCGTTATCTTAACACATTCCCTTGCCTTTGTCAACCGGAGCGGGATGATCCCGGGGCGAGACTTGCGCCTCCCAGCTTGACAAAATCCCTCAATCGTGCTACCATTATAGAAATCGTATTATCCGAGGACTGACCCATGGAAACACTGGAGCGGTTCGGGGTATCGATCCCGGCGGATTTGCTTCAGGCTTTCGACCGGCTGATCGCCCGGCAGGGCTACCCCTCGCGTTCCGAGGCGCTCCGCGACCTGATACGGGAGCGCCTGATCGAAGAGAAATGGAACGACGAGAATGAAACGCTTGTCGGGACCGTCACCATCGTCTACGACCACGATAAGCGCAGCCTTGCCGATGACCTGGTGGACGCCCAGCATGAATACCACCGCCAGATATTGTCCGGCCTCCACGTTCATCTGGACGAACACCACTGCCTGGAAGTGGTGGCCGTCCGCGGCACTCGCAGCCAACTGGAAGAAATCGCCAGCCGCCTCCTGAGCGCTAAAGGCGTCCAGCACGGCAAACTGGTTTACACGCTGCCTGAAAAGCAGCTTTAAGGGGAAGCGACAACGCCTCGCCAGGCTTCGGCTGAACACCCGACATTTAGAGTGACGGAATGAATGCCTTCGCTGCCCAGGCCACCGGGTTTGTGGCTCGATTGAGTATTTCATCGTTCCGCCGCTCTTATAAAGCAAGGAGACATCGTTGGCGCGTATCCGTGAAAGTCACTGCCGGGCCTTTCTTGACCGGATCGAAGGCGATATCGCGGTGCTGCTGCTGGGAGACGAGGAGCAGAACAAGGTGATGCTGCCCGCCCGATACCTTCCCAAAGACACGCGCGAGGGAGTCGTCCTGACCTGCTCCTTCCGGGTGGAAGAAGAGGAAACCGAATCCGCCCGAAGCCGCGTCCAGTCCCTGATCGATGAGCTGACCGGCTGACGGTTCGCTCCTGTCCAACATGAAACGATAATCCGATGCACATTCCCGACGGCTATCTCAGCGTCCCGGTCTGGTCCGCCATGAGTGCGGTCTCCGCCGGAACCGTGGCCTACAGCATCAAACGGCTCGATAAATATGACGAAAAGCGCATCCCGATGCTGGGCGTGATGGGCGCTTTTATCTTCGCGGCCCAGATGATCAATTTTCCTATCGCGGGCGGCGTCTCCGGCCACCTGATGGGAAGCGCCCTCGCCGCCATCCTTCTCGGCCCCTGGGCAGCCACCCTGGTGATGAGCGCGGTCTTCATCGTCCAGTGCTTTCTCTTCCAGGACGGCGGCCTAACCGCCCTGGGAGCCAATATCTTCAATATGGGCATCGCCGGCACTCTCGCCGGATATGCGGTCTTCACCCTCCTGAACCGCCTCCTTCCGGGCGGCAAAAAGGAGGCTGCCGCCGCCTTTATCGCCGCCTGGCTCTCGACCGTGCTGGGAGCCGCCTTCACGGTTCTGGAACTAGGCCTGTCGGGGACCGTCGCCCTTCGAGCAGCCTTCATCCCGGTGGTCGGCATCTACGCCCTGATCGGCCTGGCCGAGGGGGGTATCACGGCGGCGGCGCTGGCGGCTGTCGGCAAGGCCCGTTCGGACCTGGTGGAACACATTCGACCGGAAGGAAGCATCGAGCATGTCTGAACGCCCTCTCTGGCAGTGGGGCCTGCTGGCGGCCCTGGTACTGGCGGCTCTGCTGGCCCCGCTCGCCTCCTCGCTTCCGGACGGCCTCGAATGGGCTTCGGAAACCCTGGGCTTTGCCGAGAAAGCGGCCCGGCCCGCTGTCGCCGCGCCCATGTCCGACTACCGGATGCCCGGCATCGCCTCGGAACGGCCCGGAACCGCTCTGGCGGGCATTGCCGGCACGCTGATCGTCTTCGGTGTCGGCTGGCTGATCGGTCGCTGGCTTCAGGCAAGAGAGCGGAGGCCATGAACGGCTCGCTCCTGCTGCCCTACCGCGCCGGAACCACCTGGCTCCACCGCCTCGACCCGCGCTCCAAAACGGCGGTCTTTATGCTGATAGCCCTCCTGGTCGTCTTGACCGATGTGCGCCGATGGCCGGTAATGGCGGTGACGCTCGCTTTCCTCGCCCTGACCGCAGCGGCGGCCCGGATTCCGCCCGGCGTGTTCCTTGCCCGCCTCAGCCTTGCGCTTCCCTTCGTCCTGATGGTCGCCGTCTCCCTTCCCTGGATGGCGGAAGGCCCTTCAGGGCGGGTTCCGGTCGGCCCCTGGCTCGTATCCCGACGCGGCCTCTACGTGCTGGCAGGCGTATCGGTGAAATCCTCTCTGGCCGTGCTGTCCCTGTCGCTTCTCAGCATGATCACCCGCTTCCCGGACATTCTCGCCGGACTGCACCGGATGCGCGTCCCGCATGCGATGCTGCTTCTCCTTGCCTTCATGTACCGCTACCTTTTCGTGCTGGCCGAGGAAGCCCACCGGATGATGCAGGCCCGTGAATCCCGATCCGCAGGCGTCCTTCCCTGGAGCCGGAACCTCCGGGTCGTCGGAGCGATGGCCGCCTCCCTCTTTCTCCGCACCTACGAACGCGCCGAACGCATTCTCCAGGCCATGCTCTCCCGCGGCTTCGACGGCGAATTCCGGACTTTGTCCGTTTTACGCCTCTCGCCGCTCGACAGCCTCTTCATAGGGCTGGCGATCACCTTCATGAGCCTGGGACTTGCGCTGGGGACAACGATGGCTATCGGGCCGATTCCGTAGGACAAAAAGTTTGCCTGGATAGGAGCGTCCCTGTATGTGCGCCCTATAAAGTGTCGGGTATTCAGCTTGCTAAGGCGGGGGGCCAGGGGCCGTTGCCCTTAGCCGGGTGATTCCCATTTGACTCTTAGCCCATTTTTCGGTAAACTAAAACAGCATGGCCGCCATTTCGGTTCACAATTTGACATACGCATACCCCGGCGGGCGCAGGGCGCTGGACGGGCTTTCCTTCGAGATCGGGCAGGGGGAGCGGGTGGCGCTGGTCGGCCCGAACGGGGCCGGGAAATCCACTCTCCTGCTGCACCTGAACGGCATTTACCGGGGGCAGGGCGAGGTTTTCATCCACGGAGCGCCTGTGGACCGCTCTCATCTGAAAGCAGTGCGCTGCCAGGTGGGGCTGCTCTTCCAGAACCCGGACGACCAGCTTTTCATGCCCACTGTTGGGGAAGATGTCGCCTTCGGCCCGATGAATCTGGAAATGGCCCCGGAGCGCATCCCGAGAAAGGTTTCGGAGGCGCTTGCCGAGGTCGGACTGGCGGGTTATGAGGACAGGGAACCGTACCATCTGAGCGGAGGGGAGAAAAAAAGGGTCGCTCTGGCCGGGCTTCTGGTGATGGAGCCGTCCATCCTGGCCCTGGACGAGCCGACCGGGCATCTGGATCCGCGCTCGCGGCGAAGCCTCATCGAAATCCTGCGCCGCCTGCCTGTCACCCAGATCATCGCCACTCACGACATGGAGATGGCCCTGGAGATTTGCACCCGCGCCCTCCTGATCGACCGAGGCCGCCTGGTCGCCGATGGCCTCCCCCCTTCTCTTTTCGCCGATGCCCGGCTTCTGGCCGAACACGGCCTGGAAACACCTCCCTCGCTTCGGTCCACCGTCCTGCAAGGAGCCTGATGTGGATGTAAAGCGGTTGCAGCAGCTTCTGGAATCGGTTCAGAGCGGGGACACCTCGGTGGAGGATGCCCTGGAGTCCCTCAAGCGCCTTCCGTATGAAGACTTAGGCTACGCCACCCTGGACAGCCACCGGTCTCTCCGGACCGGCTTTCCGGAGGTTATCTTCTGCGCCAGCAAAACCGCGGCCCAGATCGCCGGCATCGTGGAACGGATGCGGACGTACAGCGATACGATCCTGGCGACCCGCGTCACCCCGGAAGCCTTCGAAGCCATGCGCCTCTGCGCCCCGGAAGCGGTCTACCACGAAGCGGCCCGCATCGCCCTGATCGCCCGGCAAACCCCGGTCCCGAAAGATCCCTCCCGCTACATCCTGGTCGTTTCCGCCGGCACCTCCGACATCGCCGTGGCGGAAGAGGCCGCCGTAACCGCGGAAGCCATGGGCAGCCGGGTCGAGCGGCTCTACGATGTAGGGGTGGCGGGCATTCACCGCCTGCTGGGCCGAACGGCCCTCCTCCAGAACGCGAACGCCCTGGTGGTGGTGGCCGGGATGGAAGGGGCGCTTGCCAGCGTGGTCGGCGGCCTGGTCAGCCGCCCGGTGGTGGCCGTGCCCACCAGCGTCGGCTACGGGGCCAGCTTCCAGGGCTTGGCCGCCCTTCTCACCATGCTTAACTCCTGCGCCTCCGGAGTGGCGGTCGTCAATATCGACAACGGTTTCGGCGCGGGATTTTTCGCCCATCTGGTGAACGAAAGATAACGCGGAAGGCAGCCCTACCTTCACTTCTAAAGGAGATTTCATGCGTATCGCCTATTTCGATTGTTTTGCCGGGATCAGCGGGGATATGACCATCGGGGCGCTGGTGGCCGCAGGGGTGGATCCGGAGGCCCTGGAAAGCGAGTTGAGCAAGCTGGGCCTTGACGGATATGAACTCCGGTTCGGGCAGAAGGTGTCGCACGGCATCACGGCGGTGGATTTCGATGTGCATATCCATGAACACGACCACCACGGTCAGCACCACCATCACCGCTCTTTTACGGAGATTGCGCGGATGATCGGAGAGAGCGGCCTGTCGGAGCGGGTGAAGGCGCAGAGCGTGGCTGTCTTCAGGCGGCTGGGGGAGGCGGAGGCGAAGGTACACAATACCTCCCTGGACGAGATCCATTTTCACGAGGTGGGCGCGGTGGACAGCATCGTGGATATCGTGGGTGCCGTTATCGGGCTGGAAATGCTGGGGGTGGAAGAGGTCCACGTCTCCCGGCTGCCCGCCGGACACGGGTTCATCCGAGCCGCTCATGGCGTGCTGCCGGTTCCTGCCCCGGCGACAGTGGAACTGACTCGGGGCATTCCGGTCTACCCGGTGGATGCGGAGGGCGAGATGGTCACCCCCACCGGAGCGGCTATTGTGAGCGCCCTGGGAAAATCGTTCGGCAAGATGCCCGAGATGCGCGTCTCCTCAGTCGGATATGGGGCAGGGAAGAAGGAGTTCACCTTCCCAAACCTTCTCCGCGTTTACATCGGCGATGCGGAGGACAAGCCGCGCGCCCATCCGATCACCTGCCTGGAAACCAATATCGATGACATGAACCCCCAGTTCTACGACTACCTGATGGAGCGCCTCTTCGAGAAAGGGGCGTTGGATGTCTTTATGACTCCGGTCCAGATGAAAAAGAACCGGCCCGCCGCCATGCTCACCGTCCTCTCCCCTCCGGAGCGCGAAGCCGACTTGCTTCCCATTCTTTTCTCCGAGACGACCACCCTGGGCATTCGCGTCTCCCGCGTCGAGCGATACTGCCTGGACCGGGAGTGGAAGGACGTCTCCACCCCTTACGGCCCCGTTCGCGTCAAAATCGCCAGCCTGGACGGCATCCCCCAAACCGTCGAACCCGAATACGAGGACTGCAAGCGCCTGGCCAGCGAAAAGCAGGTTCCTCTTAAAGAGGTCTACCGGGCCGCTGTCGAAAGGTGGCATCAGGGAAGAGAGGGGAAAGGAAGCAGGTAATCGCCCCTCTCCAGGCTTCGGCGGGGCGAGCAGTTCCTGGGTGCTTGATCAACCTCTCGAACGATCCCGTCCGATCTGTAGGGGCGATCCTTGTGATCGCCCTGCTGCTTTCCTCGAAAAAATCTTCCTCCCCCGCAGTACTTTTTTCCCATTTCATACGTCATGCCTGATGGAAGTAGCGAAGGCGGGCTGAGGACGCCCCCTGTCCTGAGAAGAGGGTTCCTTTGGACGATTTCGATGAGCAATTGCTGGAGCGCCTGAAGCGCGGCGACAGCGAGGCGATGGGGGCGCTATACCGCCGTTACGCCGACAGGGCCTTCGGGTTCGCCTGCCGCTTTTTGCACTCCCATGAGGATGCCGAAGAGATCACGGGGGAAGCGTTCCTGAAGGTTTTTCGCTTTGCGCGAGACTTCCGGGGCGAGGGAGCTTTTTCCTCCTGGCTTTTCCGGATCGTCCGGAACCTCTGCCTGGATCGCCTGCGCCAGCCGCGCCTGATCGTCCTGCCTCTGGAAGAGGCAGACGCCTCCGCTTCTTTTACGGAAGAGGTCGAGAGAAGAGAGCGGAACCGGACAGTGGCCGATGCTCTCGATTCTCTGCCCGAGGAATACCGGAGCCTTTTGATCCTGCGCGATATCGAGGGGTTGAGTAACCGTGAGGTATCGGAAATCATCGGCAGGAGCGAACCGGCCACCAAATCGCTGCATCACCGGGCGCGAAAAGCCTTGCGAGACCGTCTGCTGGAACTCTGGGGAGAACCGTCATGAACTGCGAGGATGTCAGGCTTCTCCTGCCCAACTTGTTGGACAGCGAGCTGAGCGAGGAAATGGAAGACCGCCTCCGGAAGCATCTCCTGGGTTGCCCCGACTGCGACCGCGAGCGTTCCACGCTGGCGGAGGCGCTTCGCCTGCTGAAAGCCTCTGCCCCATCCGCGGAGCCTCGCGACCTCTGGAAAAGCGCCCTCCTGGAGCGCCTGGAGAAAACGGGCCTGGAGGAAGGCTGGCTCGCGCCCGCCCCGGAGCCGGTGTCTCCCCGCCAGCTCGTGCTGGCCTCATTGATTGTAGAGATGAAAGAACAACCCTTGAAGGAGAGAAATCCATGAAAGTGACCTGTAGCCGAAAAGATTTTTATGAGGGGATGCAGACCGTCGGAAGGGCCGTTTCCGGGGGGCGCAGCACGCTGCCCGTTTTGAGCAATGTACTCCTCAAGACCGAAGGGAGCGACCGTCTGCGCCTGTTGGCAACCGACCTGGAGATCGGGATGGATCTGTCCGTCCCGGCCATCGTGGAAGCGGAAGGAGCCACCACCGCTCCGGCCCGCATTCTGACCGAAATGCTTTCCACCCTGCCGGAGAGCGAGGTTTATATGGAGGTGGACGAAAAGGACACCATCCACCTCAAATGCCAGCGATCCGACTACAATATTCTGGGCCTCTCCGCCGACGAATTCCCGATGCTTCCCGAGGTGGCGGAAGGCTCCGGGTTCACCATCCAGCAGGCCCTCCTGCGGGAAATGCTGCGCCAGACCATCTTTGCAGTCGCCACGGACGAGACACGCCCCTTCCTGACCGGGGTACTCATGGTCCTGAACGGCGCAAACCTGCGGCTGGTCGCTACAGACACGCACCGGTTGGCGCTCCGCAGCGCGGAAATCCTGAGCGGCAGGGACTCGGCCTCGGCCATCGTTCCCGCCCGGGCCATGAACGAACTCCAGCGCGTCCTGGTCAACGAGGAAGGCCCCGTGGTGGAGGCCAATATCGCCGACAACCAGATCGTCTTCACCATGGATGGCTTCCGCCTCAATTCCCGCCTGATCGAAGGCCAGTTCCCCAACTACGAGCGCGTCATCCCTTCCAGCCACGATAAGCGGTTGACCATGCAGACTGACGAGCTTTCCAAGGCCGTGCGCCGCGCCTCCATCGTCGCCCGAGAGAGCGCCAACCGCCTCATCTTCGCCACCGATGAGGACAAGCTGATTCTCACCGCCGAAAGCGGCGAGGTGGGTCGCGCCCGTGAGGAGGTGGAGATGACCCGCGAGGGCGGGGATATCAAGATCGCCTTCAACGCTAAATACCTGGCCGATGTCTTGAACGTCATGGACTTCGAGGGCCTTCACCTTGAACTTACCGACCCCCTCAAGCCCGGCGTCCTCAAACCGGCGGAGGACATCGATTTCACCTATATCATTATGCCGATGCAGTTGGCGTAGGCGATCCACGGGATCAATTATAACAGCAGGATTTTCCGCCGGAGCTGCCAGGGCAGTGCATTAGAGGAGATAGGGGAGGTACTTGACGCAGTTGATATAATCTTCCGGCAGCCCGGCGATTCCCACCAGTTCAAACGCATCCAATCAGAGGCCGATTTCCTGCTCCACATCGCGCTGACGAGCAAAGACGATGCCGGCAAAGGGGATACCATACCGCTACCGCAAAGCGGCTTCCTGGAGGAAATCGTGATCATAGGTGAGGAAGACGCGCCCCAGTTCCGCTGCCCGGTCCAACAGCAGCGGATCGGCAACTTTGCGCCGCCCGCCCTCCTGCGCGGTAATAACATCCACACCGCGACGCTTCAGTTCCCGGCTGATCGCTATGTCGACGTGTTCGTCAATAGAGAAAGCTACGCTCACGCTGACTCGTCCTGAAGGGCCTGGTAGCGTTCTTGCAGCGCCTTCACGTGAGACTGATGGGCTGAGTCGGCCTGCTGCGCTTCCCAACCAGCGCGGTAGAGATCCTCAGCCCTTCGTATCTCGGTGTCGAAATCATCCTGGTGCGCGTAGTAGTAGGATAGGGCTGCGTAAATCTGGAAGAGTGCCAGATGGGGATGAGCCTCCTGGATGGCTTGAGGGGTGCGCCCCATCCGGTGATCGATGGCGATATGAAGCACCTTGAAGCGCGTGCCCCCAATCCATGCGATACCGTCGGCGTCAACGACAACCGGCGATAAAACGGCTGTGGCAACCACAATAGAACCTCCTCCTCTCATTATACTACAAAGGCCTGTAATATGGCTATCTCTATCCAGTATTCAATCAGGGCTTTCCGCTGATTCGGCGAGTGCAGTCCCTCAAAATTGCTTTGCGCTTGCTTCATTCACCTCACTCAAGCCAATACACACAAAACAAAAAGAGAGGTCAGGCACGGAGCCTGACCTCTCTTTTTTTATTTCCTGCCCTCGCCGAGAGCGGAGATCAGCCCCAGGGCGGAACCAAGAGGAACCGATACCCAGGGGTTGCAGGTAATCGTTCAGGTGCTGCCCAGCCATTGGGAGGCCATCGCGATCAGAAATCCGGCAGCGCCCCCGATGATCAGACCGATCAAAGCTTTCATCGGTCACTCCCTGTCCGGGGGTGAGCCGCCGCCTCCGTAGCGTCCTGTGAGGCGTTGTCTTTGGGCGGGCGATACTCGCACGCGCCTTTGCTCATTCACCCCCATTTCAGCTGAACGAATATGTAGAGGCCCACAAAGGCCAGCATGAGCGCAACTTCCAGCATGGCTTCTTATCCTTTCAACGACGCCGCAGCATCCATCATGAGCTTCAGCGCCGCCTCGACCTCGCGGGCAAACGATTCCAGCCCCTTGCCCGGATAGAATTCCCGGATCACATCGGGGCGAATGGTAGAAATGTGAGTCTTGCCCCCCTCGCTCCACACGCTGATGCGGCAGGGCATCATCAGGCTCACCATCCTGTCCGCATCGAGGGCCTGCTTCGCGTATTTCGCGCTGCACACCTCGATAATTTTCAGAGGCACCATCTCGAAGCCCTTCTCGGCAAGGGTTTTCGTCACATCATGCACGTGCAACACGCGGAACTGCCGCCTGGGCGCTTCGGCTTCGAGGGCCTCCACCACCTTCTCGAACGGAGCATCGCTTTCCAGGGTGTAATGAAACATGGCTGCCTCCTTCCGGCTCGCCTGCTGGGATATTGCCTTCCTGTCCTGGCTCACGGCCAGGCTTATTTGAGCTTTCACCCGCCCGAATCGCAGCCCGCCTGCCGGTAAGCGCACTCCGGCTGGGACGAGGCCGCCATCGCAAAAGACGACCAGACCCGGCTGGTTTCCTTCATCCCGCACTTCGGGCACTCATAACCTGTTTTCGCGGCGGAAAAGCCCTGAAGGAGCGTGAAACGTTCCTTGCACTTCGCGCACTCGTACTCATAAAGAGGCATCGCACCGATCTCCCCTTTCCCTCTGCTGTCGGTTTTCCAACACCCGCCGCCCATACCCCGGCAGGTATCTTTTCTTTAGGATACAACAAAATCGGGCGTTTGTCAATGGTGGTTCAACTGGATCGCAACCTCCGGTGTATGCAGGATGGTGTTATGCACCAGACAGTGTTCGGCCACCGCCAGGATCGCCTTCTCCCGGGCTGGGGAAATCTCGGCAGGCAGATCGATCTGCACCCGGATATCCGCGATGCGCCTGGGGTCTTCGGCTATCTTCCAGTCCAGGTGAATTTTCATCCCCTTGCAGGATATACCCGCTCGCTCGCAGTAGCCCACCACATACACCCCGATGCAGGAGCCCAGAGAGGCGATAAACAACTGTGGCGGCGAAAATCCAGCATCCGTCCCCCCCGACGCCTCCGGCAGGTCGATCACCAGGCTGTGCTTTCCGCTCTCTGCTGCGAACCGCAGCTTTTCATCATGCGTAATGGTCAAAGGCATCTGAAAGGCCCTCCCTTGTCAATTGTCCTCTTAGAAAATACCCCTGGGGGTATTTCATGTTTATTATAACACGAAGGTTCTATTTTGTCAATGGGGTGGAAAAAGAAAAATGTGGTGGAGCAGCAATCGCCCGCACAGCCCTCTCGCCAAGCTTCGGCAAGGGGAAGGTTGCTTCCCTGAAACTAAACTCCCCTCTTTATCGTCTAATAATCGGATTTGCTTGAGGTGGTTTCGATCCAAATTGGAGGGAGCGTCCGATGAAGTATAAAGGATTCTGGCTGCTGGGCCTCTGGCTGGCCGCTCTCTGGCTGCCGTGTGGGGCGCAGGATGATGGCAAATATAAGAAAAACTGGAGCGCCTCCGGCGAGGTGACGGCGGTGAATGCCCGCCTGAAGACCATCGACGTCCGGCCCGAAGGCGGGGTGCGCTATATCGTGGAGGTAGACTTCGCCGATATCTTCCTCCCCGGCGGCAGGAAGGGCAAGATAAACGACATTCCGGTGCGCGCCCGAGTGAAGGTCTTCGGGCGGCTGATGCCCAACCGGATCGTGGAGGGCGACCGTATCGAGATCGAGGAGCGGGAGGTTTCCCCGGACCGCGATACCGGCAGGCCGAAGGAACAGGGGGAGGAAGCCCCTCAGGAACGCCCGGACCTTGCAGGAACGGTCTCCTCCCTGGATACGAAGAAGCGTGAAATCCGCCTCCGGACGGGCCAGAGCGTCAGGACCGTCGCGGTCGGTTCGCGCACCCGCATTCAGGCCGACGGGCTGGCGGTGGATTTCAAGCAGATTCCCGTGGGAAGCCGCCTGGAGGTCTACGGGAAGCCAGACAGACGCAACCGCCTCATGGCGGACAGGATCGTTGTCGATGCCGGCAAAATCCAAACCGTCCGCACGATCCGCGGGGAAATCGCCCGGATGCGTAGCCCGGAATGGCTCATCCAGGTCGATGATCGCGAGGAAACCGTCTTCCTGACCGATGAGACCACCCTTACTCTGGAGGGGAAAAAGGCTTCCCCAGAGGATGCCGCCATCGGCGACCGCGTTGCCGTTAAAGCCGCCGACATCAAGGGCAAACTGACCGCGCAGAGCATCGAAATCATCCCCGACCCGGCCCGCCCGCGGGTGAATATCGAGGAAAAACCGGCTCCCGCCTCCGATGCCGACAGGGAACCACCGGCTCCGGAGAAAGATAAGCCTGAGCCGGACAAAAAAGACACTGCCAAAGCCGAAACGATGGAGGGAATGGTCGTCGAGGTTTTCAAAGACGATCAGAGCTTCCGCCTCCGTTCCGGAAACCGGGCGATCATCGTGGACGCTTCCAGCACCGACATTCTCTCCGGCGGCAAAGACAGGGAGTTCTCCGACATCAAGGAAAACGCCCGCGTTCGCGCCACCGGACGCATGCGCGGCGACATCCTGGAGGCGACCGAGGTGGAGATTCTTTAAGGGAGGTATTACCTGCCCATGACCAGCAAGGAGCGCGCCTGCGCTGCATTGGAAGGCAGGAGGCCGGACAGAATGCCGGTTGCCATATTCCACCTGCCCCTTTACCAGCAGGATCATTTTTCCGAACTGACCGGCAGGTCGCAGTGGGAGGTATACCGCTGGCTCAACGCCTCTCCGGAGGATCATCTGGCCCTTTTCCGCCAGATGATCCCTCTGACGCCCTTCGATATGATCCAGCCCCACTACGCGCCTTCCCGCCAGGCGCGGGAGCAGGTGGAATATATCGAAAAAGATGGCAGGCTCTTCCGGCACGACAGAAAAGAGGACACTGGCAGCCCATCGGCCTCATCAGCGGCCATGCCACCGATTACCGGGCCAACGAAACCCCGCGCCTCTACAATGAGGCGGATATCTGCGAGCAGGTTCGCATCACCCATGCCGGAGATATCGTAGAGGCCGGGCTGACCGATTACATGAAGGCCGCCGTCCAGGAATACGGGGACAGGGAATTCATCGTCACTGGCGCGGCGATCGGAACCCTCTCTTCCTGCCATCACTATCTGGGGCTGGCCAACCTTGAGCAGAGAGCATCGAGACACTCCGCGCCTACGCCTCCGCGGGCGGGAACGCCCTTGACATCGATGATGCCACCGCCACTTCGGACATGATCTCGGTTGCCCACTACGAACGGTTCAGCCTCCCCTACATGCGCGAGATGGT
>JADLDR010000231.1 GCA_020846535.1 Armatimonadota bacterium | reverse complement strand
TGATCCCTCAAGCACCGCACCCTCTGTCCCCCTCTCCCCGCTTCGGGGAGAGGGGTTAGGGGAGAGAGGTCACCCATCCCAGGGGAGAGCGGTCACCCCTCCCCCAGGACCCGAGGATCTTTTACCTGATCTTGATACCTATGGGGCGCGATGCATCGCGCCCCTACCGTGGAAAACAGGACGGTCACCGGGCCAGGTGGCAACTTGGGTTAATATAGGTTCGCCCCTGCAGAGCAGAAGGAAAGCTCCGTTGAGGCGTGGAACGAATAGGAATATTTCGGATGTATCCACAGGAGAACGCTCATGGTGACAACGATTCTCGGCAAAACCGGGCTGGAAGTGGTCAGACTGGCTATCGGCGGGGGCTACGGAATGGATGCCGACAGCTTCCGGGCGGGCCTGGATATGGGCCTGAATTATATCGATACGGCCCGGGGCTATCTGGAGGGCAAGGATGAGGAGGTGATCGGGGAGGCCGTCCGCGGGCGAAGGGACCGGGTGATCCTCGCCACCAAGGCGATGGCCCGCGACGACAAAGGGGCGGCGGAAAGCCTGGAAGCCTCCCTCAGAGCGTTGCAAACCGATTACATCGATATCTGGCAGATGCACTGGGTCAACACGCCTGATGAACTCTCGAAGGTGATGGCCCCGGACGGCGCGCTCGATGTGGGATTTAAGGCCAAAGAGGAAGGCAAAGTTCGCTTTTTCGGGGTGACCGGCCACAACTGGCCCCAGATGGCCCGCAACGTGGCGACCGGGCTGTTCGACACCATCTTGATGTGGTACAACTGTGCCTTCTCCGAGCCGGAGGAGATCGCATTCCCTTTAACGATGCGGCACAACATGGGCGTCGTTATCATGAACAACCTGCGCGGAGGCAAGCTGCTCACCCCGCCTTCCGACTGGCCCGCGGACAGGCCCGTTCCCCAGGCCCGGGATTTCTACCGATTCGTCCTCTCCAATCCGGCGGTGCATGTCTCCGCCTCCGGAGTGCAAAACCTGGATCAGTTGAAGGAAAACGTCCGGGCGCTGGAGGATTTCAAGCCGATGACCCCGGAGGAAATCGCCTGGATGAAAGACTACGGGGCCGCCCTTCGCAAAACCGGCGTTCTGGGCGAGGGAGACTGACGCGAAAGGTTGCAAGAACCGTGTCAGCAGGCCATGCGCCGTTTGGGTGGATTCAGGCAGAGCGTTCGCTGCATAAAGGTGGGGAGCAAGATGATTGAAGCGTCCCATGCTCCGGGATGGCCCGGTAGCTCGCCGCGCTGGACTTCCAGCGCGAAAAGCGGGGTTGGAACTGCCATAAATCCTATCAGCCGCGTCTGGTTTACCCTCAGCCACGGCATCCTGAACGAAATTTATTATCCCCGTGTGGACATGGCCTGCACCCGCGATATGGGCCTCATGGTAAGTGACGGGCAAACCTTTGTCTCGGAAGAAAAACGGCATACTGCTGGTCAGGTTTCCTATATGGAGGAAGGCGCGCTGGCGTATCGGCTGGTCAATACCTGCTTCCAGGGGCGCTATCTGATCGAAAAGGAAGTGATTACCGATCCGCACAGGGATGTTTTGCTTCAGCGCACCCGCTTCACCGCCTTGAAGGGTAATCCCGACGATTACCATCTCTATGTCGTTCTTGCCCCGCACCTGGGCAATCGCGGGGCCGAGAATACCGGCTGGGTAGGTGACTATAAGGGTGTTCCCATGCTTTTCGCCGAAAGGGATGGCTGCGCCCTGGCGCTTGCCTGCTCGTCTCCATGGGCGCTGCGCTCAGTTGGCTTTGTCGGCGTCTCGGACGGCTGGCAGGACGTGACGCATCACCGGCGGATGGAATGGCTCTATGAGAGAGCCGAAAAGGGAAATATCGCCCTGACGGGGGAAATAAACCTGTCGAGGGACGAGTTCGTTTTGGCCCTGGGATTCGGGTCCAGCGTGGCTGAGGCCGGACAAAATGCCCGGACCAGCCTTCTTGATGGCTTCCCTGCGGCCCTGCGAGATTACATACAGCAGTGGACGGACTGGCAGCGGACCGTCTATCCGTTAAGCGAATCATGCCTGCAAGAAAAAGACCTTTATCGGGTGAGTATGGCCGTCCTGCGTGCTCATGAAGCCGCCGGGTTCCCGGGCGGAATTATCGCCAGCCTCTCCATTCCGTGGGGCTTTCAAAATGGCGATGAAGACCTGGGCGGCTATCATCTGGTCTGGCCCCGCGATTTGGTCGAAGCGGTCGTCGGGATGCTGGCAGGCGGAGCGGGCGGGGATGCGCTGCGCGTGCTACGCTACCTCCAGGCCACTCAGGAAGCGGACGGCCACTGGCCGCAAAACATGTGGCTGGACGGTACGCCCTACTGGAACGGACTGCAACTAGATGAGGCGGCCTTTCCGATCCTTCTGGTAGACCTTGCCCTCCGCAACGGCCTGCTGGCCCCGGAAGAGGTCGCCGGCCTCTATCCGATGGTACGGAAAGCCGTCGGTTTTCTGGTGCAGAACGGGCCGGTTACCCAGCAGGACCGCTGGGAGGAAGACCCGGGTTATTCTCCCTTTACTTTGGCCGTGGAGACAGCTGCCCTCCTGGTTGCAGCGGGCCTGTCCAAGCAGGCAGAAGAACCTGAAGTCGCTCAGTACCTTACGGAAACCGCAGATGCCTGGAACGACCATATCGAGCGATGGATCTATGTTGAGGATACCGATCTGGCGCGTCAGGTTGGGGTCAAAGGCTACTATGTGCGCATAGCGCCACCCGAATCGGCGGAGGCCGCATCACCTTCCAAGGGATTCGTTCCCATCAAAAATCGCCCGCCGGAGAAAAGCGAGCAGCCTGCTGAGTGTATTGTCAGCCCGGATGCGCTGGCGCTGGTTCGTTTCGGGCTCCGCGCTCCCGATGACCCGCGTATTCTGGATACTGTGAAGGTGATCGACGCCTTGCTCAAAGCCGAAACGCCTTACGGCCCAACCTGGCATCGTTATAGCGGGGACGGTTACGGCGAGCACGAAGACGGCTCCCCTTTCGATGGAACCGGCATCGGACGAGGATGGCCCCTTCTGGTAGGGGAGCGCGCTCACTACGAGCTGGCCCTGGGCAACAGAGAAGAAGCCGAAAAGCTGATGAAGGCCATGGCTGCCTTCGCTAATGAAGGAGGTATGATCCCGGAACAAACCTGGGATGCGCCCGATATTCCCGAGCGAGAACTCTTCAAGGGCCGCCCCGCTGGCTCCGCAATGCCCCTGGTCTGGGCGCATGCCGAATATATCAAGCTCCGCCGTTCCCTGCGGGACGACAGGGTTTTCGATCTTCCACTCCAGACAGTGCAGCGATATATTGTCGAAAAGCGCGTTGCTTCTCATGCCTTCTGGCGGTTCAATCACAAATGCCGCACAATCCGGGCCGGTCAATTTCTCCGGATCGAAACGCTGGCTCCGGCCCTCGTTCACTGGAGCGATGACCACTGGCGCACCCTTCGGGATACCCCTACACACGATACGGGGCTGGGCATGCATATCGCCGATCTTCCGGTGCAGGCCCTTCGACCGGGCGATGCTGTTTCGTTCACCTTCTACTGGCCGGATGCGGCAAAATGGGAAGGAACCGATTTCAGCGTCGGGGTAGTGTAAGGGATCCAAGATGATACCAGCAAATCTCATCTTGCTTTCCGCCTCATGTTGTCTTACATCATCGAGCTGAGCGGGAGTTTGAAGAGCCACCCGGCAAACGACCAGGCGGTGACGCTGACGATATGCCCCATGATCACCCCGATTACAAAGGGCACGGAGCGCGCGTATAGCTTCATCCCGCCATAGCGCAGCACCATCGCTTTGAAGAACCATCCCAGGAAATACTGCGACCAGGCGTAGTAGGGGGTTCCGGTTTCAGAGACGACATAGCCAATGGGATGAAAAGGCCACCAGACAAACGCCTGGCGGGCGCAGATCAGGGCGATGGTGAAGAGGGCGCTTCCCGCGACCCAGGGTAGGCCGGAGAGTTCCGGTTTCGTCCGGTTGGTCAGCCAGTCGGCAAGGGTGGTGGGAGAACGGACGGCGCAGGCCAGGGTGTTGCTGTAAACCTTTGCGGTGGCGATGCCCAGCTTGTAGGAGACGGTGAGACAGGCCCAGTAACCTACCAGGATACCGACTGCCGAGGCCAGCAGGATCAGGGCCGCTAGCTTGCCCCGTCGCATCCGGGCCGAGTCCCCCATCTTCAGAGCCTCGATGTGATGCGCCATCGGCAGAAAGCGCGGATCCATGTAGAACCATTGCGTCAGTCCGACCGTCGCCAGGGAAGAAGGCGAGAAATTACGGGGGCCGAAGGTCGCCACCAGGGTTTGCCCGGCGTCGCGGGACAGCCCGAACAGCCCGTAGGCCCAGGGCGTTCCCGTTTCGGCCCGCAGGCGGGCCAGAACGATAGCGACCAGCATACAGAAAGCCACCAGCAGCAGCGCCCAGTGCAGCGACATCCCGGCGAGATAGAGGAAGCCGATCAGATACAGCCCGAAGAACCCGATGCCCGCCACCGCCCACCGGTTGACCGGCACCTCTTCAGGCACGTCACCTTCCCGTCGCCAGGCCGAAGCCACAGCCTGTCTCAGCCCGGGATAGCCCTTCCACAGCACGAACAGGCCGAAGGCCAGAAACGCGCCGGAAGACTGCTGGGCCGGATAGGGAAACTGCTGTGAGCCTGCCGACTCCCCTTCGTAGGGCGCGCTCCACCCCATATACACCCCGACAACCCTCAGCAGCTTCCCGATCAGAAAGAAGAACCAGACGCTGAAGGAGATATCCGCCGGAGGCAGATACGCCAGCGCCACCACAAACGGATGTGTCGTCACCCACAGCGTCCCGATCCCGTTCCAGGGCGCTGTGACGAACAGCTTCCCGTAGTTCCCGCTCCCCAGGCTGGCGTCCGGGATCGTCGGATACCAGTAGTGCAGTACGCCTGCGGTGTTCAGGAGGGCAGGGATGACGAACCCGATCCACATGGCCCGGTTTCTGAAGAGGGCGGCCCGGGGGGCGGTCATTTCTAGGGGAAGGGCGACGACAGGGAAGGTGAGGCGTTCGGCGGTGATCCACTGGCGGCTAAGCAGCAGCGCATGGCAAAGCATCAGCCCCACAAAGGCCAGCAGGAAGGAAAACCAGGCGGCCAGAGGGAGAAGCCAGACGGTCCAGGGAACCGCGCTTTCCCCCTGGAAAAGACCCTTGAGGGCCGCCGGATCCCGGACAGTCAGCCAATGGGGAAGGAGATAGTGAAGCTCCGCCCACCGGTTCTCCGGGGTGGCGAAATAGAAAGAGGATCCCATGACCGGAATGAGTACCTGGAGCATGCCGTAGCCGGTCAGCACGACAGAGACGCCGATCAGGATGTAGCCGAGCAGCAGTTCGCACCGGGTCAGGGCCAGACCAGGGAAGCAGCGGGCCAGCAGAGCGTTGAGGGGGACGATCAGGAAGAGAAGGAGTACGGCGGGCATGATGATGGAGCAGGAGCTGAGGAAGGCGCTGGCGCTCAGTTCCGTGTGGGCGATCCAGGCGATGATCAGGGACAGAAAAAGCAGCCCCCCGACAATCGCCCTCCCCGTGATGCGCCCCTGGCCCGCAAGCTGGCCGTCGGCTGCATCGGTTCCGGGTCCGGCTGAAGTCAGGCCCAAATTCGGCTTTTCCATCATAATCTGGTTATAACAGAAAAGCGCGCGGTTGTCAAACAGGAGATGCCATCAGGCTTGTCTTCCGTCCGGCTGTTACACTTATCGCATTTATACGTCGGATGCGGCATGATAGAAGCGAGATGCGATCCCAGGAGGAGACAATGCCTGCATCGATAGTGAATTCCGAATCCCCACTTGACCTGACGGCCCGAGAGATCGCCCAGGCCCGAGCGACTCTGAACGCCTTGCGCCATTGGCGCAGGGTCAGGCCCCGTTGTGCCTGACTTTGACCGCCCCTTCCGGAGAGCGAATCGAAGCGGTGCTGCCAGGCCGGACGCTGGCTCTGCTGGTGCGCCTTCTGGAAGAGATGGCCCGGGGCACTCCGGTGACCTTAATGCCAATGCAGGCCGAATTGACCACCGTGCAGGCTGCCCATTTGCTGCAAGTCTCACGCCCGCACCTCATCAAACTTCTGGATTCGGGGAAGATTCCCTACCGGAAGGTCGGCAGTCCTCGGCCCATTCGCTGTACCGATCTCAAAATGTATATGGAAACCGGGCGGGCGGCACGCGAACAGGTATTGGGCGAGTTGACGGCGGAAGCGCAGCGCCTGGGTCTTTACGAATGATCCCTCCGGTTGCTGTATCGGATGCGTGCTGTATTCGGCGGCGCTTCGGGATTTGTTCATGCGGCTGGCCCAAGCCAGGTTATACGCGCCCAGGTGGGCTGATGCGATTCACGCGGAAGACGGCGGTGAGCCGCCTGGACGTCCTGGCCCCGTTCCGCAGAAAACCGTCTTCTCGATAAAGGCCCCTGTTTCACGGCCCGATTCCAAAGCCTATGCCTCCATTCCTTGAACGGATGCCTATGGGGCGGCCTGTTTCGCCCTTATCAGATATTCGGCTTCCGGACAGGGGTTCTTTTGAAGTCCTGGCGCTGGAGGGAAGTATCCCGGCGAGGATCGTAGTTGGTGTCATTGGAGTAGATGACATCCCCTGCCGGGTTCGTCCAGCGGTAGTTCCATTCGTTGGAGCCGGTCTCCACCTCTTTGGTGAAGGGGTTGACGTAATCCTCCTGCCCGGTGAGGTTCAGGTACATCTGGTGGTTAATCTCGGCATTGGTTTTCTGCCGGTGTTCCGTGATAGCCCGGTCGATTTCACGGATATTGGCCTGCACCTCGCCGACATACCCGGCCCGCTTGGCGACCGCCCTTATTTCATCCAGAAGCCACTTGGCGTTGATATGCACCGATTCCTGGATGAGCTTCAGCACGGGAATCCATGCCTTAAAATCCGCCGCCGGGGCGCGGAGGGACATGGTGCTTTTGCTTTTCCACAGGCCGGCCCCTGCCGCGCCGAAATCCTCCACAACGGCCATCATCAGCTGCCGGTAGCGAACGCCGTTTTCCTTGTATTCCACCGTCACGCCGCCGCCTGAATAGGTCATATTCGGAGGCAGCCCGACGGCTCTGGCCCATTGGATATATGGCTGGGCCAGCTTGGGCATCGGCTGCTGGGAGACGATCCGCACATCGGCGGCCTTCGGGAAGGCGCGGGGAAGAACGGCCCTGACCAGATAATCGGTGATGGACATCTTGGGCAGAGCGATGTTCCCGTTATACTCAGACCCGATAGGAAACATTCCTCCAGCCAGCGAGCCGCTGGTGTCCGCATAGGAGATATCGGGCATCCACCGGGCCATCACCGTTCCGGCGGCATCGTTCTTGACGGTAAAATCGAGCTTGGCCTCGATAGCGTTATTGACGCCCGCCACCTCCGGCGTCCAGCGCATCATCCCGCCTTCCGCCAGCCAGCCGCGGGGGACAAGGATGGTGAAGGCTTTCTCGCGCGGCTCCGGGGTGCGCCGGAGTACCAGGGTAGGGGGCCGCTTACCGGTGGAGGCTTGCGCTTTCGGAACGGAGGAGCGGACTTCCTCGGAGGGGCTATCGCCCCCTTCTCCTGGGGCCGCCTTTTTCTGACGGACCATCCTGACGCCCGTTCCGTCCTTGTCGATGATTTCCATTTCATTGTCCCCCACCAGGCGGTAGTTCAGGGTGACGGTTTCGCTCTCGCCCTCGGGCTTGCCGACCAGCTTGCCGCCTTTGGCGGAGTAGGTTCCGGCATCCGTCTCCTCTCCTTCAGCGGTCTTCAGGGTGCGGGTGAAACGCCCGTCGGCCTTCAGGATCAGGCGTATCTCCATCTCCTCACTGCGGAAGAGCCATTCTCCGACCACTCCGGGCGCGGGTTTGGCTTTCTCTTTCCCTGGCGGCGCGGCGGAGAGCATAGCCGCCGACAAGAGCAACAGAGCGATCATAACAGCTTCCCATATTCTGTTCATGGTGTCCTCCGGGCAGTTTCGCCGCTTTGCATCTCCGTTTACAAAGCGGCCTTTCGATCTAAACGCTCAGCCCATTATAGCATCGGCTCGTGAGGCTGTCAATATGGTGATCTGCCTCCGTTATCCTCGAACCACCGGGCCACAGGCCGGTTGCGGGGATCGGGCAGCCATTCCGTAAGGAGCGATTCGGCCTGATCCAGGCCGCGGGCCTGCGCGCTGTGAAACTCTGTTCCCCGCTCTGGACGGGCAGAAATATTTCCGTGATGGGGCGGCTTTCATCCCGGGCAGCCTGTTCGACTCGTTCCGCTCCTTTTGCCACATCCTTGAGGTATTGTCCCCAGCCGATTTCGGAATCGAACCCTCCGGCCGGGCCAAACCATCTCTGCCTGGTCACCAGATCGATATGATACCACCAGCCGACTATGCGCGGGGTGTCGCCGATGGGCATCAGCCCGAAGAGCTGGCACTGATGGATGGCCGCCCGGCGCATCTGGTTGGCTCCGTAGCCGTGCGTATCCGAAGCCCAGTATTCCTCGATCTTCGACTCGATCCATTCGTCCAAAAGCGGGTAGGCGTTTTGCCCCCGATAGCGGAAATCGGTCATCCATATCCAGAGATTGAAGCCCGGCATCTCGGCGGAAACATGCTCACGCTCAAGGCCCAGCGTATCTGCGATTTCCAGATAGCCGTAATGGCCGTGGCCCAGCACTTTGATCCCGGTCTCCCGCGCCATCAAGGTGCATCTCCCGAAGACGGGATTGGCGGACTGGATCAGCCAGGCATCCGGACAGAGCCGCTCCATATCCCGGGACACTTCCAAAAAGAAAAGAGCCTGGCCGAAGTCCTGGAGGCGTGCCCCTCTGTAATAGCCGTGCTTTTCCACCATCTCCCGCTGTGCCTCAGTCGTGGCCGCCGGCCTGCGCGGTGTTCAGCACGAAATCCGCTCCGGCCAGGGCTTGGGCGCGGTCGGTCGTTTTGGAAAAAGAGAGTTCCGTCTTCAATTCCCCGGACAACCGCTCCCCCATCCGACAGACGTTCTCCAGCCTCCGCCGGTCGAGATCCATCAGGCGAATATGGCTTCCGTGCAGCCCCCTATGAACGCACAGGTCCCGGATGACGCCCCCTGAAAAGGTCGCGCTGCCTGCACCGATGATCGCTATTGTGACCGGATTTGCCATAAAAATACGGCTAGGGGACTGTTCGCCTTCAGGCGACAGCGGCAGGGCCGCAGACCCTTCGGGTCGTGTCCTCCCTGGACTCCCTCCTTTCTTTTGAGAAGCGAGCCCCCATAGCAGCACAAGGAGTTCGCCCTGTGTTGGTCGAACGATCCTCTCCGGTGTGAAGGCGCTCCGCCAGCGGAGCGCAACCGCTTACCGCACCTGGACCAGTGAGCGTAAAAGGGTGAAGCGA
>JADLDR010000230.1 GCA_020846535.1 Armatimonadota bacterium | reverse complement strand
CCCTAGCCCCTCTCCCCGAAACGGGGACGGGGTTACCTCTCTCCCCTAGCCCCTCTCCCCGAAACGGGGAGAGGGGGATAGATAGTGCGGTGCTTTATAGATAATCTCTCCCCTTTCCCGTTTCGGGCAGGGGGCGGGGGGTTAGGTAACGGTCTATCAAAGGCCCGAACCCCGCCCCCGCGTGGCAGGTAGCAACTTGGGTTAATATATACTTTAGCTGAAAAGGGCAGACACGCAGGTCTGCCCCTGCGTTTTGGGCTACAGCCATCGCTTCAAAAACGCAACGATCTCCGAGCGCATGGAAACGGTTTCCTCGTGGCCCACATCCTCGCGTACCAGCTTCCAGGCTTCGGGCGCTCCGACGTCGCGATACGCCTGGCCGATTTCCCCGTCCAGCCTGTCCAGCCCGGGCGGAGGGGTGAGGGTGTCCAGGTTTCCGGCCAGGCTCAGGTGCGGGCGAGGGGCGATCAGGGCATTGATCTGCGCGGTGGAGAAATGGCGCAGGAGGCGCGGGACATAGTAATAGATGCCGTGGCCGTCCAGTCCGTTCGCTTCGATCAGCGCGTCGAAATCGGTCAGGCAGCAGATATCGATGCACGCCTTGATGCGGGGATCGAGCGCGGCCAGCCACCAGGCCATCGTGCTGCCCATCGAGAGGCCCAGAGTCGCCAGCCGGGTTTTATCGACATCGGTCCGGGTGCAGAGATAATCTACGGCCCGCAGGCTGTCGTAGACCATCATGCCCCACATGACCCGGCCCTTCCATAGCATCTCCTTGAAAATCTCCGATTCCCGCCGCCCTTTGCGCTCCCCGAACGCCCAGTGATCGATGCAGAGCGCGTTGTATCCCATCTGCGTCAGCAGCCGGTCATAAAACGGCTGCTGGAGAACGCCCCGGCCCTTGACGAGTTCGTCTTTACCGAGGTCGTAATCTCCTCCGTGGGCGTGGTTATACAGCACCGTAGCCCGCCTCTCAGCCTCCCCGTACGGTCGGGCGAAATAGGCGGGAACCGGCTCGAAGCCGTTTATGTCCAGGGTCAGCTTTTCCAGGATATAATCCTGCTCTTCACGCTCCCAGACCTTCTCCACCCGGATCGGCCTGCGGCGTGGCGGCAAATCACCGAGTAGCCCGTACAACTGCCGCCTTCTCGTCCCCTCATTTTCCATCGAAGCCTCCCATATCATGATTTTCGCAGGATAGACACCCGATATTGATGAACATAACGACAAACTGACCTATCGGGAGCATTAAAGCCATGCCGTTACACGCGGAATTACATCGTCATTTGGGTGGGGCCATCGTGCCCCGCATCTTCTGGCGGTTTCTGATACGCCACAACCATCCTCTGGCGAAGCAGTACCCCGATTATGAGGACTTCGAAGCGTTCTATACGCGCCCCCATACTAGCCTGACCGATTACCTGGATCTGCACACCCTGGTGGAATCGGTGCAGAATCGCCAGACTCTGCCTTATTTCGTTTCCAAACTGGTGCGCGGAGCCTATATCTTCGAAAGCATCACCTACCTGGAACTGCGGCACACTCCCTTCTACCGCACCGACCCGTCTCTGGATATACCCGCTCGCCTGGGCCGGATGCAGGAGGTGGTGGAACTGATCGCCGAAGCCGGAGCGATGCCCGATTACCCGCTCCTGATGCGGCAGATATTATGCATGCACAGCCGCCTGCCCTATGAGGTGAACCGGGCTATCGTCGATCTGGCGATCCGCCTGCCGCAGTATGTATGCGGGATCGATCTGGCAGGGCCGGATGCCCTCTATCAGGACAATCTGCACGAATTTATCGAGATATTCCGGTACGCCCGGGATGCTGGGATCAAAACGACCGGCCACCTTTATGAAACCGGTTCGGGCTGCCATCCCGAACTCCTCCCTTACCTCTGCCGCATCGGGCATGGCATTCAGATTCCGCTCCGGTATCCCGAACTCCTGCCCGGCCTGGCAGAGAGAGGCCAGTGTCTGGAAGTCTGCCCTACCACCTATCTCAAAACCGGAACCCTGCGAACGCTGGACGACCTGCGCCTGGTTTTCGAAAGGTGCGAGGCCGAAGGGGTGGATATCGCCATCTGCACCGATAACGCCGGGCTGCACAATGTCCGCCTCTCCTGGGAATACGAAAATCTGCTGACCCAGGACATCATCGATTTCCGTCGGATACTGGCCTGTCAGGACGCGGCCTTCCGACACGCTTTCGCCTGGCCCCATTCAAGGCCGCCCCGGGAACTGCTGGCTTCTCTGGCGTGATGGAGGAAGAAGGCAGGTGATCAACGGAGTCATCAATGCGGATTGTGAGGCCACCATAGTCATGGCTGTCTTCGGGCCGAATGGAGGGCCAAGAGAACTCAAAGTAATCATCGATACAGGATACAATGGATCGTATCTCTTCCCGGAAGAGATGTAGAGGGTCTCCATTTGATTCCGCTGGCAAAGCGGGTGATCGCTCTGGGCGACGGCAGTGAAAGAATCTGCGATTTCTACCAGGCCGAGATATTATGGAATGGTGAAAAGCGCAGAGTGAGTGTATTGTGTTTGGAAGGGACACTGCTTCCGGGAATGATACTGCTCAGGGGCTTTGCGTTGAACGCCTGTTTTTAGGCAGGCGGCCCGGTAACGATTGAGCGCCTTGATAACGCGGACAGGCAGATATGATCGGGTCTTCCCACAAACGAAAGCCCTGATGGTGATTTCACGTTTGATGATGGACAAGGAGGATTTCGATGTCACAGACAACCATCGGCAGTTACGGCCCCTGGGCGGCTGGAGTCGTCGGGCGGGAGGTCGGAGCATTCTCTCTCCGTTCGGGGAGGTTTGCGGATGTGGAGGATTGGCGGCAGCGGGCGCGGGAGCGGGTCTGGGAACTGCTGGCCCCGCCGATGCTCGCGGAAACGCCCAGGCCGACCGTGGAGTGGGCGGGCGCATACGAGGGCCTTTATGCGGAGCGGCTTTCCTGGCAGCTTCCCTGGGGGCCGCGCACCGAGGCCGTTTTCCTGAAGCCCGAACAGGCTGCCGGAAAGCTGCCCGGCATCCTCGCCCTGCACGACCACGGGGGGATGAAATACTTCGGGTGGCGTAAAATCGCCCAGGTGGACGGCGACATCCACCCCTTGATCCGACAGCACCGGGATGAGGACTACGGCGGCCTGGCATGGGCCAATGAGATCGCCCGGCGGGGCTTCGCTGTCCTGGCGCACGACACCTTTCCTTTCGCCAGCAGGCGCGTCCGCATCGCCGACTGCCTGCCTCCGGTGCAGCGCGGCGTTGCCGACCCCGGCCCGGAGGAGAGGCCCGAAGAGGTGGTCGCCTACAATCGATGGGCCGCCGACCATGAGAACATCATGGCAAAGGCTCTCTTCTGCGCGGGCACGACTTGGCCGGGGGTCTACCTGAAGGAAGACCAGGCGGCTCTCAGCATTCTTTGCTCCCGGAACGATGTAGACCCCGAGCGCATCGGCTGCGGAGGATTGTCAGGCGGGGGCATGCGTACGGTTTTTCTCGCCGGGCTGGATGACCGTATCCGCTCCTGCTTTTGCGCCGGTTTTTTTACCACCTGGCTCGATTTGCTGCTCTACAAAAACTGGACCCATACCTGGATGACTTATACGCCTCTCCTACCCCGAGACCTGGACTTTGCGGAAATCCTGGGCCTCCGCGCCCCGCGTTCCACGCTCGTCCTCAACTGCACCGAAGACCCTCTCTTCACCCTGAGCGAAGTGGATCTGGGCGGTCAAATCCTGAAAGACGTTTACGACCGCGCAGGCGACCCCGACGCCTTCCGCCTCTCCCTCTACCCCGGCGGGCACAAGCTCGACGCTCCCATGCAGGAAGAAGCCTTCATCTGGCTGGAGGAATCGCTGAAGTAGAGCCTGGGGCGATATATCATTGCGAGGAGCGATAAGATGAGGCTATCCCGGTCTTTACAACCTCGGAGATTGCCGCGGGCTTTCGATCCTCGCAATGACATGGCCGAGTCATCCTCCTTAATCCCACGGATCGGGGAAAAGGTTGGTGTATTTCAAGCCTTTTCTCGGTTCGGCCATCCAGTCCGCCACCTGCTCTCTCCAGGCCAGGTAATGAGAGGTCTTTTGATGAGAGGCGAAATCCTCCGGCGACCGGTAAACCTCATACAGAAAGAAACGGCAGGGGTCGTCCTCACCTTGAAGCACATCGAAGCGGACATTTCCCTGTTCCTGCCGGGTGTTGCGGGCATTCTCCAGGGCTGCCAGGATGAAATCGGTCGTTTTGTCGCTCTTGACAAAGACGGTGACGCAAACTACGT
>JADLDR010000229.1 GCA_020846535.1 Armatimonadota bacterium | reverse complement strand
GGCGCGATGCATCGCGCCCCTACCCCGCATCGACCTCCATTTGTCCCCCGGATGGGGCGACCGGTAGGGGCAGACCTGCGTGTCATTATAATGCTTGGTGGGGATGAATTCGACGAGATTGCTGCGCCTGTCCGCCAGGATTTCACGGCAAGCGGGATGACAGCGGATGAGTTCGATGCTCTGATAGAAGAGATTCGGGAGGAGATATCGCAGGCCAAGAAGACCTCTGACGCCTGACCGCCTCCGCCCGTACCCCATCTTTCCCCGCCTCCCCCGTTGATTTTCCCCTCTTCTTTGGGTATCCTTATTAGCGTAAGACGCTTTCGGCGCAGTCCGGGAACCGCCCTCCGGGAGACCTTTTGCATGATTCTTGAGCGTTTTCGCTTGATCCTCTTCCTGGCGCTCGTCACATGAATTATCTTTGCCTCGCCTTCGGCCTGTTCTGTCTTCCTACTCTACAGGAGCTACTATGTCCAATCCGATTCTATGGTGGGTGGTTTTCAATGTCTTCGTTCTGGTGATGCTGACCCTCGATCTGGGGGTCTTTCACCGGAAGGCGCACGAGGTCAAGATGAAGGAGGCCCTGGCCTGGAGCGCGGTCTGGGTCACGCTGGCCCTGCTGTTCAATGTAGGGATCTATTTCTGGCAGGGCCGGGAGGCGGCTTTGAGCTTCCTCACCGGCTACCTGATCGAAAAAGCCCTCAGCGTGGACAACATCTTCGTCTTCCTGATGATCTTTTCGTATTTTCATGTGCCGACGGTATACCAGCACAAAGTACTCTTCTGGGGCATCATCGGGGCGCTGGTCATGCGGGCGATCTTTATCGCGATAGGCGTCGTCCTCATCCGGAAGTTCCACTGGGTCATCTACATCTTCGGGGCCTTCCTGATCCTCACCGGCGTCAAGATGGCGGCCCATAAAGAAACGGAGATCCACCCGGAGCGGAATGTGGCGCTCCGGCTCTTCCGCCGCTGGACGGCGGTGGCGGAAGGCTACGAGGGCGGGAAATTCTTCATCAGGCGCGACGGGCGGACCCTCGCCACCCCTCTCTTCATTGTGCTGCTCTTCGTGGAGACGACAGACCTCATCTTCGCCGTGGACTCCATCCCGGCGATCCTTTCCATCACCACCGATCCGTTCATTGTCTATACCTCCAACGTTTTCGCCATCCTGGGGCTGAGGGCGCTCTACTTCGCCGTCGCGGGATTGATGGAGCTTTTTCACTACCTGCACTACGGGCTTTCGGCCATCCTGGTCTTCGTGGGCGCGAAGATGCTCCTGGCGGATGTCTGCAAACTCCCTATCGGCGTCGCCCTGGGCGTGGTGGTCGGCATCCTCTGCATCTCGATTGCCGCCTCGATCCTGAAACCGGCCCCCGACAAGAATATCGCGCCCTGAATCCTATCAATCCAACAAGGAGACCGTCTCATGCCTCATCCCTATTCCGTCCGGTCGGAGCGCCGGGACGGCATGGAAGTCGTATCGCTCCGGCAGGACGAGGCCGCCTGCGCGGAGGTCGCGCCCGGTTTCGGAAACAACTGCTTCGCCTTCCGGCTGGCCCGGCCCGTCCTGGAACCGGTTCCTTTCGAGACCTTCCGCCGCCGACCCACCGGATACGGCATCCCCATCCTTTTCCCCTTTCCCGACCGGATACGAGAAGGGGTCTTCCATTTTCGAGGGAGGCGCTATGAGGTCAGCCCCGACCGACACGGTTACGCCCGCCATAAGCCCTGGGAGGCGGTCGGTTCGGGCGCATCGGAGGAAAGAGGAGCCTGGGTGCAGGCCCGGCTGGAGGCCGCCCGCCACCCGGAGGACATCCTGAGCCAGTTCCCCCACCCGTTTCGCCTCACCGTCACCCATCGGCTGAAAGACAGCGCCCTTGCCGTGGAGATAGCCGTCGAAAACACGGGGCCGGAAGACCTGCCCTTCGGGCTGGGCCTTCACCCCTACTTCGCGCTGCCTGTATCGGGAACGATCCGGGTTCCCGCCCGCAAGCGGTGGGAGATGGAAGACCACCTGCCGACCGGCAGGCTCCTGGATGTGGCCCCGGATTACGACCTGCGAGCGCCCCGCAGCGCCCGCGGCCTGGTTCTGGACGACATTTACACCGATCTCGCCGCGGATGCGGACGGGTTGACACGCTGCTGGCTGGCCGACACCGGAACGGGCGTCAAAACCGTCCTCGAAAGCGGCGGCCTCTTCCGCCATATCGTCGTCTGCACGCCGCCCGCTCCTCGCCCCTCCCTCTGCATCGAGCCGCTGACCTGCCCTGCGGACGCCTTCAACCTCCACGACCGGGGGATCGAGAGCGGTTTGATCATCCTCCCTCCGGGGCGCGTCATTCACGGCAGGGTGCGGATTTATCAGGAGAACGCATAGCAGATATCCCCTTCACTGACAAGGAATTATCCCCATATCGCCGAATGTCCGGTTCATCAAACGCCGAGGAGTTTCCATTATGGAGATACGCAATCCTGCCTTTTTCGAGGCTCCGGAGTTCTGGAAATCGGACTGGGATGAAGCGAACGCTTACCTGGACAGCCTGGAAGCCGGGGAAATCCTGGAGATCGGGCGCTCGGAGGGCGGGCGTCCGATCCGGGCGGTGGCTTACGGGGAAAAGGAGCCTGTCGAGCGGACGGCGACCCTTTCCGCCGCCGTCGCCGCCGGGCATCCCCAGAGCTTCTTCGGCCCGGAGAAGCGCAAAAAGCCGGTCCTGGTCATTTTCTCCGCCATCCACGGCGCGGAGATCGAGGGGAGCGTCGCCTGCCTGAACTTGGCCGGGGTGATGGAAACCGGGGCCGACCTGCGAGGCCGCCGGTGGGAGGCGCTGCGGGAAGCCGCCTCACGGATGCGCGTCGTGATGGTTCCCTTCGCCCAGCCGGACGGGCGCATCCGCAGCGCGGTCAGGAATCTGATCGGCGGGACGGTGGACGACCTCTACTACTACGGGCAGGGGGCCTTCAAGAACGGCGATATCCTCACCTGGCCGGAGTGCAAGCGGACTCAGCCGATCCCGCTCGAAAAGATGGCCTTTCTGGGGGGCTACTACAACGACGCCGGGGTGAACATCCAGCACGAGGATTTCTTCGCTCCCCGGCTGGCTCCGGAGACCCGCGCCCTGATCGATCTGGTCCGCGAGGAAACCCCGGACTGCGTGATGACCCTCCACTCCTGCGGCCAGGGGCCGTTTTTCACCGGGCCGGACAATTTCATCCCCCAAGCCCATCAATACCGCCAGGCGCAGATCGACACCGTTGTGGCGGAGCGATACCGCCGGGAAGGGCTGAAGCCGGGCGGCGGGGCCTCCGCCGGGCCGGCGGGAGGCTTCTATTTCCATACCGCGCTCCACCACGCCTCCGGGGCGCTCCCGATCCTCTTCGAGTTCCCCCACGGCCTGGAAATGAAGCCCTTCACCTTCGACGAAATCCTGGATATCGGCCTGATCCTGTTCGAGGAGGTCATGCGCTTCGGCCTGACATACGGCTTCCGGCCCGGGTAAGGAGGTAGCAAGTTATGGCGTATCGCTACACGAACCGGCAGGGGCAGTATCTTGCCTTTATCTACCTCTACACCCGGTTGAACCGGCGTCCGCCCGCGGAGGCGGATATCCAGGCGTATTTCGGCGTGTCCGCCCCGGCGGTTCATCAGATGATCGTGTCCCTGGAGAAAAACGGCCTGATCAGCCGCGTTCCCCGCCAGGCGCGTTCGATCCGGGTTCTCGCGCCACCGGACATGCTCCCGGCCCTCGGAGAGAGCGCCCCTTCGCCCGGCCAGGCAGGCTCCTTCGAGGCCCGCTACCCGAACATCGCGGACTGGATCGCTCAAGGCGGCTGGATCGAACTAAGCAGCCCGTCGGAGTAACTGGTCAGTTTTCTCGCAGGTATATCGGTAAGGGCGAACCGGGTGTTCGCCCTGGTCGCCTGAGGGCCGTTTTCAGGGCGAACACCCGGTTCGCCCCTACGAGGAT
>JADLDR010000228.1 GCA_020846535.1 Armatimonadota bacterium | reverse complement strand
TCATGATGCCCAGCGGGGCGGAAGGATTCCAGTTCGTCTGGAAACTCCGCAACGATGCGGACAAGGAGGTGAGCGGGCTGCCTATCCTGGTGGTCAGCGCCGTTCACAGCAAGACCGACCTCAAGCTTTACCCCGATCAGGAAGACAGCACCTATGAGGCTGGGGAATACCTGCCGGTGCAGGCTTTCCTCGATAAGCCTGTCCAGCCCGGCGACCTTCTGGAAAGCGTCGCCCGGCACGTGAAGTAGCCTGTCCGCCTTGCGGATATCCTGACAACTCCGGAAGCCTGAGCTTTGGGAACCGATTGGCCTTAATTGTCCGACGTATGATCGAGGAGGTGGGTATGTCGGTGGAGGCATATCAGGGTAAACTGCTGCCCAAAGAGCGTCTCGGCGACCTGTTCGATGCGGTCGCCAGAAGCTACCGAGTGCTTGGCCCGGTAGCCCGGAACGGGTCGGTTGCCATCGGCCCGGTGGAGCGGCTGGAGGAGATGGCGATGGATTATTCCGTCACCGTGCTGCCTCCGAAAGAGTGGCTGCACCGCCCGGTGGAAACCCTATTTTCGGTCACCAAAAGCCTGGAGTTCGAAGCGAAAGAAGCCATCGCTTCCGAGCAGCCCCAGGCCATTTTCGGATTGCACACCTGCGACCTGACCGGCATCCGTAGACTGGACGAGGTCTTCAGGAAGCATTATCCCGACCCCTACTACAACCGGCGGCGCGAGAAAACGCTGCTGGTCGTTCTCAACTGCGCGACCCCGCCCGGCCCCGACTGCTTCTGCGCCTCTATGCAGGGAGGCCCCTTCGCCGAAGAAGGCTACGATGTCGCCCTGACCGATCTCGGCGATCATTTCCTGGTCGAAGCCGCGTCGGACGCAGGAGTTGCGGTCGTCTCTCCTTTGCAACTCGACGACGCCTCCCGCGAATCGTTCCGGGAGAAAGCGGCTCGGAAGCGGCAGTCCGTCCAGAAGATGCCCAAATCCCTGAATACGGCCAATCTCCAGACCATCTTGAACCGCGAGATATCGCATCCCCGCTGGGGAGAACTCAAAGAGGAATGTCTGGGGTGCGGCAACTGCACCATGGTCTGCCCCACCTGTTACTGCTATAGCGTGAGCGACAAACTCGACCTCTCGCTCTCCCGGGCCGAGCGGGTGCGTACCTGGGATTCCTGCCAGCTGATGGAGTTCTCCGCCGTCCACGGCGGCAATTTCCGGAAAGACCGGGCGGCCCGGTTCAAGCAATGGGTTTACCACAAATTGAACTATTGGATCGACCAGTACGGGGCGGAAGGGTGCGTCGGGTGCGGGCGGTGCATCGCCTGGTGTCCGGCCAAGATCGATATCACGGAAGTGATTCGAGACGTGAGGGGAGGCGACTGAGATGATACACGAGAATCCTCACATTCCCGACGGGGCCGTCATTCAGGGCATCAAGGCCCAGACCTATGACACGACGACCTACACCCTTTCCTTCCGCGATCCGGCGGTCCGCGACCGCTACCGCTTCGTCCCGGGCCAGTTCAATATGATGACTCTCTTCGGCATCGGGGAAGCGCCCATTTCGATGAGTTCCGATCCGACCTGTCAGGAGAGCTTCGACCACACCGTCCGGGCGGTGGGCAGCGTCACCCGCGCCCTCACCCGTATGGGGGTCGGCGATGTGGTGGGGCTGCGCGGCCCCTTCGGGAACCAGTGGCCTGTGAAGGAGGCGGAAGGCAAGGATATCCTGATCGTGGCAGGCGGCATCGGCCTGGCCCCTCTGCGGCCCTTTATCATGCACGTTTTCGCCAGCCGGCCCCGCTACGGCAAGCTGGAGATCTTTTACGGGGCCAGGACGCCTTCCGACCTGCTCTTCACCGACGAGTTCGCCGCCTGGCAGAGCCAGCCTGGAACCCGGATGCTCTTTTCGGTGGATAAAGTGCCGGAGGGAGGGGTCTGGGACAGGACGGTCGGGGTGGTGACCGTTCTCTTCGAGGAGATGCAGACCCGGCCCGGCGGGGCGGTGGCCCTGATCTGCGGGCCGGAGGTGATGATGAAGTTCGCCGCGTTTTCGGCGATGGGAGCCGGTTTCGCGCCGGAACAGATCTATCTCTCCCTGGAGCGGCGGATGCAGTGCGGCGTCTGCCTGTGCGGGCATTGCCAGATCGGCTCGAAATATGTCTGCAAGGACGGCCCGGTGTTCAATTACGACGAGATCAAGCAGGTCTTCGGGCCGGGCATGTGAGAAAGGAGAGACGATCATGGCTGCCAAACCGAAAATCGCGATATTCAAGTTCAGCTCCTGCTCCGGCTGCCAACTGGTGTTCCTGAACTGCGAGAACGAACTGCTGGATATCGCCGGGGCGCTGGATATCGCCTATTTTGTGGAAGCCAAGCGGGGAGGCGACCCCGGCCCGTACGACATCGGCTTCGTGGAAGGGGCCATCACCGCGCCGGAGGAGGCGGAGCGCATCAAGGAGGTGCGCGAGCAGTGCAAGACGCTGGTGGCTATCGGGGCTTGCGCCTGCCACGGGGGCATCCAGTCGCTCAAAAACTGGATGAAGGTGGAAGACCTGAAAAAAACCGTCTACGAACACCCGGACAAGGTTTCCACCCTGGACTGGTCAACCCCGGTGGATATGTATGTGCCCATCGATGCCTACCTCTACGGCTGCCCCATCGATAAGGACGAATTGCTGGAACTGGTGCTGAGCGCCCTCATCGGGCGCTCCCCGCAGCTCCGGCCTCATGCGGTCTGCATGGAATGCAAGCTCAAAGGGAACCCCTGCCTGATGATCTCCCGGAAGGAAGCCTGCATGGGGCCGGTGACTCGGGCAGGCTGCGCGGCGACGTGCCCTTCGGTAGGCCGCGCCTGCTACGGGTGCCACGGGCCGTGCAACGATCCCAATGTGGCGGGTCTTGCTCGCCAGTTCGAGGGGCTGGGTCTGTCCGGCCCTGAAATCGTGCGCCGTCTGAGGCAGTTCACCGGCTATGCCGAGGCTTTCCGGGAAGTGAGTAAAAACTATGAGTGACAAGCATATCCACGTCGAAGCCCTGGCCCGGGTGGAAGGGGAGAGCGCTCTCGATATCCGCATCCGCGACGGCCAAATCGAGGAACTCGTTCTCAATATCAACGAACCGCCGCGCTTTTTCGAGGGCTTCCTGGCGGGTCGCAAATATTACGAGCTGCCCGACATCACCGCCCGCATCTGCGGCATCTGCCCGGTCTCCTATCAGATCGCATCGATCCTGGCGGTGGAGGACGCCTTCGGGGTCGTTCCGGCCCCTCAAACCGTGGCGTTGAGGGAGATATTCTCTTTGAGCCAGTGGCTCCAGAGCCATACGCTCCATATCTATATGCTGGCCCTGCCGGACTACCTGGGCTATGACAGCGTTCTATCGCTCCCTCCCGAATATACCCCGGTGGTGCAGCGAGCCCTGCGGATGAAGCGGCTGGGAAACGACATCACCCGCCTCATCGGGGGCCGGGAGGTGCATCCTGTAACGGTGGTCGTGAACGGCTTCACCCACATTCCGGCCCGGTCGGAGATGGAAGCCATCCGGGAGCGCCTCAAAGCCTGCAAGGAGGACGCCTGGGAGACCGGAAATCTGGTCGCCACCCTGAAGCTGCCCGATCTCGTCAACGAATGCGAGCATGTCGCCCTGACCGATGAGCGGCGCTACGGCATCAACGGAGGGATGTTGGCCTCTACGAAAGGCTGGAAAGCGCCTTTAAGCACCTACCGCGACTATATCACCGAGCGGCACGCGCCGCCCTCCAACGCCCTGCGCTCCTATGTGGAGGACAGCAAAACTTACCTGGTCGGCCCCCTGGCGCGGGTCAATGTCAACTTCAGCCAGCTTTCCCCGGACGCCCTGGTGATGGCACGTGATATGAAGGTCGCCTTCCCGAACTTCAATCCCTATGTCAACGCCGCCGCACGGGCTATCGAAACGATGCATGCCATCGACCGGATGATCGAACTGATCGACGCCTTCGATTACCGGGAGCCGGACAGGGTCTATACCGTAAGGGCCGGGGTCGGTCACGGGGCCAGCGAAGCGCCCCGGGGACTCCTCTACCACTCCTATGAGTTCGACAGCGAGGGCGTAGTCAAAAAGGCCACCATCGTCTCCCCCACCGCCCAGAACTCGGCCAACATCGAGGAGAACCTCTGGCGGCTTGTGCCGGACATCATCAATGCGCCCCTGGAGGTCGCCACCCTGGAATGCGAAAAGCTGATCCGGGCCTACGACCCCTGCTTCTCCTGCTCGGCCCACTTCCTGAAACTGAGGATTCAGAGGGAGTAAGGTCATTTCCTGTGCGAGAATAGCCCTGTCAGGTTTTGAAAAACGGACTTGACAGGGCTTTGTTTTTGATATATACTCATAAAGAGCCATACGGAATTGAGCTATTATCCTGCAAAATTCGTTTGTAAAACAGGCAAAACCATGGATTTCCAACAGATATTGGCTTCGCCTCTGGACGCTTATGAAGAAGGACTGAAGTTTTTTCGGGGCCGGGGAATGATGAACAAGACTCTGCGGCGGCTGGTGAGGGATTTGGAACGGCTGAGCATCGATTATAATGTCATCGGAGCGGTGGCAATCAACCAGCACGGGTACAGGCGATTCACGGAGGATATCGATCTGCTTCTATCCGAGGAGGGGTTGGAAAAATTCCGAAGCGAACTGGTTGGCAGAGGTTATCGCCCGGCGTTTGCCGGGGCCGCAAAGCAGTTCCGCTCCGCGGCGGACAAGGTGCCGATTGAAATCATCACCACAGGCGAATATCCCGGCGACGGGAAGCCCAAGCCCGTCCGGTTCCACGATCCGAAAGAACACTATGTCGTGATCGAGGGGGTCAAAACCGTCAGCCTTGAAAAATTGATCGAGCTGAAGCTGGCTTCCGGCATCAGCGCCCCGGACAGACTCAAAGACCTGGCCGATGTTCAGGAGTTGATCCGCTTGAAGAGTCTGAACGAAAGCTTCACGGAGAATCTGGACGCATCCGTTCGGGATACCTTTCTGGAATTGCAGAGGGCAGTCCGGCAAGGCAAGGAATAAAAAAAGCCCTGAACGAACCAATTCAGACCGTCTTTGCTCGCGACGGATATTGCTAGAAAGGAGTTGGCTTTGTCAGATACCCTCGCCTGAAGGCAGGGGGCTTGCACCGCTTATGATGACACTCTCCATCGATTTAGCGCCTGCTGAACTGGAACGGCTTCAAGCGGAAGCCCATAAGCAAGGTTTGCTCCCCAAGGAATTGGCTCATCATATTCTGAGATCGAGTTTATTATCATCTATAAATGGACCAAGATATCGCTTCGGCCTCTGAACCAACCGCCGATGGTTTGAAATATGAAAGCGATAACTTGTATAACGCCACACCTGAGGAAAGATTGCGCTTTCTGGATAATATCGCCTTACGGAGCCGCGCCTGCCGATATTGCCCCCCGGAAGCTCTTGAAAGAGAAAGCATCTACGAGGATGTACTCTGATGCTTTATCTGGCGGATACCAACATCATTGCATGCCGTATTAATGAGAGCGGCCCTCTTTATGCGATTTTGAGAGAAGCGATGTTCATTTTAGAGCGGCAAGGAGGGGAAATTTTCATCACCTCGCAAATTATGATTGAATTTCGGGCGGTAGCAACTCGACCTGAACAAGCGAACGGTCTGGGCATCTCCCACGAAGAGGCTAAATTATCAGCCGATCATATTCAGCCTCTTTTTCGTCTCCTGCCGGACGTTCCTGAAATTTACTCATATTGGTGTAATCTGGTAGATACCTATAAAATCATAGGTCGTCAGGTATTCGATGCGCGACTATGCGGGCACATGGCATTGGCCGTTTTCTTACATTGAATTCGACTGATTTCAAACGATTTCAGGAAATAACCGTTGCCACACAGCAGGATATGCTTCATCTCCGATAACGGATTTTCGCCCCTCAATCTCCTGCTTTCTTTCCCGTAATTGGGTCGCTGATAGGGAGGAGAGACGGCAATGGCGGGTGGTCCATCTGTTCGGCTTTGTAGCGGCGGAGCAGCTTCTCTCCGTCCTGCGGCCAAGTGAATTTCGGCAGCTTGAACAGCTTGCGGAAAAGGCGGTCCGCATTGTCGGGATACGCTTCGGCCAGTCGACGGATCGGAAAGGGCGGCATCGCCGGGTCTTGCAGGTAGGACATCACGGCATCGCGGTAGGCGTGCGTGCGGATCAGGTCGGGGTCGGCGAAGGCTTTCTCGATCAGGTGGAAGTCGGGCCAGAAATACTGTCCGGCTGCCTCATCATAGATGATCCCGATAGTAGCGATCTTCCGGCCCCAGCCGGGCAGGTCGAACTCCGGGAAAGGCGGTATCGTTCTGCCCTCCCGGACCGCCCTTTCGGCTCGCGTCAGCCCGTTTTCATCCCGGACCTCGTATGCTTTATAGCGCATGTAGGCATGCATGCGCTTCTGGAACTCCTCGGCGGGCAGCGCCACCAGATCCGAACCGAAAAAGGCCACAAATTCGCGGTAGTCCTCGGACTGGATCTTTCGTGCCAGAGCCAGCTTTTCCGGGTTGCGAAACACCAGATGAGGCAGGTCCATCATCTCTTTCCGTACCATCTCATATACCGCTTCCTTCTGGGAGGCATTCCACACTTGCTGCGCCCCGCTAAAAATCCATTCCGTCCCCACCGGAACGACGCGGGACATAAAAAACGACCCCACCGCAAACTGCTCGATAAAGCCGGGGCCTCTGTTGGGCCGGATGCGGTACGTCATATCATCCATCAAATTGGCCGCCGCCAGAGAGCCTCCCTCCAGGGCAGACACTTCGAAATAGCCTTCCACAACGTCCTTCCATCCCAGCAGCATCTTTCTCTCCACCTCCGGCAGATCGGGATGCTCTTCCACAAAGATATCTACAACCAAGCGGCTGTCCGGAAGCCGGTATTCCAGCAGAAACCAGTCGAGAAAGCGGATGAAGTCGTATTGGCCTTCGGGCGGCGAACCGCCGAAGTGTTTTCTTCTAGCCCTATCCATCTCCTTCTTGAAGCGCGGCCCGTGCCCGAACTCGACCAGCATTCCCTTCAGATCGCCAGCCCGGTCGATCAGATGCATCTGGAAAGCGCTGTCTGTTGATTTCTTGCTTTTCTTCATTTTTTCAGCTCCGTCCGGTGAACTCCTGGGATGTCACAGCACTCTATCCTGAAGATATTATACCACTATCCGACGCCGGTTGAGAAGTCCGGCGGAAAGCTGTTGAGGCCATTTATTTTGGCGTTATTTCTCGTCAGGACGGAAAGAATACAATAGACCGTTACAGGAGGATTTTATGAAAATTCTGGTGACAGGAGCGGCGGGCAGGGTCGGGACGGCGGTTCGCCGGGAGTTGGCCGGGAAGTACGATCTGCGGCTTCTGGATAAAGCGCCCATCGAGGAGCCGGGCGCGGAATGCGTCGTGGGGGATATGGCCGATTGGCACGCCGTCCGTCAGGCGGTGGAAGGGGTGGACGGCATCATTCATCTGGCCTTCGGGCAGATTCCCTGGGACTGGAACCAGCCCCTCGACCCGGCGCGGGAGTGGGAACTGGACGAGGTCAGCTATGATGTCAATGTGAAGGGAACCTTCTGGCTCCTGAAGGCGGCTGTTCAGGCCGGGGTCAAACGGGCCGTCTACGCCAGCACGCTGTCGGTCTATGACGGCAACTGGCCGGAGGAGGGTGAGGTCTTCGATGAGTCGGTGCAGCCGATGCCAGCCGGAACCTATGCCGTCACCAAATATATGGGGGAAGACCTCTTTCGCGTCTTTGCCCGGCATCACAATCTGCCTTCCGTCTGCCTGCGCCTCACCGGAGTGATGAGCCAGGAGGAAGTGGACCGAGCCAAGGTAAAGCGACACCAGGGATGGCACAGGGGAGCCACCCATGTCAAGGATGTGGCCCGCGCATTCCGCCTTGCCCTGGAGCGCGACAACACCGGCTGCGATGTGATCATCATCTGCGGTGACAACCCGGAACGCCAGTGGAATATCAGCAAATCCCGGGATGTACTCGGCTTCTGGCCCGAGTTCGGCTTCGGGCCGTAAAACCGGCATATTTCCGCCTTTGCCATTGGCGGATAGGCCGGGCGTCCGGCAGTTGACATAAGCCCGGCTTTTGTTGTACGCTGAAAACGTAACTTGATATTATAGGCTGGAGGCGATGGCCGCCTCCGGCCCCGAAAGGAGCAAGTGATGTCCGACTTTCCGCAATGCGAATCGCCTCTGGAGAGCCTGGTTTCCAGCCAGGAGCCGATGACGCGCAGCCGGGTCTTCATGCGGCGGGCAGGTACGCACCTGGGTCTTAACGACAAGACAATCGCAGAACTGGTCAGCCCGCAGGAAGTGCGGGTGCTGCGGATTCCCTGTAAGATTCTCGGTAAGGTCATCGTGCTGTGGGGCGTGCTGGCCCTGCACAACAATGCCCGCGGGCCGTTTAAGGGCGGCATCCGCCTGGCCTCGGATGTGTCGTTATGGGAAACGGTGGAGCTTTCGCGCCTGATGACCCTCAAAACCGCTGTCACCGATATAGAATTCGGGGGCGGGAAAACCGGCATTCGGGTCGATATGGGGGAGATGTACCGCATTTTCGGGCGCACCCCGCTGGACCGCGAATTCGAGAAAATTATCAGCCTGGATGCGGTGGAGTATTATTCGCAGGCCATGCGCGATGTCTTCTCCTCGCACTACTACGTGCCCGCCCCGGATATGGGGACCGGCCCGGACGAGATGGCTTTTATCTATAACGAAACCCTCGATCCCGCCTCTGTCACCGGCAAGCCGGAGGGCACTCCGGGCTGGCAGCCGGGCCGCCGCGAAAGCACGGGCTACGGCGTCAGCTTCGTGACCGTCAGCTACATCCAGGGGTGGATGGGCAAGCCGCTGCCGGAAACGACCGTAGCGATTCAGGGCTTCGGCAATGTGGGCAGCTATGCCGCTCTCTACCTCGCGGAGCAGGGCGCTCGCATCGAGGCCGTAACCGATTTCTATGGAGGAACCTGCCGGAAAGGCGGGCTGGATATCGAGGCCCTGTCGAAGCATGTCGCCCGAACGGGCACGGTGCGCGGCTTCTCCGGAGGCGATTCCCTGACCAATGAGCAGCTTTTCGCCCTGGATGTCGATATCCTCATCCCCGCCGCCGCAGGCCATGCGGTAACCAAAGAAAACGCCCCTTCCATTCGGGCCAAAGCCGTCGTGGAGGCCGCCAATATGCCGACCACCCTGGAAGGCATGGATATCCTGACCGAGCGGGGCATCCGGGTGCTGCCCGATATCCTGGTCAACGCCGGAGGCGTGATCGCCTCGATGGAGGAATATTCCCGATCCTTGAGCGCCGCCAAAACCCCGCAGGATCGTATGTTCTCCACTATCCGTGACCTTCTCGGCAGCGCCCTCCATCTCACCGTCCAGCGCAGCAAGGATCTGAACATCACGCTCAGCGAAGCCGCCGTCTCGCTGGCCGTCGAGCGCGTCTATGACGCCATGAAGCGCCGCCGGATGATATAGAGATAAAAGAAGGCGCAAAAAGCCTTATCACCTACCCGCAGGGGAGAACCGTTTGTGTGTTGGCCCACTCGATTGTAGCGCCCCCTGGCCGGACGAACACATGGTTTCCCCTGCGGGCAGGCCGCTCCGCCCTCGGCTCCAACACCTTGAGCCATCTTTAAGGGCGCTCTACCCCGCCCGGCAGGGATTCCACCTCTGTCCTCGAAACGGTTTTCATCAAACCCTCGGAGGTTTTATCGATGTCTTTGCGCTTTCTTATTTTGATTGGAGCCTTCATCGCAACCTTGTCGCCGGCCCCGGCGGCCCCGCCCTAGGCTGTCTGGCCGGAGGTGGCGGGCCGCAAGATCCTGCGCGATGCGCCCGTCCCGGCAAAGGTCGCGACAACCGTCAGCCTGGATGCCGCCCGCAACGAATACGAGCCGTTCCAGGTGATGATCACCGCCCTTAACCGCGATCTTTCCCGGGTCGAGGTCAGCGCCACCGACCTGAAAAGCGCCGGCGGCGGGATCGTTCCGGCCCGTCATATCGAGCTTCGCCTGGCGCATTACATTCTCCTCAAGGATGCCGTCAAGCCCTCTTCCCCGGGCGGGTGGTATCCCGATGCGCTCCTGCCCCTCAAAGGCGCTTTTTCGGTGGCCCGGGGGAACCATCAGGCCGTATGGGGCAATGTTTACGTGCCGCCCCGGACGCCAGCCGGTCTGTATAACGGCGCGGTCAGGGTGGATGTGAACGGAGCCATTCATACGGTTCCCATCCGCCTGCGGGTGCGCGATTTCGCCCTGCCGGTGGAGAATCATTTCGGATCGGCGTTCGCCATCTGGCCGGGGTTTCTTGCCGACGCTTACGGCCTGAAGGCCGGTTCGCCCGAATTCCGCGCCCTCTATGACCGCACCTACTGGTTCCTGACCGGCTACCGCCTGCCGCCGGACGATCTGCCTGTTCCGGCCGATTCCCCGCAGGCCGCCCGCTACCTGAACGACCCGCGAGTCACCTCTTACCGCATTCCCTACAATCCCAACGAGCCGGAAGCCTTTCGCAAGCGGGTGGCCTATTTGCGTCAAAAAGGCTGGCTGTCGAAGGGCTATATCTATACTATCGATGAACCCGGCCCGGAGGCTTTTGCGGAATGCTATCAATACGGCAAGCGCATCGACGCTATCGCCCCGGATGCCAAATGGCTCCTGACCGCAGCGCCCTCTCCCGTCCTGCACGGCGCGGTCGATATCTGGTGCCCCGATCTCGCCTATATCAACCTGGAAGACCTCCGCAAGCGGCAACTGATCGGGGAAAAGGTGTGGTGGTATACCTGCGTCGTTCCGCCCCAGCCCTATCCCACCTACTTCATCAACGATGACGCCACCTCCCACCGCGTGATGTCCTGGCTGCAATCCGCCTGGAATATCCAGGGCGTTCTCTATTGGGCCGTCAATATCTGGGGGAAATACGACGGCACAAAATATGTGGGGTGAGATGTCTGGAAAGACCCTCTGGCTTTCCCCGGGGCCAACGGGGACGGCTACCTGATCTACCCGGGCAAAACCGCCAAAGACCTGCCCGTTCCGACGCTGAGGCTGGAGATGATCCGCCAGGGGAACGAAGATTTCGAAACCTTCCGGCTTCTGGAGGAGGGCATCCGGGAGGCGACCCGGAGGCTGGAAGTCACCCGGAGCGCCTGCGACCCGCATGCCCGTGTGACCGAGATCGTCAGCAGGGTGGCGACCCGCCTCACCCGCTGGAACCGCGATCCACTCGCCATGGAGAACGCCCGGAGAGCCGCCCTGGATGAAATCGAATTCGTCCGGCGGCAACCCCTGGCCCTACTCCGCACTTCCTCCCAGGAAAGGTTCGCCTCCTCCGAAAAAGAAGTATCGGGCCGGCTCTGGGCGGAGAGCGGAGCGACAGTTCGAGCCTCGCTGTCCGGCGGCGTCGGAACCCGGAAGATCCCTCTTCATAAGGAGCCGATTCGTGGGAAAGCCCATACCTTGTATCGCTTTGCCTTCCCTCTGAACGTCCCGCAAGCCCGGCTGACCGTAACCATAAAGCGAAACGGGAAGGTGAAGACTATCGAAAGGCTCTTCCTGAAGAAAGTCCCTCTCAAGCCGGCGACCGGGCGCATCCTGAGCGATTGGCAGTCGCCCACCGATATCGAAAAATGGACGAGGAACTACGTAGCCGTGCAGCCGGCGGCAGATAAAGAGATGGGGCCTTGCGGAAAGCTGACCTTCCTGCCCGGAGCGGAATTTCCCAACCTGCGCCTGCTGGAGCCGAAAGGCTTTCTCGATACGGACTGGCGAGAATATGGCTATCTGGTACTGACCTTCCGCAATCCGGGATCGTCGCAGGTAGCCCTCCGCCTCAAACCGCTGGACCGCGGCGGCAAAGCCGATGACAAGCATTATATTTTGCTGGAGCCGAAGGAAACCACTCGATACGCCGTCCGCATCGAAGATTTCGGGGTGGATATCGCAAACTTCCAGGGATTCGAGCTGTGGATGTTCCAAACGAAGGAGCCTGTGACGGTGATGGTGGGGCCGGTCGTTATATCGCCGACAAAACCTTGAAGAGTCTCTGTTGCTTCGTCTCATGTCCGTAGGGGCGACCCGGTGAGTCGCCCATCGCGATCCAGATCAGGGGAAAGATCCTCCGCTCCTGGGGGAGGGGTGACCGCTCTCCCCTGGCCTGGGTGACCGCTCTCCCCTAACCCCTCTCCCCGAAGCGGGGAGAGGGGGAGACTGTGCGGTACTTGACCACACCATCCACTCCCCCTGCCCGTTTCGGGAAGGGGGCGGGGGGGGTCAGGGAACGGTCTCCCCAAGGCCCGCACCCCGCCCCGGCGGGACAGTCACCCTGATCTGGATCGCTATGGGGCGACCCGGTGAGTCGCCCTTCGATAACCGCATAGATAATCCGCCCTTTATGGGACTGCGAGTAAAAAACCCCCTGGGACAAATCCCAGAGGGTTTAGCGTGCATAATAAGGGGTTGCCCCTCATTAGCCGTTGCGGCGGCGGCGGATCAGGTAGCCCAGTGCGCCCATGCTGGAGCTTGCCAGCACCAGCAGAGACGACGGCTCCGGAACCGTTTCGATCTTCACGACCGCATCGTTGTAGTCCCCGTCCGTTGCCGGGAAGTTCAGGT
>JADLDR010000227.1 GCA_020846535.1 Armatimonadota bacterium | reverse complement strand
CCAGGGGAGAGCGGTCACCCCTCCCCCAGGACCCGAGGATCTTTTACCTTATCTTGATACCTATGGGGCACGGCATGCCGTGCCCCTACAAAAGAACGCACGATCTCAGCCCCCCCAAAGCCGGGGGGGTTGGGGAGGCTTTCCCGCACGATACCTCAGCAAAAGAGATCTGCGCTGCGGAGAATGGGTATCCGATACACAAGCTAAAACATGGCTTCGGGGATGAAAGTTCCATGTGCGGGGCGGGGGTCAGGCGCGGTTCCGGGTGACCCGGTGGATGGCGTCGAGGAGTTGAACGGGGGTGATAGGTTTGCTCAGAACGATGTCCACACCCTCGGGTCGGTCGTCGGCGGCTATCATAAAATCGCCGAAGCCGGTCAGGAGGATCACCGGAGTGCCGGGGGAGAGGCTTTTGATGGCGGCTGCCAGTTGGTCGCCGTTCATCTCGGGCATGGCCCGGTCGGTGACGACCAGATCAAAAGCGCCTGCCTGAAACCGTTCAAGACCCTGGCGGCCGTCCGCGGCGGTGGTGATGCGGTGGCCTTTTCCGGCCAGCGATTCGGCTACGAATTCCAGCACCATGGGCTTGTCCTCCACCACCAGAACATCGAGGGAATACGCTACCGGCTCAAGGGGCTTCTGCGGGCCGGGCCGGAGGGCCTTGGACCGCCAGGGCAGGCGGATCGTGAAGGTGGTTCCGGCACCGGGCTGGCTCAAGATGTCGATACGCCCCTCATGGCGCTGGACGATGCCATAGACAATTGCCAGGCCCAGCCCGGTTCCCTGCTCGCCCTTGGTGGAGAAGAAGGGTTCCATGCATATCTCGCGAATGCTGTCTGCCATGCCGATACCGGTGTCACTGATCTCCAGGATGGCATGGGCCGCTTCCGCGCGGGTGCGAATGGTGATCTCCCCGCCCAGGGGCATGGCGTCCACGGCATTGAAGATGAGGTTGGTCAGCATCTCGCGCAGTTCGGCTTCATTGGCGGCGATGACGGCGAGCGGCTGTCCCTCGGCGCGAACGGAGATCGAAAGCCCTTTGGCCTGAGCCTGGTCGTGCCATCGCGGCTGGGTCAGGAGAATAACCTGCTCGATGAGGCGGGTCAGGTCGACCGGTTCCAGATGGTCGCCCGCTTTGCGGTGGCGGTAGAATTCGCGGAGCCTGCCGACCACTTTGGCGGCGTCCTGGGTGGCGGTATGGATGGCGTTCAGGTAGCGGGCTTCTTTGGGGCTGGCCGGATCTGCCGGGCGCATCAGGAGGAGTTCGCTGAAACCGAGGATGGTTGCCAGGTGGTTATTCAATTCGTGGGCGACGCCGCTGGCGATTTGCTCCAGCGCGCGGAGCCGCTCCTGCCGGATTAGCTGCTGCTGGGTATCCTGCAACTCGGTCATGGTACTCTCCAGGCGGTCGTTGGCGCGGCGCAGTTCTCCCTCGATGCGCCGGCGTTCGGTCAGATCGCGTTGTAACTGGATATTGGCATCCGCAATCTCTGCGGTCTGCTCCCGAACGCGCTGCTCCAGAAGCTGGTGCGCCTGCCTGAGTTCCTCTTCGGCCTGCTTGCGCTCGGTGATGTCCCGGACGACTCCCAACACCAGAGATTGGTCGTTGATTTTGACCGGATAAGTGTGAATCTCCAGGGTGGCCTGGCTGCCATCCTTCCGGTTCAGGACGACCTCATCCGGGCCGGTGGGATGGCCCAGGATATTGCGAACCAGGCGGATGGCCGCTTTGGGGATCTCGGAAGGGGGCAGCAGGTTCAATTTCAGGAAGCTCTTTCCGATCAGTTCCTCTTTGGCGTATCCTGCGATCTGCTCTGCCGCCCGGTTTCCGGTAATGAAGGTCCCTCTGGTATTCGAAAGATAATAGCCGACAGGCGCATACTCGAACATGATCTTCAACTGCTCTTCGGAGTGCCGGAGATTCTCCTCGACACGGAGCCGTTCCGCTAACTGCTCCTTGAGTCGTTCGTTGGCGCGGGCGAGTTCGGCGGTCTGCTCCTCCACGCGGCGCTCCAGGCTGACGTGAACCTCCTGTAAGGCGTCCTCGGCCTGCCTCCGTTCGGTGATATCCCGGGAAAGGCCCAGAACGGCGGTGATCTCTCCGCTGTCGCTGCGGATCGGGGCCAGCCAGCTTCCCAGCCAGATGTTGCCATCGGGGAAAAGCGCCTCGTCTTCCACATAGAGAGGTTGGCCGGTATCCAGCACTTTCTGTAAATTCTCTTGCTGCCGCTCCGCAATGGAAGGCGGGAACAATTGCGCCCGGGGCTTGCCGATCAGATCCTCAGGGCAGCAGCGGAACTGCGCCGCCGCGAAGCTGTTGACATATTCCACATAGCCGTCCCTGCTAATAATAAAGATAAAATCGTGTGCGGCTTCGGCCAGGATGCGATACCGTTTCTCGTTGGTCCGGAGCGATTCCTCCGACTTGATGCGCTCCGCCATCTCCGCTTGCAGGGCGCAGACGCTCCTGTCCAGAGCATCGGTGCGCTCCCTGATGCGCTCTTCCATCTCCCTTTTGAGGGCGTCCTTTTGAACGACCGCCGCCTCCGTCTCCTTCAATCTTCTTTGGAGTTCGAGCCGTGCTGTGGCCTGCCTTGCCAGCGCAAGAAGCGACTCCTCCTGCTCGGAGGCCAGCGTGCGGGGGCTAAAGTCCATAACGACTAGAGCGCCGGAGGAGCAGCCGTCAGGAGTAAGGAGAGGAGCGCAGGCGAAAAATCGGATCGGCCTGCCGGAACAGAGGCATGGATGGGAGGCGAATCGCTCGTCCTGGAAGGGATCGCAAACAGTGCGGATTCCATCCGGAGGGGTGGTGGGGCCTTGGAAGGAAAGCATGGCGGGAGACATTTCCAACTCCCCACCCACACAGGACTTGAGGTGGACGCCGCTTTCGTCGGTGAAGACAATCGCACCGACCGGGGCCTGACACACCCGGGCCGCAAGACGAGCCAGATCATCGTACGCAGGCTCCGGCTTCGCATCGAGCATCCGGCAACGCCGCAGGGCGTCCGGCATCATATCTCCATCTCCAGGGGCGGTTCGATTCATACAGCAGGCTCACTCCCCTCATGGATACACTGCCAGACCATGATACCATGAATGGCGAAGGGTGTCAATAGGGAACATTCGGCATGGGGAGCGATTCTCTCACCGCCCGGAGGGCGGGGCTACCTTCCTGGAGTCCTTGTCTGCACGATGCAGCCGACCTCCCGGGGGCCGATCTCGGCATGAAGGATGGCCCGGCTGCCGCGAATGACGGGTTTCAAGGCAGTTCCGCGCCAGGCGTCCCGGTAGATGGCCCCTTTCATATGGGGGACGGCCAGGGCTGGCCCCCGGTAGGTCCGGCAGTCGCCGTTCAGGAGGGTCCAGGCGGTTTCCTTTTTGCCGGGGAAGGCGTTGGCATAGACGAGCGGATGGAGGGTCGGAATCAGAGGTCGGGACCTGTCCGAGCGGAAGGCATCCGCATGGGCGTGCAGGACGGCGAAGGCTTTCTTCAGAAACCGCTGCGCGGCAGGCTCGAAGCCTGCGGGGAGAGCGTTCCCGAGCCACCAACCCTCCGCATTGAAGAAAGGATATTTCAGGAGAGACCATCCGCCGTCTGTGAAGTCGTTGTAGGAAACCAGTTGGATGACCTTGAAATCCGGGAAGAGAAACCGGAAGAGGTCGGCCCGGTGCGGAGAAAGGGCGGGATCGCTGTTGGCGACCGAGTAACTGAGCGCCCCGTCCTGGCCCTGGGAGTTGACATCAGTAGGCGTCTCTTCGGTCAGGGTGGCGATGGCGGGCGGGACAGCCTTGCGAATCAGACGGCCCAGGTCGCGTTCGCCCCGGATCGGAGGCCAGGGAACCGGGTGTCCGTGCCGGAGGGACCGGCATATCTTCCATTCGTCGCCGAAGCCGTGCTGGTCGATATACATACCGGAAGGCGACAGTTCCCTGGCCACGCGCCGGTAGATAGAAGGCAGGTAGCTCCGCCAGGCCGGGGAGTCGGGGCACATCATATGCTCCATAGGCGCGCCGTCCCAGAGGAGCGGGCTGCCGTCGCTGCGGATGATGTGGCCTTCCGCAACATGATTCCGGCCCCAGACGCCCCTCTCATCGCAGAGGTAACCCTCTATATAGACTCCGACCGACACGCCCAGGCGCTTCGCCCCGGCGATGGCCCCGGCCAGCTTCACTCGGCCTCCGATCTCGCCATAGTGCGAGTAATCCCCGACGCGGCCATAGGTATCGGACTGGCCGAAATCGAAGATATGCAGGTAGTCCAGCCGCCCGAAAAAGGCCCGATCTTGCCGGACGACATCCTCCATCCGGTAGCGTCCGGTTTGAAAATCGTAGAGGTCTCCGCGGACCAGGTGCTGGCGGTAGTTGTAGACATCGCGGAACCATTTCTTGCGGGGAGCCAGGGGCTTATACCAGGTCGAAACCCACTTCCGATAGGCGGCCAATTCCGCCCTCCAGTCGCCGGTATGTCCGCTGAGCGCGGTTTCCGCCGTTTCGATCACCTCGCCGGGCCGGTACTGGCGTGGGAAGTATTCGATGCGCCAGTCGACCCCGCGTTCGTTTTTATCGGTCACAAAGTACTTGTAGATATCCCTCCGGTCTTTGATCAGCAAGTAGAGGCCCCCGCCCAGGCGCGGGTTGAACAGGCCCATCACTTGTAAGGGGTAGCGCCCGCTGTAGGGCTGCCGCTGGACGGTGGGAACCCGGTTGATAATCCCGCCCTGCCGGGCGTGAAGATACCAGGTATCCCCTGCGCCTCCGAGCGCCACCCGGGAGAATACGGGGAAGTTGATCAGCGGGGCAACCGTTCTATCGGAGGCGTTCCGCACCCGGAGCGTCATGCCGATCTCCCCGTTATTCTGCGCGGAGAGGCGAAGGGTTCCGGCAATGGGAGCCTCGGGGCGGGCATCGATATCCATGACCGCCGCGTTCTCCTCCCTGCGAAGCCTTCCCACCTTGAGCCGGGCCGACGGAATGACCTTCTCCCCTTCGCCAACCTCGAAGAAGCTTCCGAGGGTAAGCCGGGTGCGGCCTCCTCGCAGGCACAGGTTAGTTAAAGACACGAGGGAGATACCACGCTCCGCGCTGAAGACAGCCTTCAGGGTGGAAGTCGCCAGAACGATCCGGCTGCCGCGAATCTCGACCCGGCCCTTGCGGGAGGGAACAGGCCGTTCGGGAACCGGGGGCGGCAGAGCAGCGATATGGGGCGGGCGCACGATGGGGCGGCCCGTATGGAGGGTCAGTCCCGCCAGGAGCATCTGACCGCTCGCCATATGGCATTCCAGAGCGATATCGCGGATGGGCAGAGGGCGCAGGGCGGACAGGCAGTAGACCTCTACCCCACTGACTACCTCGTATTCGCCTGTCCTGACACGGATGGGGAAGCACCGATCTTCCGAGCCGTCGCTGTAGCGGACGCGGGCCGTGAACCGTTCCGGGTCGCTGATCTTCGGAAGCGGCCTGCCGCCCAGGATGCCGGAAAAGTCCTCCGGAGGCAGGATAGAGGCCATCAGGAGATAGGCTTCGCGGGCGCTTCGACCGACCGGAACAGTTGCCGGGACGCTTTCGCCCTGCGGCGTGGGAACGATATTCGAAGAATCCTGATTCAGGCGGAAAGGAATGCCCTCTACGGTCACTTGGCTGCCTGAAAACCAGTTTCGAAGGCCCATCGTTTTGAGGTAAGGATGAATGGAAGCCGAGGTTTTCAGAGCGACTGGCGCAAACTGTCCGATTTGCAGCCGGGATGTGGCATGGCCTCCTGTATAGGGGAGATTATCCTCCAGGGCCACCAGAGGGCGGCGGGAGGTGAAGCGGATATAATCGATCTCGATGCGACTGTTCGGGTCTTCCGCCTGGGCCTGGACGGCCATCTCTGCCAGGGTGAAGGTCGCCCGGACAGGGGCGATGTGGGTGTGCCAGGCCCCGTCGTCTTCCACCAAGCCCAGGGGCATCAGATTCCGGAACTGCTGGGGCGCGCCCCTATCCTCGCTCCCCAGCCAGATGAAATAATCGCCCTGCGGGGAGACATTGCGGGCGCGGTAGCGGATGACGGCATAGCGCGCATTCCGGAGAACGACGCCCTCCGGGTAGCTGCGAGACCATTTCATGCCCTTGCCGGCAGAGGGGACCGCCAGGCGAAGACTCCCCCGGACGACCTGAGCAGAGGCGGACGAGTCCGGATTTGCCAGCCAGCCGGGGTTGGCTTGCCAGCACGCAGCCCAGTCGAACTCCTCCGCCCATTCCATCGCGCCTGAACTCTCTTCGGGGTAACGATCCGACCTGGCGGGCGGTTCCGTCTCGTAACGGAGATAATCGATTTCGATCCAGGCAGGGGTGCGGTCGGCAGCCTCCAGGTGGAGCGCCAGGGATTGGATGCTGCCGGTCACTTCCAGCGACCAGACATCCATCGCCAGGAGATGCCATTCGCCATCGTCCCGGATTGCCTGCCTGGGGAGGAGAAGACGCCCTTCCGCCCTGGAGTCGAACACCCAGAAAAGGTAATCCTGCGCCGGTCCCAGGCTGCCTGCCCGGTATCGGAGAACCAGACAGCCGGTTTCTCTGGGGTTGAAAGGCTGGATGGCGGTTCTCCATTTCATCCTCCGGCCCGGCTCCTCGATGGCGAACCGGGCGATTCCCTGGCGGGCCGATGCGGAATACCGCCGGGCCGGGCCGCCGACCCAACCGGGTTCGGCTCGCCATTCCTCGACCGTATTGAAATCCAGAATCGTTCCTGCCTGCACGGGAACATGGAGAGCGGCCAACAGCAGGGCCGACAATAAAAACAATCGCATCGAGAATCTCCTTGGAAAACGCGCTGCAAAGGAATACGACGCTCGAAGGAGAATTCCTGTCAGACAGCCGACCGGCCCTTGACACCGAAAGCGATGTCCGATATAATGACAATATTATAGACTGATTTAATCAACATTCCCGGCCCGCTTTGTGTAAGACATCGGAGGGTGGCAAAGGCGGGACTCACAGCGGGAATGAGGCCAAAAGAACAAGAGGAGAGAAGGATGCAAGAAACAATTGCCCCGCACGGAGGCCTGCTTATCGACAGAGTTCTCCAAGGAGCGCAGCGCGAGGCGGCGGCGGAACGGCTTCCGGGCCTTCGCGCGCTGACCCTGAACGCCCGCGAGATTTCAGATCTGGAGATGATCGCCATCGGCGGCTTCAGCCCCCTGACCGGCTTTATGGGAGAGGCGGACTATAAAGCGGTGGTGAATGAGATGCGCCTGGCGAACAGCCTGCCCTGGACGATCCCGATCACCCTGTCCGCCGCCGAGGAGGAGGCCCGGGGCATACGGATTGGGGAAGAGGTGGCCCTGGTCGATGAGGCCGCCTGGCCTCTGGCGGTTATGCAGGTGACCGAGAAGTTTGGCTACGATAAGGAAGCGGAAGCCCGGAAGGTCTATAAGACGGCGGAAGAGGCGCATCCGGGGGTAAGCGCCCTCTACCGGCAGGAGCCTGTGCTGCTGGGCGGGCCGGTATCGGTGGTCAACCGGCCCGGTTACGAGGATTTCGCCGCCTACCGCCTGGATCCCGCAGAGACGCGCCGTAAATTCATCGAAAAGGGATGGAAGCGGGTGGTGGGCTTTCAGACGCGCAACCCCGTCCACCGCGCCCATGAGTATATCCAGAAATGCGCCCTCGAAATCGTGGACGGGCTGCTTCTCCATCCCCTGGTAGGCGAGACCAAGAGCGATGACATCCCTGCCGATGTCCGGATGCGCTGCTATGAGGCGCTGCTGGAGAGCTATTATCCGGCGGACCGCGTTTTGCTGGCCGTCAATCCCGCGGCCATGCGCTATGCCGGGCCGCGTGAGGCGATCTTCCATGCCATCGTGCGGAAGAATTTCGGCTGCACCCATTTCATCGTGGGCCGGGATCATGCCGGGGTAGGCAACTATTACGGAACCTATGACGCCCAGTATATCTTCGACGAGTTCGACCCCAAAGCCCTGGATATTCAGCCGCTCTTTTTCGAGCATACCTTTTACTGCAAATCGTGCGGGAATATGGCCTCCGCCAAAACCTGCCCCCACGGGCGGGAATCGCACGTCGTTCTGAGCGGCACAAAGGTGCGGGAGATGCTGGCTGCCGGAGATATCCCCCCGGTGGAGTTCTCCCGCCCGGAGGTGGCCCAGGTGCTGATCGAGGCCATGTTCGTGCCCGGCATTTGATGAATTTTCTCGAACCGGGCTTCTCCTTTGCCGGTCCTTGTGAGGAGTGTCAGCAGAGCAGCACTTTCCAGGCTCATGCCTAGGGACAAAGATCTCTCGGCATTTATTAGGCTGGGGATTGCCGCAGAGTTTTCGCTCCTCGCCGACTGCATCGATGGAGATGGCCGCACCGCTGCGCTCCTCGTCAGGATGAAAAGATAGCGATTATCTTACCGCCAATGTCAGGCCTATAAACTTTTTGGCTGCCTGTCTGGTTAGAAGCGGCGCAGAATGGGTATAATAGCCAGGGTATAATACCGATAACTATGACGGCGCTATATTTTGCTGAAAATCTGATGGAAGCCCTGGTGTCTGACCTGCGCTCCGCCTACCCCCGGGAAGGGTGCGGGTTTCTGGGAGGCGCAGGCGGGAAGGCCACCCATCTCTTCCCGGTTGCCAACAGCGAGCAGGCTTCGCCGGAAGAACGCTATCTTATGGACAGCCGCGAACAGCTCCGGGCTCTCAAATCCATCGATGCTCTGGGGCTGGAACTGGTCGCCATCTATCATTCCCATCCTCGCAGCGAAGCGTACCCGTCCGCCCTCGACATCGAACGCGCCTTATGGCAGGAAAACGGCGAAGCCCGGGAACTCTACCCCAGCGCGCTTTATGTCATCGTCTCCTTCCGGGATCGGAACGCCCCGGCGGCGCGTTCGTTTCGGATAAAGGCCGGAGGCCGCGTGCAGGAGATACCGATTGTAGCGCAATGAACAAGCCTCTGAAGATAAAATGAAAGCAACACAATAGCTTTGCCCGGCTTGAGGGAAAAGGGACTTGCAGGGAAAGGATTCTGCTATATAATCCTGGTTGTATTAGCGGATAGAAAGGTGAGATGGGGGAGGCGGCATTGATGGCAGCGGCGGCAATCAAAGTGACAGCCGAGAACGGCAATATAACCATTATGGGGAGCGGGATGCTTGATTTAACCAATACCGAAGAGCTTCGCGATGGGCTTGCCCGGGCCGCCGAGACAGCGGCCCACATCACAGTCGATCTGCGTGAGGCCATCTTCATCGATACCGCCGTGCTGGAATATCTGGCGAGAACCAGGGTCGCCCTGGGAGATGACAGCTGCCGCCTGAAAGTGTTGGTCGCTCCTGACTGCCAGCCGCTCTACGTGCTGGAAACGGTCGGATTTACCGGATTGATGGATGTGGTGGTGGGGGCCGGTGGATCCCAGAGGAGGTGATCATGCTTCAGGAAAAGATCGTCCTTCTATCCGACGGAGCGAAGAAACTGGCGGAGTGCCGCGAGACCACCCAGCAGGTCGCCAGCGAGATGGGCTTCAACGGGCAAGACCTGTGGGGCATCGTTTCCGCCGTCTTCGAAGCCTGTGTGAACGCCCTCACCCACGGGCGGCAGCAGGGGCGAGAGCCGGTGATGCTGATACTCAGAGCCTTCGATGACCGTCTGGAAGCGGTTGTCAAGGACAGAGGAAAAGGGTTTGCCTGCCCTCCGGCGGTCGCGATGCCGCCCGTCTCCTCCATGCGGGGCCGGGGAATCCCTCTGATGAAATCCTTCATGGATGATATGAAGGTCGAGTCCGGAGACGGCTGTATTGTAACCCTGGTGAAGTACAAAGAGCCTGTGTCGGGTCCCAGGGCGCTATCATAATATTAACCCAAGTTGTCACCTAAGTGGTTCTCTCGCTAAATAGCTATCGGCAAAGGGTTCAAGGTCACACCCAACCCGCCCAGCACCGGCCCCTGCACCTGAGGCTGGGCTTTCCACCGATACGGATGCTTGTGCGCCAGCCAGTAGGTCAGGGCGTTCGTCAACGCTTCCGCCAGGTCGTCTTCACTCTCGAAACGCCGGCCTATGAGGGCCAGGGAGCGGGTCTGCTTCCACCAGGGTTCCATCAGATGCAGCCAGCAGGCATATTGGGGGAGGAACTGCACCTGCACTTCCGGCCAGGCGGCCAAAGCCAACGGCGTGTCCCGGCTCCAATGACGGCTCAGATTGTCCTCGATCAGCAGCCAGCGCTGCGCCGGAAAGACCGTGAGGCCCTGTTCCAGGAGCTGAATATGGCGGGCGCTGTCCCGGCGGGGCGACAGCAGGAGCGTGGCCTCCCCGGTGGCCGGTTCGAAGGCCCCATGCACCCCAAGGGTGCCCCGCCGGCCATCGTCTGGCTCGAAGGTGGCCCGGTCAGGACCTGCCTTCCATTCGGCTCCGGGATAGGTCCTGGCCGACAAGGGGCCTAGCTCATCGATGCAGATCACTCGGGTGTCGGGCAAGGGGTGGCGGTAAGCCGTCACGATGGCCCCCTTTTTTCCGCGAACTCCGGGCCCTGCTGGTCCGGGTCGCGAAACCCGCTTTGCTGGCGTTTCCATTCCAGCCCTTCCGCTGCCAGCCAGGTCCAGATCGTCGAGTCCGACAGATGCACTCCCGTCTGCTCCTGAAAGCGGGTCTGAAGGCGTTCCAGCGTCCAGAGGGCAAAGGGCAAGTTCAGGGACGCCGGTTTCTGCAAGGCCAGGGCGATCAACGCAGAGCGCGTCTGCGGGGAGTGCGTCTCCGGGCGGCCTTGTCGGGGACGGTTGGGCAAGCCCTCCAGACCTTCGGTGTTGAAGCGTTTGACCCAGGCTGGCCCCCTGCAGGCGCTACGGAACCCGACTGGGTGTCCGGCAGCGGTGGCGGTCAAGGTCGGATCGTCCAAGAGGGCCACCAGCAGTTGGGCCCGCTGCACCAGGGCGTGTCCCTGGGTGTGGGAGGCGGCCAGGCGGCGCAGTGCGCGTTCTTCGTCGGGCGTGACCGTCCGCAGTTTCAGGTGTTTGGGCATCGGTTCCTCCTGAGCGTTTCTCAGGAGTATTATAACATAAATCACTTGCCGAGAAAACCACTAAGCAGCCCGTTGGAGTAAGGGTTCAGTTTTCCTTCCGACCAGGCGGTAGGGGCGAACGATTTGTTCGCCCTGAAAACGGCCCTACCGGCAGGGCGGGCGATCACAAGGATCGCCCCTACAGGT
>JADLDR010000226.1 GCA_020846535.1 Armatimonadota bacterium | reverse complement strand
TGGGTTACCTCTCTCCCCTGGCCTGGGTTACCTCTCTCCCCTGGCCTGGGTTACCTCTCTCCCCTGGCCCCTCTCCCCGAAACGGGGAGAGGGGTGAGATGGTGCAGTGCTTTACGGCCCCATCCACTCCCCCTGCCCGTTTCGGGAAGGGGGCCGGGGGGTTAGGTAACGATCTCTCAAAGCCCCGAATCCCGCCCCCACGGGGCAGGCAGCCTTATCTTGATGCGTAGGGGTAGGTCAACGAGATAGCCCGTCTATTTCAAGAGGAGTGTCCATGGATCGAACACAATTGACGCCGCAGGGAGAGCCGACCCGCCTGGTGGGAGGGGCGAAGACCGTAATGGCGGGGACGCCGGGCGGCCTGACCCTGGAATGTGTTTCGGGCAGCCGGTACGCTTATTCCAGGGAGGACAGCCACGCCCACGCCCTGGCGGTGATCCGCTCTGCGGATACGGCGATGGCCGCCCGGATGCCCCTCAACCTTTGCCTGGTGATCGACCGGAGCGGCTCGATGGAAGGGGAGCCGCTCGATTATGTGAAGCGGGCCGCCGGGCATGTGGTGGACCTGCTGGAGCCGACCGATGTTCTCTCCATCGTCACCTTCGCAGAGCAGGTGGATGTGGTGATGCCTGCCCGCCGGGTGCTGAACAAGAGCCTGATCAAAGACCATATCCAGCGCATCCAGACCGGGAACACCACCAACCTCTACGACGGCCTGGTGGTGGGAGGGCAACAGGTCGCCTCTATTCCCTCTCAGACCTACCTGAACCGCGTCCTCCTCCTGACCGACGGGGAGCCGACGGCGGGGATCAGGGATTTCGCCTCCATCGTGGGGCTGGTGGCCGAGCAGAAGGTGGATGGGATCACCGTCACGGCGCTGGGCTTCGGGCCGGAATACAATGAGGAATTGATGGCAGGCATCGCCCGGCGCAGCGCGGGCAACTACTACCACATCAGTCGCCCGGAGCTGATCCCGGAGGTGTTCCGGCGCGAGCTTGAGATGCTGCTCAACATCACGGCCCGGAACCTTCGCCTGGAATTGTCGCTGCCCCGCTGGACGCAGGTGCGGCAGGTCTACGGCCTCTACCCTGTCTTCGGGCAGCGGACGGCCTCCGTGAATCTGGTCGACCTGGAGCGCGGGGCGACCCTTGCCGCGCTTTTCGAACTCGAACTCGGGGCCAGGCCGTCCGGAACCTACCGGGTGGCGCGGGCCGACCTCACCTATGAGAACTGCGTGACCGGCAAAAGCGAGCACCTCTCCGGCGATCTGGCCTACGAGTTCGCCCCGGACGCCTCGCTGGTGGGAGCGCATCTCAACCCGGTGGTCGAACGGGAGCGCCAGATCGCTCTGGCCTCGCGCAACCTGGAGCAGACGATGATGGGCCTCAAAACGCAGCAGTTGGCCTCCGGAACGGCTCTGCGCCAGTTGGAGCAGACCAAAACGATCCTCCTGGCCCAGAACCGCCCCGAGGCCGCCGCCCAGCTTGACGAGGCCATCCAGGGCCTCCAGGGAAGCGGAGCGGAAGTTGAAAAAACCCTCATCGGCGCGATTTTCAGTCTGGATACGGGGAAGAGGGAGTAAGTCTATCGGAGGGCATCAGCAGGGAATGGGGACGAAGGATCCGTTTGAGGCGCTGGGAGTGCCGCCTTCGGCGACGCTCTCGCAGATCCGGGAGGCGTACCGGAAGCAGGTGAAGGAATGCCTCTGGGATCGCGCCCGATTTGTGGAACTGAACCGGGCCTACGAGATATTGACCAACCCGGAGAAGCGGCAGGAGTTCGAGGCTTCGACCGGGGTGAAATTCGCCTTTACAGCGGCCCAGTCCTGGTGGACGGAGCCGCCCAAGGAGGAGCCTGTGAACGGAGGGAGCGATGAGCGCACCCGGCAGGTCGGGAGCGACGGCCCGACCGTGCAGGTGGGCAGCCGCATCGAATCGACGCAGTTTACCATGCCGACCCAGTGTCCCGTCTGCCAGGCGGCCAATTCCCCCCTGGAAACCTGGTGCCAGGAGTGCGGCTTCATGCTGGGGTCCGTGCCGGGAGAGGGCGAGGGGAGCGACCGTTCGGCCCGGCCCCGCCTGACCGCCCTGGACGGCACGCAGGAGTTCGTCCTGAAAAGCGGGGTTAACACCGTCGGACGGGAGGATGCCGATGTCCTGCTGGCGGACCGCACGGTATCGCGCCAGCATGCCCGCCTGGTGGTGGAAGGAGGGCAGGTGGCTCTGGAGGATCTGGGCAGCACGAACGGCTCCCAGGTGGGCGGCCAGCCGGTCCCCGCTCATGAGGTCCGCGCCCTCCGGGACGGCGACGAGGTGCGCTTCGGGGGCGTGAAACTGGCGCTTTCCCTGCCCGCGCCGGAACCGGCAGCCGGGCCGGAGCAGACGGCCCAGTTCGATATCGAGATGACCCAGCAGATGATCTCCCAGGAGGTTCCCGCCCCGCAGCCGGTCGGCAGGCTGGCCTGGCAGGGCGATTCCGGGCGCGAAGTCCTGCTCTACGAGGGCGCGATATACCTCGGCAGGCGGAGCGCGAACGATATCGTCTTCCGGGAAGATGACTACATATCGGGCCAGCACGCCCGGATCGTGGCCGATGAGGAAGGGATCGGCCTGATCGATCTGGGCAGCACGAACGGGACGAAGGTGAACGGGGATCGCCTGCTCCCCCAGGAGCGCCGCCCCCTGGCGTCCGGGGATATCATCGAGATGGGGCGGCAGACATTCATATTCGAGCGAATAGACGAGGGACAGAGCCCAGATGCGATGCCAGATGTGCAGCCGTGACAACCCGCCCGATGCCGCCAAGTGTGTCGAGTGCGGCGCTTTCCTCAGCAGCCCGGAGGACGAGGAAAAGGAGACGACCGCCAAGTTTCTCCTGGCCGACCTCCGCCGCGGCCTGACCTGGGACGAAAGCCGCCGTCCGACCGGGCCGCTGGACATCCTTTTTGCCGCCAAGACCGATATGGGCATGGTGCGGGAAAACAATGAGGATAAATTCGACTTCTACGAGCCGGAGGCGCAGGAGGACAGGCAGGCGAAAGGGGCCTTCTACGCGGTGGCCGACGGGATGGGCGGCCATTCCGCCGGGCAGATCGCCAGCGAGATGGCCCTCAAGACCATCATCCGCCAGTACTACAAGGATGCTGGCAGCGATATCCTCCAGAGCCTCCGATCCGCCATCCGGGAGGCCAACAGCCTGGTGTTCGAGACCGCGCAGGCCATCCCCGAACGCGCCGGCATGGGAACCACCCTCACCGCCGCCGTGATCCGGGAGGACGAGCTTTTTATCGCCCAGGTGGGCGACAGCCGGGCCTACCTGCTGCGCGACGGGGAACTCCACCAACTGACCGAAGACCACTCCTGGGTGGCCGAGCAAATGCGGCGCGGCGCTCTGACGCAGGAGGAGGCCGCTTCCTCCCCCTTCCGGAATGTCATCACCCGATCCATCGGAACGCGGGCCACCATCGAGGTCGATACCAGCCAGTTCCGACTGTACGACCGGGACACCCTCCTGCTATGCTCGGACGGACTATCCGGCTGCCTGGTGGACCGGGAGATCCGGGTGGTCTTGGGCGAATACGACCCTTCCGGCGCGGCCATGCGCCTGGCGGAGCTTGCCAACGAGAACGGCGGCAAGGACAATATCACCGTGATCGTGCTGGGGATCCGGGAAACGCAGCTCAAAGAAACCAAAGGACGGCTCCGAAAACTGCTGAGCCGATAATGCGAAGATGCCATCTTCCACGAACACACTGGGGCGCTACCAGCTTGTCCGGGAGATCGCCCGGAGCAACGATATCGTCTATGAAGCCTTCGACCCGTCCCTGAAGCGCCGGGTGGCTCTCAAGGAGCTCAATTTCGCGCCCAACCTGGTGGGCCAGCAGCGCCGGGAGCGGATCGAGCGGTTCTACCGGGAGGCCAAAGCCGCCGGGACGCTCCAGCACCCCAACATCGTCACTATCTTCGAGGCGTCCGAAGACCGCGGGCGGCACTTCATCGCGATGGAATTTCTGGAGGGCCAGTCCCTGCGCGATGTCCTTCAGGTGCGCGGGGCGCTGCCGGTGGGGGAGGCGGTAGAGATCGCGGCCCAGATCTGCGACGCGCTCCATTATGCCCACCAGAAGCAGGTCATTCACCGGGATATCAAGCCGGACAATGTGCAGGCGCTTCCCGACGGGCGGGTGAAATTGACCGATTTCGGCATCGCCCGCATTACCAGCGAGCCGTCCCTGACCGCGGACGGGCAGGTGTTCGGGACGCCCAGCTACATGTCCCCGGAGCAGGTGGTCGGCAAGGGGATCGACCACCGGTCCGACCTTTTTTCGCTCGGGATCGTCCTTTACGAAATGCTGACCGGCAGGAAGCCCTTTGTGGGCGACAGCGTGGTGACCATCACCTACAATATCATGCACCGGGAGGCCGACCCGGCTCCCGGCATCCCGCCCCACCTGTCGCACATCCTTCAGCGGGCGATGGCGAAAGACCCGGACCGGCGCTACCGATCCGCCCAGGAGATGAAGGTCGACCTGACCCGGCCCGCCTTTCTCCTGCCCGAACAGGCCAAGCCCCTCTACCAGCCCGCCGCCCCGTCTCCGGCGGCTGCGGAACCGCAGGCCGCGCCATCCGCCCGCCCCGATCCGGATGAGCTTATCGCCCGCTTCCCGCCCGAAGCCTTCGATCCGCCGAGGGCAGTGGGGCCTGTCTCGAAAGCGTTCCGGTTCCGGAATCTTTTGATCGCTTTGTGCGTGCTGGTCGTGCTGGGCGGGGCGTTTTACCGGGGATTGATGCGGGCGTTCGGCAATTACCGCCAGTCGGCGGCCATGGCCCAGACCGCGGCCATTTTCGAGGAGGCCAAGCGCCTCTACCTGAGCAAGCAGTACGAGGAAGCCATCGACCTGTTCGAGACCGCGGCCTCCCTGTCTCCATCCCCTGATGTGCGAACCAAGTCAGCCGAGATGATCAGCAACGCCTATACGCGCATCGGCCAGGACTACGACCAGCAGGGGCAGTTGCCCCAGGCGAGCCAGGCGTATCGAATGGCCCTGTACTACAATCCTGGCAACACCGTCGCGCAGTACCAGCTCGATATCCTCTCCCAGCGCAGCGGCGCGTCCGTCGCGCCGCCGTCTCAGCCCGGCATGATCGTCGTGCCCGGCGGCCCCGGCGAGGTAGGCCGCCAGACGCGCCAGGCGATGGCGGCCACCTATTACAATCAGGGTGTTGCGTTTTTCAACCAGGGCCGCTATGCCGAAGCCCGCGCCAGTTGGGAGAAAGTGCTGGAAACCGCCCCTGAAAGCGATATCGCCCTCCTCGCCGAACAGCAATTGAACCGGATGAACAGGGGAGAGTAGAGAGCGTTGCCTTGTATGAATTCGCATAAGAAAAACGACCCTTCCCCAGCTTTGCAGACATATGGAAGCCGCAGGGAAACTACGCCCGCCCAAGCTATCCCCTATACCCAACACCCTAAACTCTACCCCCCCGCATCCCAGGAGCAAGCATGAAGTTGATCGAATGCGGCGAGCCGGAGAGGACTCGCTGGAATGAGTTTGTCGCATGGCATCCCCGGGGGGACCTGTTGCAGTCCTTCGAGTGGGGCGATTTGAAGGCGCGGCATGGATGGATCCCGATCCGCCTGGCTGCGGAGGAGGACGGACGGATCGTGGCGGCGGCCTCGCTGCTGAAGCGACCCCTACCGATTCCGGGGAAGTCCTTTTTTTATGCCTCCCGCGGGCCGGTCTTCGATACAGGCAGGCCGGAGGCACTGTCCTTCCTGCTGGAAGGCGTCCGCAAGCGGGCCGCGGAGGAAGGGGCGATCCTCCTCAAGATCGATCCGGCCATCGAGACCTCGGACGAACTGGCGGTTCCTTTGCTGGCGGAGGAGGGCTTTGCGCCCATCGGCGGGAAGGGCGGGTTCGGAGGGACGCAGCCCAAATGCGTGATGCAGCTCGCTCTGGCCCCTTCCGCGGAAGAACTGCTGGCAAACTGCAAGCAGAAGGCCCGCTACAATATCCGCCTTGCCGAACGGAAAGGGGCGCTGGTGCGCGGCGACTGCACCCGCGAGGATGTGCCCGTTTTCTATGACCTCCTGGTGGAAACTGCCCGGCGCGACGGCTTTCTGGTGCGCGGCCTGAAGTATTATGAGGATATGTGGGATATCCTGGTCGAAAAGGGATTGGCGAGGCTCTTTCTGGTAGAATATGAGGGAGAGGCCATCGCCGGGGCGCTTTCCTTTTTGTTCGGGGACAAATGCTGGTACACCTATGGGGCCTCCTCGAACCAGTGCCGGAACGTGATGCCCAACCATCTCCTCCAGTGGAAGATGATCCTCTGGGCCAAGGAGCGGGGATGCGCCTGGTACGATTTCCGGGGCGTTTCCCCCCGCCGGGATCACGACCCGGACGACCATCTGGCAGGGCTGAACCGCTTCAAGGAAGGCTTCAGTCCGCGCTTTGTGGAGTATATCGGGGAGTTCGACCTGCCCTATTCCCGACCCTTCTACTGGCTCTGGACTTGCGGCAAACCAGCCCTCCAGAACCTAATGAAAAAGGTCAAACGAACCGAAAATCAAAGAGAGGCGGCGGAATGAACCTGCCCGCATCGGTCTGGGTGGAGGTGCGCCGGGACGCCCTGGCGCACAATTTCCGGGCCGTTCAAAAACTGGTCGGGGAGAGCGTGAAGGTGTTGGCCGTGGTGAAAGCCAACGCCTACGGGCACGGCGCGGTGGAGTCTGCAAAGGCTTTCCTGGAGGCCGGGGCCTGGGGGCTGGGCGTCACTCATCTTCAGGAGGCCGTCGAATTGAGGGACGCCGGCATCACCGCTCCCATCCTCGCCTTCGAGCCGTTTCTGCCCGATGAGGCGGAATGGGCCGTTCGCTGCGGCCTGACCGCCACCATCGCCTCTATCGAAGAGGCCGAATGGCTGAACGAGGCGGCGCAAAAAGCGGGGCAGGGGCTGGCCGTTCACCTCAAAATCGATACAGGCATGGGCCGCCTGGGGGCGCTGCCGGAGGACGCCCTGGCGCTGGCCGAAGCGGTTGCCGGGATGCCTGCCCTCAAACTGTCCGGCATCTATTCCCACTTCGCAGCGGCTTACCGGGCCGACAAGCGGCTTGCTCTCAGGCAGTTCGAGCGATTCCAGGCGGTGACCGGCCAACTGGAGGGCGCGGGCCTGGCGGTCGGGCTGAGGCATATCGCCAACAGCGCGGCCATTTGCGATCTGCCGGAAACCTATCTGGACATGGTGCGGGCCGGAACGATTCTCTACGGCCAATATCCCTCCTCCGAGGTATCCAGGCGCTGCCCGCTGGAGCCGACCTGGCAGCTCAAAACGCGCATCGTTTTCATCAAAGAGGTCCCGCCCGGCTGGACGGTAGGCTACGGCGGCGAGTTCCGCGCCCTCCGCCGGACAAGGGTCGGAATTCTGCCGGTCGGCCTGGCCGAAGGGCTGGGCATCGAGCCGGTCAGCCTTTACGCCGGAAAGCAGGGCTGGATTCGCCTCCTGGCCCGGCTGACCGGCAAAGCGCGGCCTCCGGGCGTCACGATCCGGGGCCAGTGGACGCCACTGATCGGGCGCGTCGCCATGCAGATGTCCGCGGTCGATATCACCGACCTGCCGGGGGCCGCTGTCGGAGATGAAGCGCTCCTCTCCGCCCGGCGCATCACCACCCCGCCCAGCATCCCGCGGATATATCTCTACAGCGCCGACCCGGCGAAGTCTTGAAGGAGGAAAGGGGTCTGGCAACCGGCCCCTGCTGGTCATGAATGACGCACCCGTCCGGACTGCGATACGCTTTTCTCCCTGTCTGCGGCGGGTATTTTGGACGCGATTGTTCTTTTTGAATCCCTGCAAGCATTGGCTGAGGTTCCTTGCCGCCTCCCTGAGCTTACTGTGCCTTGCCTCTTTCAATGCCGTTTCGACGCAGGCTCAGCCTGTCGCCTATCCTCTGGCGCTCCGCAAGCTCCGGGAGGCGGCCCGGAGCAGCGAGCATATCGGGATCGTGTCGGCTGGCGCATCGAAGGAAGGGCGGGATATCCCTCTGGTGGTCTTGCGCGACCCGCAGACGCCTGTGGGGAAGACGGTGCGAATTCTGGTGCTGTGCCGCCAGCACGGGGACGAGGCGGCCAGCACCGAGGCAGCGCTGCAATGGCTGGCGCGGGCCGCGGGCGGGAAGGAAGCGGAACTGATCGGCCTGCTGAGGAGGGTTTCGTATTTCATCCTGCCGGTGATCAACCCGGATGGGATGGTCAGGAACCGGCGGGACAATGCGGCAGGGGTGGATCTGAACCGGGACTGGGGCGTTTTTTCGCAGCCGGAGACACGCGCTGTCCGGAGCGTCTTCAGGAAATGGCGGCCTCAGATCGTGGTGGATATGCACGAATGGACGAGCCGGGACCCCCATTACCGCAACATGGTGGAGGCTCCCGGCCCGGAGACGCCTGTGGGAAAGGAGCTGGGACATATCGCCCGCCGTCTCCAGCAGGAAGCCCTGGCGCGGCTGGAATCGCATGGCAAGCCCTTCGACCGGATCCACTACCGCCCGGTGAGCAATCCCAGGCTGGCTCACCGCTATTTCGCCGCGCAGGGCCGTGCCATCGCCTTCCTCTTCGAGACCCAGCCGCAGGCCATCCCCTCGATGCCCCGGAGAACGGCCCTCTACCGCAGCCTCCTCCTCAACCTGGGCCGGCTCCTGAACCATCATGCGACGCTGAAAGGCGACCTCGACCGCCTCCAGCGGTTGACGGCCTGGCAGGCCCCTCCCCTGCCCGAAAGCGCCTTCCCCCCCCGTTCCGAGCCGCGCCCGCCCTGGCAGACCGCCGCCATCTGGAGCGCCATCCTGGCGTATGCAATGGTTCTGTTCGCCGTCTCCCAGAGGCAGAGCGGCAGAATAGAGGCTCACCGCCGCCTTCTTACCAGGACAAAACACAACATACGGATCGGCCAGAGGGCTATCCTTGCAGGGAAGCGCAAACCCGCCAAAACGCCCGCCACGCAAAAACCGCTCGAAGGCCGGGAAAAGCCGGCCCGCAAGCGGTCTATGGCGGCGTAGAACGGTTCGCTTTTACCTCAGCGCCCGGCCATCCTGGGCGAAGAGGTGGATTTTGTCGGGCCTGAAGCCGAGATAGACGGCCTGGCCCGTGGAGGGGATGAATCCGAGGCGCTCCTTGTCCTCCAT
>JADLDR010000225.1 GCA_020846535.1 Armatimonadota bacterium | reverse complement strand
GCGGTAATGCGCGCTGACGACCTCCGAGGCCGGCATCCCCAGCCGGGTGATGGCCCGCAGCACCCTACAGCAGCACGGGCAGCAGTTGCAGATGTAGAAGCCTCCCTGCTGCACATTGCTTGTCAGGTGAACCAATCCCATCGCTTCCGCGTACTCAAGCAAAGCATAGGCTTCGGCCCGGGACAGGGATCGCCCCTGGGGCGCACTGTCGAAGACGCCGGGAATCGGGGCGACGGCCAGGCAAACCTGGAGAGGCCGGTCGCAGGGCTGGCCCAGCAATGCCTGCTCCTTCTTGCGGATGCAGTCGTCCACCAGAAACGACTGGCCGGCCTCCAGCAGAGCCGAAACCCGCTCATAGGGGAGCGGCGTCTCCTTCTCCGAAAGTTCGGCTTCGACGGGAAGCACCTGCATGAGCGCGGGCGCTTGCGCGAAGAACTGTCGGCTGAAGTGGGGCGCGTATTGCGCGTTAATCTCCGCGAACTCCCGGTCCATGCGGTGGCACTGCATTTCATAGGTCCCGAAGACCCAGGGCAGCATCTTGAAGTAGCGCGTGCCCCCCATGATCGCTGTGAAGGCCTGCCCGGCCCGGGACATTGGCATGATCTGGAGCTTGAGGCCCTGCTGGGGCACGCCCGTGCGGGCGGCGATCTCCTCCACCGTCTCGAATGGCAGCCGCAGCCGAAAGGACAGTTCCGCCTGATCCAGGGTGAAGATCATCCGGAGCAGGCGAAGCTCCACACCGCTGTCTGTGGCCGGAAAGCCGTTGAGCAGCGTATCGAGTACGCGGGCAAGTTATCAACATACGTCCGTATCTATGGTGTCATCCAGAGGCTTGAGTGCGGAAGCTGTCGGATCATGGGATTTTGAGGCCCAGAAGCGGGGCCACGGTAGCCACAATCGTGCGGAGCGCCTGGACAAGGCTGGCTCCTGTTGTGGCGGAGACCGCGAGCCAGGTTCCCGCAGCCGAAAGGCGGGCAATCGGTTCCGCCCAGCACGACTCCTGCGGCCAGGCGCGGGCGATGCTCTCCCGGAGGCAGGCCAGCCGCTGCGCGGGTTCCACGACGCTGCACGCATCCACCAGCGCCTGAAGCTCGCGAAAGAAGGCAGTCATGTCCTCATCCTTCAATGAAGCCGGATCGGTAAAGAGATCGCCCAGGCTCAGGGTCAGAATATCCTGGCGGGCATGGGGATCCGTAAAGAAAACCAGACAGGGCAGCGCCTGCACGGAGACTCCCAGGTTCCGGGCGATATCATACACTTCCTCCGGCTGGAATGCCTCGATGGACAGGCCCCCATCCACATCCTCTACGGCGAAGAGCAGGCACGAATCCCCGGTGAGACGGTTGAGAAAGCGCCATTGCTCGCGAACATAGGTATGCAGCCGGGCATCCAGCCCGTTGGACGGGGTGTAAAGCAGGGCCGCATAAAACGGATAGGGATCGGCCTCTTCGATCAGCCGGAGAAAACTCTTCAGGCTGTATACGAGTGCCATCATGACCATAACGCATTCCTCCTTATATCATCAAGCATCCGACGCCGCGGGCAACGAAAATGCGAGAACCAGACAGCCGGGCCTATACCGAGAAGCGAAGTCCTGCCATGCGATGCAGCGGATCCCGGAGCCTTCGGGCGGGTGGGGATTCCCGCTTCGGCTTCGATCTTCAGGAGTCCGCCGCAGGGCGCTAACGCGGGTCGAGGAACGCCCGCGGGAGGCGGGTAAAGGTGATATGGCGGTAGTCGCCCCGCTCCCAGAGGACGCCGATGCTCTTATCCTTCAGAATCGCCATGTCGGAGTAGGCGGCGGGTTCCTCGGCAATGAGACGCTCTCCCGAAAAGGTGCGGCCCTCGTCGTGGCTGACGCGGGCCACCAGCGTCCTGCGCCCCGGGCCTTTCGGGCCCGTCCATACCAGGGCGCTGCGCCCCGGCCCGGGGGGAAATCGCTCGATGGCGCACGCTACAGGCGTGACTTCCTCACCGGGCTGCGGCATGCTCCAGGTCTGCCCGCCGTCGCCGCTGTAAGCGCGCCACCGGCGCGGCCCGTCGTTCTGGCGGATGTCCATCAGGATTCTGCCGTCCGCCAGCTCCGCCACCTGGCATTCGTTTCCCCCTTCGACGCCCGGAACCGGTTCGCCCCGTCGCCATGTTTTCCCATGGTCATCGCTGTACAGGGCGAAGGGCACGTAAGGGACGGCCTTCCACCCGGCAGCCAGCAGGCGGCCCCGGCGCGTCCGGATAGCGCCGCCCGGGCCGACCACGCTGCTTCGCCACCGGGGATCGTTCATATCGCGAGCGGCGGCGGTCAGGTCGACGGGTTCCGACCACGTGGTGCCGGAGTCGGCGCTGTAGCGGGCGCGGGTCTGCATGTCGTCGGTGCCAGGGCGGGAGGAGTCCGTGTGCCGGCCCGGCCTGCACCTCAGATAGATGACCCAGACGCGCTTCGCCTTGCTGTCCACAACGGTCGCGGGATTGGCCGCGGACCAGCGATCCCCGGCGTGTTCGATGACCTGCATGGACGACCACGACCGCCCGCCGTCGGCGCTGCGTTTGAGTACCAGATCGATCTCGTTGTTCTCCATGCCGGGATCGCCCCCGTTGTACCGGCGGGCCTCGGCGAAGGCCAGCAGGGAGCCGTCCGGCGCGGTTTCGATGGCCGGGATGCGGTACATCGCGTAGCCGTCCTGGCCCGAGGTGAAGACATCGGTGTGCGTCAGGGCCGGTTCGGCCCCGGCCAGGGCCGGCAGGATCGCCAGCCCCACTGCGAAAGAAGGCTTCATGGATTTCCTCCGGCGGCAGCCGGTAAAAAGGGCTGCCGCAAGGCGGTCGGGCGCTTTTATTAGCGTGAGGTCGCGATAAGGATCACGGAATGGGCAGGCAGGGTGATTGCCCCTGCCTCCGCCCGGAGCGTCGTCTCCACCGGGGCCACCCGGTCAGGATAGCCGATATCGTTGCAGGCATCGGGCGCATCTCGAGAGAAGGATGGTCAGATGGCTGCATGCCGGGGATCTTACCGCAGTTCCCCGGCGTGTTGGGCCACTTTCTCAGCCGCCCGGACGATATCGCGCATATCCTCTTCCGTGCCCAGGAGCGTCGGATGGCCCATCAGCACATAGTCGGATCGGCAGAGGGCTTCCGACACCGGGCATTCCACCTCGCGGTAATCCGGGAAGTCGATATAATCGAGAATGCGCCCGAACGCACGATCCCGGAAGAGCGGGTTCCGGTACAGCGGATGGGGGTAGCCGGACCAGAAGGGAACCCCTTCCGCCGCCATGGCCTCCATCCACCGCTCGCGAACCACCCCACCCATCCGCTCTGCATCGTAGATCAGGGAATAGGCATGCCAGGAGATGCGCGTCATATACGGCTCGCGGCGCAGAGGCGTAAGGCCGGGGATCGCCCCCAGGTGGGCGTTCAGAAAGGCAGCATTCCGCTCCCGGGTCAGGGTTTGCTCTTCCAGGCGGGCCAGTTGGCAGAGCAGCACGGCGGCCTGGAACTCGGTCATCCGGTAGTTCCCCCCCGGAAGGGCGTGCTCATAGAAGGGACGGCCCGCCAGCCGCCCGATGTGATGCAGGCTGAAGGCCCGGGCGGCCAGCGCCTCGTCGTCGGTCAGGATCATCCCGCCCTCCCCGCCGGTGATATTCTTGCTCTCCTGAAAGCTGAAGCCTCCGGCAGCCCCGACCGCGCCCAGCCCCTTGCCGTTCCACTGGGATCCCCAGCAATGGCAGGCGTCCTCAATGATGACAAGATTGTGTTTTCGGGCGAGCGCCGTCAGCCCGTCCATATCGCAGGCCCGGCCCAGCCAGTGGACCGGCATCACCGCCCGCGTGCGCGGGGTGATGGCGGCCTCCACTGCCTTCGGATCGATATTGATCGTGTCCGGCTCTACATCGACAAACACCGGCACCGCGTTGTTTTGCAGCACCGCCGTGGCCGTGGCGACAAAGGTATAGGCCGGAACGATCACCTCGTCCCCTATATCGATCCCGGCGGCCTTCAAGGCGATTTCGAGCGCGGCGGTTCCGTTGGTGACCGCAATCCCATAGCGAGCGTTCTGGAAACCGGCGAACGCCTGCTCGAAAGCGGCCACCCTGTCGCCGGACAGCCGGCCCCAGCGCCCGCTCTCAAGCACCTCCAGCAAAGCGGTTTTCTCGGTCTCATCATGCATCGGCCAGCCGGGCCAGGGCTTACTCCGGACCGGCGTTCCGCCATTCATGGCTAATGTGGACATAGAGCCTCCTTCCATACAAGGGATCGCAAGAATGCGACCTACCACAAACTAGTTCGCGGCTTGACGCCATAATCCTTTGAAGCCATATCGCCGGTGTTTGCATTTCAAAAATGGCGGTTCCCTTGCCAATCTCCCAAAAATGTGGTATCCTTTTGCACATGAGATTAAAATAGCGTTCATAAGGATTCTGACGAATGCGCGAATGGAGCGATGAGCAAACCGGGCGCAAGGTACGCCAATTGACGGATCTGCCGAACGGGACGAGGGTGAGCTACTTCCGGATGCCCCGCAACCTGCCAGGCGGCCTGACCCTGGCCTGGGGCCGGCACGACACCGGTAACCTGCTGGCATTGGAGCCGGAGACCGGGGAGGTGATGCGCCTTCCCCTGACCGTTAACCATTGGCTGAAGCTGCGAGAAACCGACGGCAGGCTCTGGTGCGCCTCAGGCCGCCGCATCTGGGCCGTGGATCTGCCCGGCGGCGTCCCGGAGCCGGTGGGCGATGTTCCCGAAGAGATCCCGGGCGATCTGGCGGACATCACCTGCGATGGCCGCACCGTCATTTTGAGCGAAAAAATCCAGGACCTGGACGCCTACCCTGTTCCCACCACCAGAGACCTGCAATCTTTCTGGCATTATTTCTCCCGGCCCCGCACAGGGCGCATCTGGGCCTGCGACCTTCTGAGCGGCCAGGCAGCCCTCCTGAACGAATCGCATGAGGTCTGTTTCGACCACCAGGATACCTCCCCCACCGACCCCGGCCTGCTCAAGTTCTGCGAGGATATGCTCGATGCCCTGGGCCAGCGCATCTGGTCCGTGCGGGTAGACGGCTCGGCTCTCAAAAAAATAAGGCCGCAGGAACGGTTTGAGTTCGTGACCCATGAATTCTGGTGGCCAGACGGGGAGCATATAGGCTATACCTACCAGGACCGCCGGGGAGACGATACCCTCTGCACCCTCCCCTGGGGCGAATATTCCCCCATGCCGACCCGCCTGGGTATCGCCCGGCTCGATGGGACGGAATGCTACCTCTCCGACCCCCTTAGCCACTACCACTCCCATCTTTATGTCTCGCCCGACGGTCGCTGGGTCTGCGGCGAGGGAACGGACGGGCACTCCTTTGCTTATGCCGCGCCGTTCTCCCGGGACAGCGCCCGCATCGGCCTGGTTCCCTTGGCGACTATTCATACCCCTTACATTCCTTTTCGCGGACAGAACGTGGAAACCGGCTTCACGCCCGATTCGCGCTGGCTCCTTTACAACGATACCGTGGAAGGCCGGATGCAGGTATGCGCCGTTCGAGTGGATGTCTGACAACGGAGGATCGATATGAAGCTGACACCCCTGCAAATCGCCGAATTTTACCGCGAGGGCTTTCTGGCGCTGGAGGATGTCTTCACCGACTCCGATTTACAGCCGGTGATCGATGAAATCAATGAAGAGATCGACCGGCGGGCCAGGGAGATGGCCGCCTCCGGCAGCCTGAGCAAAAGTTATGAGGAAGAAGGCTTTGAAACCCGCCTGACCCGCATCACCGCCGAGACGGACAGGCTCTATTATTCCATATGCAGCGGCCAGCTCGACGGGCCGGGCGTATTCAGCCTGCTGACCAACCCGAAGATGGTGGACATCGCCGAATCTCTGGTGGGGCCGGAGATCATCGCCTCCTCGGTCTACCGGCTGCGGCCCAAAATTCCGGGCTTCCCGCACGGGGTCGTCCCCTGGCACCAGGACTCCGGCTATTTCGAGCCGTTCTGCGACAAATCGCTCGTGCTGACGGCCTGGATCCCGCTGGTGGACGCTACCCCGGAGCGCGGCTGTCTCCAGGTCATCCCCCGCGCCCACACCGGGGAGGTCGTCCGCCATCGGGTTCACAGCTCACTGCCTTACCTGGAGATCCCTCCGGAGGCTATCCCCGAGGGCGATTGGCTGACCGTGCCGGTCCGGAAAGGCGGCGTTCTTCTCCTGACCAACCGCACCCCGCACGCCTCCATCGAAAACATTACCGATGTGATCCGGTGGAGCGCCGACCTGCGCTACCAGAACGCCGACCTGCCCACCAACTTTATGACTGCCGGCAGCCGCCCCTTCCGCGAGCCGAAAGAAACCGAGCCGGTCGCCTGCTATCCTCCCGAAGCCGATTTCCTGGTACGCAGCCGCAAACGGCCCGGCGATGTGGTCACCGACTGGCAGCGATTCCGGGATCTGAGGCAGCGCCACATCGTCCATCCCGTTGCTGACCGCTGGGGCAAATGGACGGACGACAACATCAAGAGCTGATGTATCTGACCATGACGTAAGATGGAGGTAAACCGATGCATATCACTGAAGAGCAGTGGTGGCAGTACCACCAGGAAGGCTATCTAAGGCTGGGAAAGGTGCTGGAGAAGCACGATCTGGCGCGGCTCCAGCAACGAATCGATGACATCATGCTGGGCAAGGCCGATGTCGATTATGCCCGGATGCTGATGCAACTGGACAGCGAGACCGGCAGGTATGAGGACGTGCCCACCCGGACAGGCGGCTTCCAGGGGCCGACCCTGAATTACCGCAAAATCCAGGACCTGGAATTCGATCCGATCTTTTTGGAATATATGCAGCGCCCCCTCTTCCGCGAGGTCTGCGCCGGCGTCTACGGAGCGCACGCTTCCATCGCCTGTTTCCGCGCCATGTTCATGAACAAGCCCGCCCGCAAGGGAACGATCCTGCCCTGGCATCAGGACGGCGGCGACCAGTGGCAGCTCGACCGGGACCCTTTGCTGACTGTCTGGACGGCCCTCGACCCGGCAACCAGAGCCAACGGCTGCGTCCAGGTGATCCCCGGAACCCACAAACTCGGCCTGCTGAGCGACCACGGCCACACCATCACCCCGGGGCAGGAAGAAACATACTGTCCGGAAGATAAAGTCGTCTACCTGGAAATGGAGGCCGGAGAGGTCGCCCTGCTCCACAACTGGCTTCTCCACCGCTCGGATGTGAACCGGACGGATATTCCCAGGCGCGGCTTCAGCGTCTGCTATATGGATGGCCGCACCCGCTCTGTCCGCGATAGCCGGGCCTTCTCCATCATCTTCGGCAAAAACGCCCTGACCCCCGAATCGGTCAAGAGGGTTCCGGCAGGCGTTTGAACGATACCGGCAGGCGAGAGCGAAACCGCTTTTCCGTTGGATGCCATGGAGCGCGATATCACAGCGAGGAGTACAGCCGTAAAGTCGCTGTTATTGCGAGGAGCGCAGCGACGAAACAATCTCCAGCGTAACAAATACACGCGAAGGCTCTGTCCGTGGGCGTGACCCTGGAGATTGCCTCGTCGCTTACGCTCCTCGCAATAACAGCGACGGTGACGCTTCTTGTTGGCAGGACGTCGGAGATGGCCGCGCCCCTTTCGCTCCTCGATAACAGGCGCGAGAAATCCCCTGTATCGATGAGCCTGCCGGCATGGGCAGGGATCCCCGGCGATATGCTCGAATAAGGATGCGTATCCGCAGCCAGACCATAGCGCTCGATGGGTATCCATGTTTCCTTTCCTGCTTGCCATAACCTTTCTGACCCGCATTCCGCTGCCCCTCCGCCGGGAAGTGACGCCCGACGCCCTCCGGCGGTCTCTGCGCTATTACCCTTTAGTCGGCGTGCTGGTCGGGCTGGCGATGGCCGGGGTGCGCTGGGCGGTCCGGGAGGGATGGGACTCGACGTTCCTGGCAGACGCGGCGGCCCTGGTCGCCATGTTTATCCTCACCGGCGGCCTGCACCTGGACGGCCTGATGGACTGCTGCGACGGGCTCTTCGGCGGGGCCTCCAGGGAGCGCGCTCTGGAGATCATGAAGGATAGCCGCATCGGCTCCTATGCCTTTCTGGGAGGCCTCTCGGACATCATGCTCCGGCTGGCTCTGATGGATACGCTCTCCCCGCAGGCCCTCCTGCTGGCCCTTCCCCTCTCCTGCGCCCTCGGTCGCCTGGGCCTGGTCTACGGCCTGACCGCAGGTTTCCCCGCCCGGGAAAGCGGCCTGGGCCGCATGTTCGCCGACCTTTCCACCCGCCAGGAACTTGCCTGGGCCGGCCTTCTGGTGATTCCCTTTGTCGCTCTCGGAAAATTCCCATCGCTCATCATTTCCACCGCCGTATGCCTCCTCTGGTGGCTCATGGTGCGCTATTTCCAGAAGCGGCTGGGCGGCGTCACCGGCGACACCCTGGGAGCCATGAACGAGTTGACCGAGATCTTCTTCCTGGCGGGTTTCGGGCTGTTGAGCAGGTGGATGTAGCAGGCTTCTCCTGACCGGGAGTCATGCACCAAGCAGGAGTTCAATAGCCCTATATGGAATGTTTGCCAGGATGTCCACTCGGTATTCAACTCAACAGAAAGCCGCATCAACTCGAAAACCAATGCGCCTACTGCTTCCTGAATTCATCTCCATACCGCAGGGGGCCGCGTGAGCCAGTTCGTAATTCTTCTGGTTCTCTGCTCGACGGTGATGCATGCGGGGTGGAACCTGCTGGCCCGGAGGGAACGGGCGGAGTCGGCCTTTTTCAATCGGATGCTGCTGGCGGTGGCCGTCGGGGGCCTGGTCCCCATGGTCATCAGTGAGGGCATGGCCCGGTCGTTCGGGCTGCGGGTCTGGGGCTGCCTGGCCGGTTCGGGGATATGCTGCGGCCTCTATTACCTCTACCTGGCCCGGGCGTACGCCTCCTCGGATTTCACGATTGTCTATCCTCTGGCTCGCGCCCTGCCGGTGATCCTGGTGGGGCTGGGAGACGTGATGCGCGGGCGCTATCCCACCGTCTGGGGCTGGGGCGGGATGGCAATGGTGGTCGGCGGCTGCCTGCTCGTCCCGCTCCGCTCGTTCCGGGACTTTTCCGTGCAGCGTTACCTCAACCGGACGGGTCTGTGGGTCGCCCTGACGGCGCTCGGGACGTTCGGGTATACCCTGTTCGACAAGATGGCGGCGGAGGTCGTCCGCCAGGGGCCCTGGACGGCGGCCCGGTACGGCTACTTCTTTTTCCTGGTCTCATATGCGGCCTATATTCTGTTCCTGCGGCCTTCCCTTAAGGAAACCTTTTCCGGCAATTCGGTCGGCTGGCTCCTGCCCGTTCTGGCGGGCCTTTTGAATTTCGGCGCGTACTGGCTTATCCTGTGGGCCTATCAGCTCAGCCCTTATGCCAGCTATATCGTCGCCTTCCGTCAGTTCAGCATCGTGATCGGGGTGGTTCTGGCGTTCTTGCTCTATCATGAACGGGGCGCAGGCGTCCGCCTTTCAGGAACGCTGGTGATCGCGCTGGGCCTGATCCTCATCGGCGTCTGGGGGAAATAATATGGAAGAGATATCGATCTGAAGACAAGCTGGAACCGGATCTCCGGCTATTACCAGGCCGAATACGAGATCCCGACCGACACCGCCCACTACGGCGTTTCCGCCCCCAATGAAGATCAATTGAGGCTTCTGGGCGATGTGAAGGGCAAGCGCGTCCTGGAGATCGGCTGCGGGGGCGGCCAGTGCAGCATCGCATTCGCCCGGGAAGGGGCGGACTGCACCGGCGTAGACCTCTCCGATGAGCAGATCGCCTTCGCCCGCGCCCTCGCCGACCGTGAGGGCATCCGGGCCGCCTTTCATCAGGGCGATATGACCCGGTTTCTGGAAGGCCAGCCGGAGGGCGTATGCGATATCGTCTTCTCCGCCTTCGCCTTTCAATATATCGAAGACCTGGCCCGGGTTTTCCGGGGAACCCGCCGCATTCTGAAGCCGGGCGGGCTGTTCGTCTTTTCCCTCGATCACCCATTGTGCGATGTCACCGTCTGGGAGGACGGCAGGGTCGTCTTCACGGACAGCTATTTCGCCCGCGGGAGAATGGCCTGGGATTGGGACCACGGCCCGGGCATCGAGCCGACTCCCTGCTATTCCTTCCACCGCACCACCGCCGACTTTCTGAACCTCCTGGTAGAAGCCGGATTTACGGTGGAGCGGCTCATCGAACCGGAACCGCCCACGCGCAAGGACGCCTGGGTCGCTCGCTACCCCGGCCAGGAACCCCGCTACTATACCGTTCCGGCCACAATTATCTGGAAGGCCCGGGCAAGGTAGAAGGAAGGCCGGGCCTGCTGCCGTGCGGCAGTTGATGTATGTTCAGCTTTTATTTCGTACCCATCGGAGGCCAAATCATGGGCATTCAAGTAGGTATGGTCGGTGTCGGCTCTTTCGCCCAGTGTTTTATCCCGCTCTTCAAGGCGCATCCTCTGGTTGACCGGGTGATTTTGTGCGACCTGGATGCGGAGAAACTGAAGGAAAACTCTCTCCGCTACGGGATTCCCGACGCTAGCCCCTCGCTCGATGCGCTCTGCGAAACGGACGTGGATGCGGTGGCGATCATCACTCAGCACTGGCTTCACGCGCCTCAGGCAGCGCAGGCGCTCAAGGCGGGCAAGCACGTCTATTCCGCAGTGCCGACAGGCGTGACGGTGGCAGAGATCGCCGACCTGATCAAAACGGTGGAGGTAACCGGAAAAGTCTACATGCTGGGGGAAACCAGCTACTACTATCCCGGCGTCCTCTACTGCCGCGAGCGGTTCCGCCAGGGGGCCTTCGGCCATATCGTCTATGGGGAAGGGGAGTACTACCATGACTGGGATCACGGGCTGTACGATGTGGCCCGCTGGCGCGGCGGCGACCGCTGGCTGGAACTGGCCGGAGGCCCGCCGATGCACTACCCCACCCATTCCACCAGCCAGATCGTCTCCGTCACCGGGGCCTATATGACTCATGTGTCCTGTCAGGGCTTTGTCGACCGGGCCGATGACGGCATCTACCGGGCCGGGGCGAATATCTGGAACAATGTTTTCAGCAACGAGGCCGCCCTTTTCAGGATGTCCGATGGAAGCGCCTGCCGGATCAACGAATTCCGCCGCATCGGGAACCCCGGCGCGGTGAGGATGCGCCTTTACGGAACGGAGGGCAGCTTCGAGGAGACTTCCGCAGGTTCCGTCTGGGTCACGAAAAATTACGCCGAAACCGAGCAGCTGGACGACCTGCTGGCCTGCAAGGGCGTCTCCGTTCGATCCGCCGAAGCGGAAGGGATGGGCAAGGTCACCTCCCAGGACGGCACGCACCGGGATGTCTGCCCGCTCCATCCGGTCGAACGGTTGCCGAAGGAGTTCATCGGCCTCCCGAACGGACACTGCGGCTCCCATCAGTTTCTGGTGGATGATTTCGTGCGGGCCTGCGCCGAAGGGACGCTTCCCCCGAACGACGTCTGGCAGGCCGCTCGCTACGCGCTCCCCGGCATCGTCGCCCACGAATCCGCCGTCAATGGCGGGATATTGATGGAGATCCCTGATTTTGGAGCCGGGCCGAAGGCGATATAATTCCAGGGCTTTTGCTCGGGGCCGCATCCTGAAATTTGCCCCGCATCTTCGCAAAACCGAGACGGAGGCGGGGAAGCGGAAAGCCTGCATGCCGGGGCGGTGGGGCAGCCACGGGGCCTTTCCCTCCCAGACAAGAGGAGCGCGTTTTTTCCAAAACGAACGTACTCTTCTTATGTAGCTCTAATACTCTGGTGTCCGTATTCCCCTTCAGGGACAACGCGCTTGTCAAGCAGGAGAACTTCCCTTCGCATCGAAGAAGCCAACCGATGACCGCACTGGCAGGAGACGGATGCGATGCAGGAATGGTTGATCTGGGGCGCGGTGCTGGCGCTGTGTTCGCTGCTGGCTGTGGAAGGGCAGGCTCAGGAACTGCCCTACGGCATCGGGAAGTGGCCGGAGGCGATGGGCAATCACCGCGTCCGGGTGAAAGTGTCGGAAGGCGGAGATGCGGTAAGGGCGCATCTCCCGTGGCGGTGCAGGGGCAGGAACCCGCAGGCAAAGGCGGTGCTGGCCGTGGATGCGGCCACCGGCAGGGAAATTGCCCACACCGCCGTTATTGAGGTTAACCGGGAATACGGCGACATCGCCTTCCAGCCGATCAGCGGGCCGGACGAGTATTACCTGTACTACCTGCCCTACACCGCCAATCCCATCAATCACGCCTACCAGATCACCTATGCCGCGCCCCGGGACACTGCGGAGGCGGCCTGGCTGCAAAAACACGGCCTGGGCAAGGCCCGGCTGGCGGAAGGCCGGTGGAAATCGCTGCCCGAAGCGCAGCCGCTCGAAATCCAGGCCCGGGGCGAGTTTCACCGCTTCGACCCCGTGGAAGTGATCGCCACAGCGGAGAAAACGAAGCGCCTTCTTAGCGCCCATGCTTCCGAACCCTTCCTGCTCTTC
>JADLDR010000224.1 GCA_020846535.1 Armatimonadota bacterium | reverse complement strand
TGTATGGGTTCGGCTGGCGCTGTCGGTATTGATCGGTTTGCCGGTGGCGGCTCTGATCGCCTGGCAGTCGCGCCGCCGCCTGTATCTGCCTTTTTACTACTGGATTCAAGGCCAGCCAGCCGGGCAAACCATAGCGTTTCAAAGAGCGCATGAGGAAAGAGACCTACCCGGTATCGCGCTCAAAGTCAAGCGCATCGGAAAAGACAGGAAAGTCAGGTTCGATCCCCAGGAAGGGGCGAAGCTGCTGGCCGGCGATGGGAAAGAGATCCCCTATCTTGAGGCCCATGAGGATGGACGCATCCTTGTGCGAAATGTCGGCGCACAGATAAAAGCGATCCATTTCAGCTTTCACAACCCGCCGCCCCGGCCGGATCCCTACGAACCGCAAGAACCTCTTGAGGAGCAAGGTGCAGCGGCATCTGCGTCTGACACCGAAGAGTTCGATTGGGGATTCGGGAAACCCGGCCATTAACGCATAAAGGAGGAATCGTAGGGTGCCCAAAGTGGAACGTGAGGTCCAGCAGGTCAATCTTCAGAGGTCGCTCGTGATCGGGTTGGGAGGATGCGGGGCCGAAGTCATCAAGCGCCTCCGGCGTCTGCTGACGGCCCGCTTCGGGCGGTTCGAGGACATACCGATTGTGAGCTTCCTCTATATCGATACCGATCCGAACTGGCTGCGCCAGATGGCCTCCGAGATCGAAGACGACATTCGCCTTCCCGACTCCGAGCGGCTGGATGCCCAGTTCCCGGACGCGGCGGGGCTGTACCGGAATATCAGGGAAGGACACAATCCCAATTACTCCTGGTTCTCCCTGGAGAAGCTGCAGCATCATACGAGCGTTATCGACGGTGCCGGCACGATTCGCCAACTGGGGCGACTCTGCTTCTGGCATCACGCCGCGGATATTCATCAGAAGATGGAATCGCTGTTGAGCGGCTTGAACGATGACCGGAATGCGCAGTTCATGCAGGATCAATATGGGGTCGCGGTAGATCCGGGGCTGAACATCCACATTATCGCCGGGTTAGCAGGGGGAACGGGTTCAGGGATGTTTCTGGACATGGCCTATACCGCCCGCCGTGTACTGCAAAGCCTGGGGCTGGCAGGGGCGCACCAGTTGCTGGGCTACCTGATCCTGCCGGGCGCTTTTCGCGACCTGGCCGGTGCCAATGCGATTCCCAACGGCTATGCCGCTTTGAAGGAAATGAATTATTACCAGTATATGTACGATCCGGACAATCCTTTGGCCCCGATATTCGGAAGATCCGTCTGGGGCGCCGATTACACGCGCATCGAGAGGCACCGGGCGCACTTCGAAGGGCAGCCGCCATTTAACTTTTGCTATTTGCTGGATTCACGCAATTCCCAGGTGCAACTGCGGCGCGAGGATATCTATGCCATGATCGCCCGCTCCCTGTTCCACGAGTTTACCCTGTCCTTTGCGACATTCAAACGCTCCCTGCGCGCCAACATCCGCAATCGCATTGTGAGCAACGACGGGCGCGATTGCCCGAGAGGCTTTATGAGCTTCGGCCAGTCGGCGGTTTTCCTCCCGCATGATGAGATCGAGCAGGTGCTGGGACACCAACTGGCCCTGCGCGCCGTACAGCAGTGGATCGATAAAGCCACGGAACCCATCGACGTATTGGCGGCAAACCAGGAGACGGCGAATGTCGAGGAGGCCGCCGCCACGGTCATCAACTCCGTGAAACAACAGGCCGGCGAACCCCAGACCGTCGGCGCGGTGCGCAATTTCCTGGTGCGCCAGTTTATGCCCGGTGCCAAACTCAACCCGAACGATATCCTGAGCGCCATCGTTTCCGAGGAGCATGAGCGTTTGGTCGATGTTCCCACCACCCTGAAAGAGGCGGAGAAGCAGCGATGGATTGTGGAGAAGTGGCCCATCGATGCCTTTATCGGGAGGGTGACGGAAGCATGGCGGCGCTGGAGGGCAGACTTCAGCGATGAAGGCCCGGACCCGATGGCCTGGGGCGAGCAGATGCGCAAACTGATCGCCAACAAAGACCGCGCCCAGATGAATTATCGCCGCAGCCTGCACGCCCGCATATTCGAGATGTTCGAGGATACCGAGCATTACGGCCCGGCCTGGACGCTGGCCGTAGCGCAATTGCTGCCTTCGGCCTTCGATCAGATGAAAGACCAGCTGTTCCTGAGCGAGGCCAACGACCCGGTGTCCATCGCCAAAGCGCTCGGGGACGTCCACGTGATCAGCGTGGCGCAGAGCGGGCGGGGGCCCTCGTTATCGACCATCATCGAGCCGCGCATCAGCGTCGAACTCGATGGGCTGGATAGAGCCGTCAAATCGCTATTCCCTGTGGGCAAACGCGACCGGGTGGAGGCGCATGCCTACCAATACCTGACCTGGTGCGCCCACTGGTGCCGGGCCCGCGTGGAGGAGCGGTCTCGCCGGCTCGCAGCCGAGCTACTCGACAGCCTCAGGAGTACGCTCGAAGACACGGAGCGAGAGCTCCTGGAATATGCCGGCATCCTTGCCCGCCTGCAGGCCGATCTGCTGACCCGCGCCTGCGAGTGGAACCGGAAGGCGGCGCTTACCGAAAATATCGGATCCCTGCTCTATGACCCCAATCTTCTCCAGGTACTGGAAAAGAATGTCAAAGCGAGACAGGGCGACCGGTACGATCCCTCTGCGGTAGCCCGGCAGGCCCTCAATCGCCTGGGCAAGACTTTGCGGGACCTCCGCCAGGACGATGTGCCCGCCCTGATGAGCGCATTGATCGAAGCGGCCCGGGACGCCATCGGCGAACTGGACGAAAACATGCTCCAGGAAACCCGTTTTGCCGCCTACGATCTCCTCTCCGCCCGGTGCAGCGGCGACAACAACGCCCTGGATCAAACGCTCCGCCGCGCCACGGCCAGCGGCGCTCCCTTCGTCATGCTCGATCCCTCGCCCCCCGGAGGCAACTGGGTCAAGGACGAGGACCTTCTGGAGATCCGCGAAGCCGGGCTTCACGGCGGCTACCATCCCCAGGACACGGACCCGGAGCGCGCCCGGGTGGCCGAGAGCCTGGCGCGGACCGGCTGGAACGTGGCCAACGAAGTCCAGGACATCGATGACAGCAGCCAGATCGTCTTCTTCCAGGAGTGCGGCGGCTTCCCCTTGCGAGCCCTCCAGGGCATCGAAGAGATGAAAAAAGCCTATGAAGAGTACCGCAAAGGGAACGGGCCGCCGCTGCACATCGTCCGGGACGAGATGGC
>JADLDR010000223.1 GCA_020846535.1 Armatimonadota bacterium | reverse complement strand
TGCCGGAATCGCTGATCGAACGGCATCCCTTCCCCGGCCCGGGGCTTTCGGTGCGCGCCCTCTGCTCGGACGGCAGCCTGCCCGATATCGCGGAAGGAGCCTGCCTGCAAATCGCCGAAATCGCGAACCGCTTCGGCTTCGAGAGCTTCGTGCTGCCGGTGAGGAGCGTGGGGGTTCAGGGCGATTTCCGCACCTATGCCTGCCCCGCCGTCCTGGTGGGCGAGGGCGACTGGCGCGCTCTGGAGCAGGCGTCAACGGCGATCACCAATAGCGTCCGGGCCGTCAACCGGGTCGTCCGGCTCCTGGCTCCGGCAAAGCTGCCCTCTCTGGCCCCCAAAGCCTGTTATCTCACCCGCGCCCGGCTCGACCTGCTGCGGGAGGCCGACGCCATCGCCATGTCGACTTTGCACAAATGCGGCCTGATGGCCGAGGTCTTCCAGATGCCCACCGTCCTGGTTCCCCTCACCGACGACGGGGAGCGGGAGTGCATCGTCCTGAGGCCCCTCTCCTCCCGGGACGTGATGACCGCCCGCTTCGCCGAACTGCCCGGAGAGGCCGTCGGCGAAATGGCCCGCCTCATCATGGCCCTCCCTGGCATCGCCGCCGTTTTTTACGATGTGACCCACAAGCCCCCGGCAACGATGGAGTGGGAGTGAGAGGCCCTACTGAGGACTTTCGCCTCTCTGTCATTGCAGGGATGTTTCAAAGTCGCTTCAAAAGCGCCTCAACCACCCCGGCCCTCCCTTGCCTGGGCACAGAGGGAGGGAGATTGGCGACGGAAGGCATGTCGACAAGCCGGTTCCCCTCGCCTTAGCTAGACTTCATCCATTTTGGACGATATGAGACAGATAGAGTAAGATGAAGCATCAACCTTTTCCGAGGGGTCCGATGCTCACCCTACCCCCTGAGATGGGATTTGCGATGACGGCCTTTGCTCCCTTGTTCAGCCAACCGGTCTTTCGCCACGTGCAGGGGCTCCTGGTGGGCACGCTCCTGGCGAGTGGAGATCGCACGGTCACGGCCGCTCTGCGGGTGATGGGCCTGGCCTAGGAGAAGCACTTTCAGAGGTATCATCGCGTACTCAACCGGGCCCAGTGGCCCAGTCGCGAGGCGGCCCGTATTTTGCTGCGCCTGCGGGTGGCAACGTTCGTGACTCAAGGGCCTATCGTGCTGGGGCTGGGCGAGACGCTCGAACGCCGCGGGGCTAAGATTGCGGCCAAAGGCATCTATCGCGATCCAGTGCGTTCCAGCCAGAGATTTTTTGTCAAAGCCAGTGGCCTGCGCTGGCTGTGTCTGATGCTCTTGGTGCCGATCCCCTGGGCGGGCGGAGTGTGGGCCTTGCCCTGTTTCACGGTCTCGGCCCCCTCGGAGCGTTATCATCAGGAGCGGGGCCTGCGGCACAAGACCCTCACCGATTGGGCACGCCAGATGCTACGGCAAGTGCGACGCTGGCTGCCCGAACGGGCGTTGGTGGTCGTGGCCGACAGTAGTTACGCCGTCTTAGCGCTCTTGGACGCCTGTGCGACTCTGGCGCAGCCGATCACGCTGATCACCCGCCTGCGGTTGGATGCGGTATCGGCAAGGCGCGCCAGGTCGAAATCGCCTCGGGCACTGCCGTCTGGTATCACGGCGGCGAACCTGTGGTGCCGATCCGATGGGTACTCATCCGAGATCCGCACGGCAAATTCTCGCCCCAGGCCCTTCGGTGTACGGATCTGACAGCGGAGGCCCTGCATATCCTGTGCTGGTTTGGGCAGCGATGGCAAGTGGAGGTCACCTTTCAGCAAGTGCGCCTCCATCGGGGCGTGGAAACTCAACGGCAGTGGAACCCCCAGGCTATCCTGCGCACCACCCCTCGGCCCTGATGGGCCTGTTTTCCTTGGTCACCGTGCTGGCCCATCGGAGCCGTCAGGAAAAACCCGTCCCATCCGCCAGGCTGCCTGGTATGTCAAAGACCATGCGACTTTTGCCGATGCGTTAGCGTGTGTCCGTCGCCCACTGTGGCGTTGCAGTTTCGAAACGTCCTGCCCAGCCCGGGATAGCCCAAAAGAGCAGGCCCTTTGGTGGGCAAGGTGCTTAGAACTGCTGTGTTATGCCGCCTGAAAGGGGCTGGTAACAGATCAGGATCGCTTGGGACTGCATTGGAGAAGCCCTCTCCTTGCCTCAGGGCCGGAGAGTCCCTGTCCCTGCGTCCCAAACTGGCACCCATGACATCTCATTTGGATAAAGTCTAGCTTAGGTGTGCTGACAATAGGAGTGGCTATCGTCGGACTATAGGGCCTGGGATCAGGAAGGCAGAGTCAGGCGCGGAGTCAGCATCCCTGGCTTCCATGCTCGGACAGGCCGACCTGAACCTCAAAATAACGCTCTCTGAGATGCAGCAGGCGGCGGGAGGAGGCGAAAAGGCTCAGGATCCCGCCTCGAAGGGTCTGGAACGCTTTTCGTTCGCGCAGGGCAGCGTTCATGCCACCTTCAGGGAAGGCAGGTCCGTGGAAATATATGCTCGTTCGCCTTTCCCCGGCGCTCTCTGCGGCATTCGCATCGGCGATTCTCCCATGGCGCTCTGGAAACCGTCCGGAAGCGATATCCGAAATCCACGCTCCGGCGAAGGGGGGCCGATTGGGTGATCCGCATTCAGGGAGAGGGCATCGCCTGGCCTCTCACCCATCACGATCCCCAGAGCCTTTATAGCATGATGAGCGGGGTCGGGATGTATCTGCCGACCTCCCTCATCCTGAAAGACAACAGCAGCATGAAAAGCTGAGAGGAACCAGCCTTTCGCCGAATTGTTTTTACTGCCCTATCTCCACATGCTCCGTGCTGACCACCAGGCCCTTTTCGTCGGTCAGGTTCAGATAGTAGACGGCCACCCCATCGGGCAGGGTAGCCGTCACTTTGCTGCCCGCTTCGACCTGCGCCGGGATCGCTTCCCAGTTGCGTTCTTGCCAGGGGCCGGTGTCTTTGGTGACATTCAGTTCCGCTCTGACCACCGGGACGCGGGCCTTGTAGGAAACCCAGACTTGCCGCCCATCCCGCCCCTGGCCGGTGATCGCGGCCAAAGGCGCACCTCGCTTGAGAATATTGTCCGCGAAGGCGCGGATCTCCTCCGGATTTTCGCCCGGTCCGCCGTGGCCGTGCGGCATCCGCAGAGGGATGGAAAGCGTCCTTTTCCCTTTCGGAAGCCGGTAGGACTTCCGGAGAGCGGGGAAGGTGTAGGCGAAGTCGTTGCTCCCCGTCACCCAGAGAATGGGCATCTGGGCGTTTCCGAGGTAGGATGAAGGGTCCCACCAGGCCATCCACCGGTCGCAGCGTTCTTCTCCAAGCGTCCGGACGCTTTCGGCAAAGGCCATATCGAGGGTATAGCCGCACCCGTAGACCGGGACCGCGAATCGGAAGCGGGAATCCACCCCGGCGATGACGCAGGTCAGATAGCCGCCCCAGGAGATCCCGGTCAGCCCGACCCGCTTGGCGTCCACCTCGGGGAAGGAGCGCAACAGCGAGTGGGCCAGCACGGCATCGGCCACCGCATGATATGCCCACTGGTCGGTGCGGGGCCAATCGATCTGATCGAAGCCGCCCCAGCCCGGAGGCCCGCCCGCCTCGTGCCTCTGCCAGTTGCCGTAGGTGCCGACCGGCATGCAGCCGCAGGTGTCCATCGCGATAGCAGCATACCCGCGCCCGTTCCAGAGGCGCACCCACTCCGCGAAGGCGGTTCCCCCGCCGCCGTGAACCAGAACCATCGCCGGGAACTTCTGCCCGGGTTTCCCCTTCGGCACGCCGTACCAGGCAAAGACGTGAGTAGGCTTGCCTTTATAGGGCAGCCCCTCGTAAAAGAGCGCCCTCACGCCCTCCTCCCGGATACCTTCCGCCGGAAAAACCTGTGGCGTCTTGGCGAGGGCCTTCATATCCCACATCGTCTGACCCGCAGCCTCAGCTTCCCCCGGCGCTGCCGCCAGAATCAAGGCGCAGGCCGCCATCAGTGGAGTGGAGATGCGAATGTCCATGGAAACTATGACGCGGAAATTACCGACTTCAGGCGGCAGGAGGATCGTCCTCCGGCTCAGACCGGCAGGCGCGGAGGGCGTCATAAGAGAGAAATCCGCATACCGTCCTGAAATCCCGCGTTACCTCCTTTCATCGTGTTAGATGGCTGCTACTGTGGGGCAGGCTTTTGGCGCATGCTTGACCAAAATCATCGGGACTCTGCCTGGGCCATCGGGCAGGAAATCTCCTACCGCATAAATAATTGAGGGGTGGTCATCATTCTAAGCCGCCCTCAAGAAGGGTTTCAGGCCGACATTGAGGGGCACGTCGTGTTCAAAGCGATAGAGCAAGGCGATCTGATAAACCAAGATGGCTCCCAGCGCAACCCGTTGGGGATTGACCGAGCCTTTCGTCGGGACCTGCCCCTGCCCCTGGAAGATCCCCTGGAAATGCTCATGGAAGTTTTCTATCGCTAAG
>JADLDR010000222.1 GCA_020846535.1 Armatimonadota bacterium | reverse complement strand
GGGCGGCGAGGTGCGCCTGTAGTCGCCCTCTCCGCCGGTGTAAACACACTTATCTTTAGCCCAGGTTGCGACCTAACCAAATCGAATGTTTTTAGGGCGTAGGGGCGCGATGCATCGCGCCCCATAGGTATCCAGAGAAGGTGAAACATCCTCCGCTCCTGGGGGATAGGTGACCTCTCTCCCCTAACCCCTCTCCCCGAAACCGAAGGGATGCGCCGGAGCGCCTCCGGGGAGAGGGGGACAGAGTGTGCGGCGCTTGCCCCCCCATCTCCTCCCCCTGCCCGTTTCGGGAAGGGGGCCGGGGGGTTAGGTAACAGTCTCGCAAAGGCCCGAACCCCGCCCCACGGGACAGGCAGCCTTACCTTGATGCGTATGGGGCGCGATGAATCGCGCCCCTACATCGGAAAACGGTGCCGAGGCCGGGTTATCTTTAGAAAGTTGACAAAAAATCCAGTGATGCGGAGGATGAGGTTCCCTAACTCACCGTCTTCGTGCCTGGGATATCTTGTCAACCTTCATTTTAGAAACGGACTGTAAATGGATCAATTGAATGTCAAAGCCGGAAGCGATGCGGTTTCCGGCAAGCGAACGGAGGCGCTCTCCGAGCGGGGGGTGACGGCTCGCGCCGTCGTCCTGGGGCTGCTCTGCGAGGCGCTCCTTTTCGCATGGGTGGCCGAAAGCGAGATCGTCAAAAGCGTCTATCTCATCTGCTATTCTCTGCTGATGCCTGCCGTGACCCTTATGGTCGGCCTGACCATTGTGAACGCCCTGGTTCGCGTGCGCTTCCCGCAGTCTGCCCTCCGGCGCGGTGAAATGCTGACCATCTATATCATGGTCACCTGCGCTCTCCCGATTGCCGGATTCGGGGCCATGCGCTTCCTGATCCTGGGTCTGGGCGTGCCCTTCTATTTCGCCAGCCCGGAGAACAGCCTGGCGGACTACCAGCGCCATATCCCCCGGTGGCTCCTCCCCCGCTCGGAGAAGGCCATCCACGATATGTTCCGGGGTCAGGCGGCGGTTCCCTGGGGCGACTGGCTGGTTCCGATGATCGCCTGGGGCAGTTTTCTGCTGGCCCTGGCCTTCGCCTGGCTCTGTATCAGCATCCTCCTGCGGCGGCACTGGGTCCAGGAGGAGCGCCTCACCTTCCCCATCGCCTACCTGCCCCTCCAGATGACCGAACCCGGCTCCGCCTTTTTTAAGAACAAGCTGATGTGGATCGGCTTCCTGATCCCTGCCGTCATGCAGAGCCTGCTGGCCCTGAATTATCTCTATCCTTCCGTTCCCGCCTTCCAGTTGAAAGCCTGGTTCGTGGACACCGCCTTCACGAGCCGCCCCTGGAACGCCATAGGTTCTTTCCCTATCGGGTTCTATCCGACCGCCATTGGGCTGGCCTATTTCGTGCCGACCGATATCAGCTTTAGCTGCTGGTTCTTCTATCTGCTCATCAAGGCGGAGCGGGTGATCGGGTCGACCTTTGGACTGGAAGGGGAGGGCGTCTCTCAGGCAGCCTCCCGGTTCCCCTATCCGGAGGAACAGGCCGCCGGGGCGTGGATCGCCTTCGCCCTGATCAGCCTGTGGACGGCTCGCCGCTATTTCAGGGCAGCTTACCAGTGGATTGGAGCCAGGTCCGCGGACCCGGAGTACCGCCTCTACCGGATGGCCGGGATGGGGCTGGCCGCCTGCTCGCTCTTTATCATCCTCTTCGCGTTCAAGGCAGGGCTGCCCCTCCATATCGCGGTCGGCATCCACCTGGTCTATGCGCTTTATATCATCTGCGGGAGCCGCATCCGGGCGGAGGTCGGTTCGATCTGGACATTCGCCCCGCTTGTCTGGACCCCCAGCCGCCTGACTACCAGCCTTCTGGGAACGGCCTCGCTGGCAAAACATACCCTGGTGATATCCACCGTCTTCGAGACCATAAATGTGGATCTTCGCGGCCAGCCGATGCCCAACCAGTTGGAAGGCATGAAAATCGCCGATTCAGTCAGGATGAATCAGAAGAAATTGGCCCTGGCAATCGTGATCGCGCTCCTGGTCGGGGTGGGGCTGGCCTACTGGACGACCCTGCGCTCCTGGTATCCCATCGGGGCCGCCACCGCCAAAGGGAATCAGTACGCCCTCGATAAAGCCCGGCTGGCCTTCGACGATCTCACCCGGACGATCTCGAATGTCTCCAAACCCGACTGGGCCGGGGCGGTCTCCATGACTGTCGCCGGGGTCTTTACCGTCTTCCTGAGCGCCATGCGCGTCCGATTCCTCTGGTGGGTCTTCCACCCCATCGGGTATGTGATCTCCAACACCCTGACCATCACGGCCTTCTGGCTGCCCTTTTTTATCGCCTGGGGATTCAAGGTGATGATCCTGCGTTACGGGGGCGTCCGCATCTACAGGCAGAGCGTCTATTTCTTTACCGGCATCGTGCTGGGAGATATCCTCGCTCAATCGCTCTGGACGCTTGCCGGGCAGTTGATGGGCTTTAAGGTCTATCAATTCCTCTCTTAAGGGCGTTTGCTGGTCAATAGAATATATGTTATATTGAAGGGGCGGCCATTCGGTTCGCCCCATCGCTATCCAGATAAGGGTGCCTGTCCCGCCGGGGCGGGGTTGGGGACTTTGATAGACCGTTACCTAACCCCCCGGCCCCCTTCCCGAAACGGGCAGGGGGAGTGGCTGGGGGGGCAAGCGCCGCACACTCTGTCCCCCTCTCCCCGGAGGCGCTCCGGCGCATCCCTTCGGTTTCGGGGAGAGGGGTTAGGGGAGAGAGGTCACCTATCCCCCAGGAGCGGAGGATCTTTCACCTTCTCTGGATCGCTATGGGGCGGCCATTCGGTTCGCCCCTGCGCCGCTTGTGGGTCGCCCCGGGCCTTGACATCATTCATAAATTCCTATAAACTGGTAGATGAAAGGTATGGCTTTATGTTTCACGGTCTGAAAGTATTCATCCCGCCGCGCCGCCGCGAGCGCGTCGATCCTTTGCTGGCGTTTCTGCTGCTCGTTCTGATCAGTATTGTCGCCTACGATTACGCAGTCTTTCCGATCCGGGCCAGCATGGACCAGGTTCCCGATGCGAACCGGCCCGGAAGCTATCGTTCTTGCTTGCAGATCCATATCGATTACCGCCGGGGAAGCCTCCGCATCCCCGGCGACCGCCCGGCCTGGAGGCTCGAAAAAGACGGCCAGCCCTATGTGGTGTTCCACACCGCTCGCTCCGGAAGGCCGTAACCTTTGCACGGAAAACCCGTTTATAGGTTTGGGACACTTCGAAGCTGTCCCGCGCAGCGAGTACCGAGTATTATTAAGGAGTAACATCATGCCAGCCAATGATTGGATTCGGACAGCCTATACCGTGGCCGTGAATTTGCATCGCGTGGCGTCGACTTCGCAGCAGGTTTACCAGGGAGTGCGGACGGTCGGCGACCTGGCGAAAAAGGGCTACCGGGCCGGGCAGCGGGCCTGGCGCAAATACGAGGTGGGAGGGAAGATATCCTCCGCCGGGCAGGTAAGCTGGGAGTGGACCCGGTTCGTGGCGGGGCAGGGCTATCTGGTGGTGAAGGATGGGGTCAATTCCGGCTATGCTGTCTATCGGGAGCGCGGCTATGACGCGAAGGTGAAGAGCCTGAAAGTCCGTTCGGTCGAAAGCCTGGCCGGGCTGCTGGACAGGACGCCCCGGTGGGTCAAGACCGCCGCGCAGATCAAGCTGGGCATCGGGGGCGCGGTTTCCGGCTTCCTCTTTCCCAACCTGGACGCCAAATTGCTGGGCGTCGGCGCGAAGGCCAACTGGTTTTTCCATAGCTCCGTGCCGCCGCTGGTGCTGTCCCGGCTGAACGACCTCATCAATGCCATCGAGGAGGTTCCGGAGGATGTCATTGACGGCAACGATGCCGCCGTCTACGACCGCAAGCGCCGCAGGCTGCGAAAGGAGATGGCCCAGGTGGTCGGGGCTCCGCTGCTGGCCGGTTTCAGTCTGGGCGTAGGAGTACACCTCCTGATCGATTCCTTCACCCCCAAAGAGATCATCGGATTCCCCATCGAATGGCTCCTGCGCGGCGGCAAGATGCTGGACAGCGTGTGGCTTTTCTCCAATGGCGTCATGTGCTTCAAGGTGGGAGCCGAGGCCATCATGGTAGCCCGCACCGGCGAAGCTGATCTCGCCCGCCTCAAAGAATGGCTCCAGCGCCTCAAAACAGGCCAGGTCGTGAAAGCGGATGAAGCGGGCGTATAGGAGCATAGGTGGCAGAGAGGAGAATGGTTATGCGCCAGCTTACAGTCAACATCACCGAAGAAGAATACCTGAGGCTGCTGGATAAGGCGAAGGCATCGGGCCGAACTTTGGAGGAGGCTGTCAGCAAATGGCTGTCCGATTTCATCGGTGGAGCTTCGGATGATCCTTTGCTGCAAATGTCCGGCGTTTTTTCTTGTGATGTATCGGATATAAGCACCTGCCATGATGACTATATCGGGGCAGGTATACAAAAAGGCTCGTGATCGGCTTTCATGAACCGTATATTTATCGATACGTCCGGCTGGGCGTCTTTTCTCATACGCACTGAACCTTTCTATAAGCAAGCCAGTGCAATGATGCACGGCTGGCAAGCGCGGCCAGACCCTATATATACGAGCAATTACATCCTGATTGAACTGGTCGCTCTATTGACAAATCCGCTCAAGATACCCAGGCAACAGCAGATACAAACGATTGAGACTATCAAAGCGGCATCATGGGTGCATATTGTCCATGTCGATCCGATATTGGACGATAAAGCATGGAATTTACTAAAAGTCGTCATGATAAAAGTTGGAGCCTTGTCGATTGCTCAAGCTTCGTCATAATGCAGGATTATCGTATAATCAGCGCCTTGACGACAGATCATCATTTCGAGCAAGCAGGTTTTGAGCGTTTGCTGAAATAGGTTGCCATCATGCCCGGAGAGAGCCTGCAACTGGGAGATCGAGCGGTTTTGAGGAAGCCTCATGCGTGCGGCGGCTTTGAATGGGAGGTGGTGCGCCTGGGGGCCGACATCGGGCTAAAGTGCCTGAAGTGTGGCCGCCGGGTGCTGCTGCCTCGCGACCAGTTCGAGCGGCGTGCCAAAAGCATCGCCCATCCCTCTCATGATCCGACCTAAAACACTTCTGAAAGGGCTGATCTGTTTCGCCCTCATGGTTTCAGGCAGCCCCCCCGATTCCCAGGAGATGCCCACCCTCTACATCACTGTGGAGGGCGAGCGTCAGGAGAGTCTGTCGCCTTCCGAATGGGCCGACCTGCTGAAAACGGCCCGGGATGCGGGCATTCCTCCCGATGCGCGAGCCTTCTGGGAAGCCGCCGGACAGCCCGCGGGCCGGGCGGTCGTCCTCAAAATGTCCGAAGCTGCTTTCCCCGCTCTGGGCGCTCAGGACGGGCAGACTTTGACCGTGGTGGCCGTCAATCCCACCTCTGCGGACCGCGAGGTCGTGCTGACATTTCCCGCTTCCCAGGGGATCAGCGCAACCGGGGCAGTCCTCACGGGAACGGCTCTGCCATCGGCGAGTTTCGAGAAGGGTTACGCCCTCAGCCGCCGGAAGAAGGTGGCCCAGAGATTCCGACTGCCTGCCGGGTCGCTGCTGACCGTACGGGTCGTGAACCACCTGCCAGCGGCGCAGGGCCATCTGAATGCCCTGGCGCGATGGGGGCGCAGCGCCTCCGGTTCCGCCGCCACCCGCCGCCGGTGGACCGCCGCCTGCAACGAAATTTCCCGCAATCTCTATGCGGCAGGCCGCCTGCTCGGGACTTCACGCCCGGATCGGAGCGCAGGATACATCCACCGGGCGCTTCTGGCTTCGGCGCAGATCGAGACGATGGGCCTGAACCTCGCCCGGAACGCCGAACGCGACGGGGAGATGCAAGAAGCGGTGGCAGGGCTGCGGGGATCCCTCTCCGATATGAGCAGCGTTCTCCTGGGCATCCGGGTCTACATGCGGGTGGAAGGGCAAGGGGAAGGCAGGCAGGCGACTCTTTCCCTGGTCAACGCGGGGCGGCGGGCGGTCAAATGGCTGACGTTCCGGCTCCTGCCGCCCTCCGGGTGGCGGGTGAGCGACGCCGCGGGCATTCCCCATCCCCGCATCGAGCCGGGACAGACGCTCACCGCCACCTTCCGGGTGACTCCTTCTGCGGAATCCTCGCCGACGAGCCATCTGGAGGGCGATATCGCTTATTTCTACGCCAATTCCGCAGTCCATTTGAAAATGCGCTGCCCCGCGCGTTGAGGCGATAAAGGATGCGAAGAAAATCCGCATGGGAGTTCGGTCTCTGCCTGGCCCTTTGCCTGGGGTGGGCGGCGGTCGTCTGGAGCGCCCCGGAAAAGGATGCGCTGACCCTCCGGGTCGACATCGACAACGACGCCGTGCTGCGCGGCATCGCCACCGTCACCGCTATCGCCGACAGCGAATCGGAGACGGAACTGGTGGCGAAAGTGGAGTTCAAGGTTAACGATGCGCTCAGGGCGACCGATACCAGCGTTCCCTATGTCTTTCGATGGGACACTCTGGAGGGTGCGGACGGCAATTACCGCCTGGAGGTGACCGCCACCGATACCGCCGGTAAAAGCGCCTCCCGATCCTTCAAGGTAAGGGTGGACAATGCGGAGGGGAAGACGGCGGCTGACCATGCGATCCTCGCGCTTCAAGCCCTGGAGAAGAAAGATTACGCCGGGGCTGCCCTGTCCGCTCGCAAGGCGCTTCGCCTGGAGCCGGGCCAGCCGCAGGCATCGGGCCTCTATGCCAGGGCGTTGCTTGCCCAGGGGAGCCTGGAGAAGGCCGCTTCCGTATTGGAAGATGGCTTGAAAATACATCCCGACAGCAGTGATCTATCTCTGCTGCTCGCCTCGGCTCACGCCCGGCGCGGCCTGGAGGCGGCGAAAAGCCTGGATGACTACCGGGACGCCCTGAAAACCGCCCAATCGCAGAAGCGCATGGCGCTGGGGAGGCTCATCCGGAAAGCCGGAGCCGACGAAAAAGATGCCCGCGCCCAGGCCGAACTGGGAGCGATCTATCTGGAGCAGAGAGATCTGGCGGCTGCCGCGCGCGCTCTGGCAGAAGCTAATGAACTCGACCCGGCCCGCGATGATATCGTACTCTCCCTGGCGATGGTCTGCTGGTATCGGGGAAAGATGCGCGACGCCCGCTACATCCTTCAGGGCGCGGTAAGGGCGGGCCAGGATTCGGCGCAGGTCCGGGCGGGCCTGGCGGCCCTTGCAGTCGTCCAGCGCCAGGCGGACGTGGCTATCGAGCAGGCCCGGAAAAGCATCGAGGAGAAAGGCGCGTCCCCGAAACTCCGGCAGGTATTGGCCCACGCCTTCCTGCTGAAAGGCCAGCCACGCGAGGCGGCCAAACCTGCCATGTCCGCTGTCGAAGCGCTCCCGGACGACTGGACGGCTCTCTATCTGGCCGGGGCCGCCGCCAGCGATTCAGGCGATTGGGGCAAGGCCATCGAACACGCGAGCAAGGCCATAACGATCAACCCGTTGTGGCCCGAACCGTATGTTTTGAGGGGCTATACGCATCTTTTGATGGGCCTGAACGAACCCGCCGCCGCCGATTTTGAACTGGCTCTGGAGACCGCTCCCGGCGACCACAGCGCCCTCTGCGGTATGGCCCTGACACAATCGCTCCTGAAACAGCCCGGGGAAGCGGAGTCCTTCATCCGGAAAGCATTGGCCGCCGCGCCGGAGAACCCGTCCATCCACCTGGCCGCCGCCTTTGTCTATTCCAGAGCAAGCAATAGCGAGGCGCAACGCCGATCTCTGGAGAAGGCGCGCTCGCTCGATTATGTCAATTTTGCCTATATGACTGTACCGAACGCGGGGCGGGTCGTCTCTATCTGCCATCGCTATCAGAGAAACGTGGTGCTATGGACGAACAGCCTGAAAAGTCCCTGAACCCTGTCGAGCAGCGAATCCGGGGCTATACGCAAAAAATCGATATGTCGGTCTGCAACGGGTGCGACGAGTGCGGCCTGCGTTGTTCCGGGGATATCGAAATGTCGGAATCGGAATTCGAGGCCATTCGCCGCTTCCTGAGCCTTCAAAAGCCCGAGGAGGCGGCCCGCGTCCTGAACCAGCGGAAAGAGGTGGAGTTCACGGAAGGCTGGCGGGTGCGCTACTGCCTCTTCCGCGATATGGAAAAGAACAACTGTTTCGTCTATCCTGCCCGTTCCCTGGTCTGCCGGCTCTTCGGCTACGCCCGCTGGCTCCCCTGCCCGATAGAAAAAGTCCCCGTCGCCCTCGATGACGCCGTGGAAATCATGCAGGCTTACAGCCGGTTAGAGCGAAAGACCTTCGAGGGGTGGATGAAGGCGAAGGGGATCGGAGAGGGACCAGGGGATAGGGTGTAGGGACGACCCGGCGAGTCGCCCATAGCGATCCAGATAAGGGTGACTGTCCCGCCGGGGCGGGGTTGGGGACTTGGGGAGACCGTTACCTAACCCCCCGGCCCCCTTCCCGAAACGGGCAGGGGGAGTGGATGGGGCGGTAAAGCGCCGCACTCTCTGTCCCCCTCTCCCAGGAGGGGCTCCGGCGCATCCCTTCGGTTTCGGGGAGAGGGGTTAGGGGAGAGCGG
>JADLDR010000221.1 GCA_020846535.1 Armatimonadota bacterium | reverse complement strand
GCAAGGAGCGACAGCGACGAAGCCATCCCCTGGCCCCCTCCCGCCATGAGATGGCTTCGGCTTCGCCGCGCAATGACGGGTGGGTCGCCGTTCCTGACAGGAGGTTATTTCTTAACCTTGACTTAGTGGCACAGCCGCGTCCAGAAGAGGGGGCAGAGGATGAGGTGCTTTTTAACCAACCGATGCCTTCAAAACAGCCCTGGAGGGAATATCAGCCGCTTGACGCCGCTCCTGCCCATGTGGGATAATCATGCATAGACTTCTTGTTCCAAATGACACAAGCGGAGTGGAAGGATGAAAGAAAAACAATTGCTGATGATCCCCGGCCCGACCCCTGTGCCACCGAGCGTCCTGAAGAGCATGGCGGCTCCCATGATCAACCACCGGGGGACGGAGTATGCGGGCCTCCAGCGGGAGATTCTGAGAAAGTTGAAGCTGGTTTTCCAGACGGACAATGAAGTCATTATCTTTCCGGCCTCCGGCACGGGCGGCCTGGAATCCGTGGTTACCAACCTGTTATCCCCCGGAGATCGCGTTCTCTCCCTTACCATAGGCGTTTTCGGAGACCGCTTCGCCAGGATCGCCGAAACTTTTGGGGCCGAAGTCGAGCGGATGGCGTTCGAGTGGGGCCAGCCCGCCGATGCCGGCATGCTCGAAGAAAGGCTCTCCCGCCCGGATGCGGATCGGATCAAGGCGGTGCTGGTCACTCACAACGAAACCTCCACCGGCGTTGTCAACGACATGGAAGCCATCGCCGGGGCGGTTCGCTCTCACAGCGCACTCCTCCTGGTGGACGCTATTTCCGGTCTGATCGCCATGGATCTGCCGGTCGACCGCCTGGGCCTGGATGCGGTGGTGGCCGGCTCGCAAAAAGCGTTTATGATCCCTCCCGGCCTGACCTTCGCGGCCCTCAGCCCGCGCGCCCTCGAAGCCTCGAAAACGGCCCGGATGCCCCGCTACTACTGGGATTTCGGCATGATGCTCAAATCGATGGCGAAAGACCAGACACCCTACACCCCGGCGGTTTCTCTCCTCTACGCTCTGGATGAAGCCCTCCGCCTGATCGAAGCGGAAACGATGCCCCGCAGCTTTGCCCGGCATCAGGTATTGGGCGAGATGACTCGCAGGGCGATGGAAGCCCTGGGGATGGATCTGTTCGCTCGCGAAGGCTGCCGGAGCAATTCGGTCACCGCCGTCAGAGCGCCTTCGGGTCTGGATATGAAGGCATTCCGCAAGCTGCTCCGTGAGAGATACAACGTCGTGTTGGGCGGCGGCCAGCAAAAACTGGAGAGCGAAATCTTCCGCATCGGCCACCTGGGCTTCTCCGGCCCCTTCGACATTATCGGGACCGTGGCGGCTATCGAGATGGCGCTGGCAGAGATGGGCGTTCCGGCGGCTCTGGGGCAGGGCGTGCAGGCGGCCCAGAAGGAACTGATGAAGGTAGGTGCGTCCCTATGAAAATCCTGGTTTCCGACCCCATTGCCAGGGAAGGCATCGCCAAGCTCCAGGCCAGCCGCCATGAGGTGACCGTCAGGTCCGGCCTCGCCCGTGAGGAATTGATCTCCATCATCGGCGAATACGATGCCCTGGTGGTACGCAGCGAGACCAAAGCGACCCGGGAGGTGATTCAGGCCGCCCGGAATATGAAGGTCATCGGGCGGGCCGGTGTGGGCGTGGACAATATCGATGTGGATGAAGCCACCCGGCACGGCATTCTGGTGGTCAATTCGCCGGAAGGCAACAAAATCGCCGCCGCCGAACTGACGGTGGCGCTTCTTTTGGCGATGTCCCGGCGCATCCCGCAGGCCAACGCCTCCCTTAAATCTGGCGAGTGGAAGCGGGGCAAGTTCCTGGGGGTGGAGCTCTTTCACAAGACTATCGGGGTCGTGGGCCTGGGGAAGATCGGGGCCGAGGTGTCCCGCCGGGCGCTGGGATTCGAGATGAGGGTGATCGGATTCGATCCCTACGTCTCTTCCGAATACGCCCAGAAGCTAGGCATAGAGCTGGCGGATTTCGACCGGATTCTGGAGGAGAGCGATTTCATTACCCTCCATGTGCCGATGACGAAGGACACCCGCGCCCTGATCGGCAGGGAGCAGATCGCCCGTATGAGGCAGGGCGTCCATATCATCAACTGCTCCCGGGGAGGCATTCTCGATGAGGCCGCCCTTGCGGAAGCCTTGGAAAGCGGCCACGTGGCCGGGGCTGCCCTGGATGTATTCGAGCAGGAGCCGCCGCCTGCGAATCATCCCATCCTGAAGTTCGATCAGGCGATAGTGACCCCGCACCTGGGAGCCTCCACGCAGGAGGCCCAGGTGAATGTGGCGGTGGATGTGGCCGACCAGATTCTCGATGTGCTGGAGGGGCGGCCCGCCCGGAGCGCGGTCAATATGCCCTCCGTCACCCCGGAAGTCCTGGCGACCATCGAGCCGTTCCTGCGCCTGGGAGAAAAAATCGGGAAGCTGCATGCCTCTATCCTGGACGGGCGGCTGAATGCGGTGGAGATCGCCTACAGCGGCGACCTGGCCCAGCTTACGGTGGCCCCGATCACCCGGGCCATCCTGAAGGGCCTTCTGGAGCCGGTGCTGACCACCGAGGGCGTGAACATGATCAATGCGCCTGCCATCGCCGAAATGCGCGGCATCCGGGTGACGGAAAGCAAAACCACCGAATCGGAGGACTTCACCAGCCTGCTCTCCCTCAGCGTGATCACCGACAAGGGCAGCCATTCCATCGCCGGAACGCTGATGGGCCGCCGGAACCTGCGCCTCGTCCGCATCGACGGCTACCATGTGGATATGGCCCCCGAAGGGCTGATGATTATCGCCACCCACACCGACCAGCCGGGCATGATCGGGCGGGTCGGAACCCTCCTCGGCAACAACCGGATCAACATCGGGGGAATGCATGTCGGACGCCAGGAAAAAGGCTCCCGGGCCGTGATGGCCCTGATCGTGGACGACCCCGTTCCCCCGCCCGTCCTGGAACAGATCCGCCAGCTGGCAGGCATGGAAAACGCCCGTCTGGTGGAATTGTAGGGCGGAAGGGTATGCATCAAAGAACACAGGCCCATGCGCCACATCACATGGGCCTGTGTTTTTGGTTTTTCCTGCGCCGCCTTGTTTTCAGGACTCTCCCTTGCCTGTCATTGCGAGGAGCGTAAGCGACGAGGCAATCTCCAGCGTAGCAAATGCGCGAGAAGGCTCTGGGCGTTGGCGTTATCTTGGAGATTGCCGCGAAGCTTTCGCTCCTCGCAGACTGCATCGGCACAGATCCCTACGGCACGATCATTGTTCCAATACCCTCGTTGGTAAAGACTTCCATCAGGAGCGCATTGGGGATGCGCCCGTCGATGATGTGGGTGCGCTCGACGCCGCCTTCGAGGGCGCGGATGCAGGCTTCTACCTTGGGGATCATGCCCTTGTCGATCTGGCCGCTGGCGATCATCTCACGGGCCTGGTCTGCGGAGAGTTCGGGGATCAGGGAAACCGGGTCGTTTTTGTCGGCCAGCACGCCCGTCACATCGGTCATCATGATGAGCTTGGTGGCGGTCAGGGCGGCTGCGATCTCCCCGGCGGCGTAGTCGGCATTGATGTTGTAGGTGTTGCCGTCCGCGCCGACGCCCACGGAGGAGATGACCGGGATATAGGCTTCCCGGACGAGGATATCGATGATTTCGGTGTTGATGGCCTCCACCTCGCCGACGAAGCCGATATCCGCCCCGCCCGGCTCCATCTTGCGGGCCACGATCAGGTCGGCGTCCTTGCCCGAAAGCCCTACTGAGCGCCCTCCCTGCCGGTTGATGAGGGAAACGATGCTCTTATTGGTCTTGCCGGTCAGCGCCATCTCGACCAGCTCCATGGTTTCCCTGTCGGTCACGCGCAGGCCGTTGACGAACTCGGCCTTTTTGCCCACCCGCTTCATGATATCGGTGATCTCCGGCCCGCCGCCGTGTACCAGCACCGGCTCCATGCCGACATAGTGCATCAGCACCAGGTTGTTCATCACCGTTTCCTTCAACTGTTCCTCGACCATCGCGTGGCCGCCGTATTTGACCACCACGCGCCTGCCGTAATACTCGCGGATATAAGGCAACGCCTCCAGAAGCACCTTCGCCCGCTCTGCCAGCTCGAATCCGGCCATCCCTTTCCCTCCCCCGCTCCAATGCTTATGTATGATATTCCGCATTCACTTTGATATAGTCATAGGTCAAATCGCAGGTGTAAACCGTCGCCCGGCCTGCGCCGAGGCCCATTTCCACCCGCAACGCCACTTCCTCTTTATCCAGATAGGCCCTGGCTGCTTCCGCATCAAAGGCAAGAGGGGTTCCCTTTTCCATCACGGTCACCGGCCCGAACCGGACGGTTGTCTTTTCCACCTCGAAGGCGATTCCGGCCCGACCAGCGGCGGCCACCACGCGGCCCCAGTTGGGATCGCATCCGAAGAGGGCGGTTTTGACCAGTGGGGAATTGGCGATGGTCATGGCGGCCTGCCGGGCTTCCCGGTTGTCGGCGGCTCCCTCCACTTCCACCACGACCAGCTTGGTAGCCCCTTCCCCGTCCCGGGCCATCATCCGGGCCAGCTTCAGGCAGACATCATCGAGCGCGGTCTGGAAAGATTCCATCTCCGGCCCCTCGGCCTCGATGGCGGGATTGCCTGCCTGCCCGTTTGCCAGGATGAACATCGTGTCATTGGTACTCATATCGCCGTCAACGGTCAGGCAGTTGAACGATTGATCGGCGGCCTTCCGGAGGGCCGAACGGAGCATAGGGGCGGAAATGGCGAGATCGGTCGTGACGAAGCAGAACATGGTCGCCATCTGCGGGCAGATCATTCCCGCTCCCTTGGCGATCCCGCCCACCGTCACTGTCCTGCCGCCGACCTCGAAGGCGACCGCCGCGCTTTTGGCAAAGGTATCGGTGGTCATGATGGCCTCGGCAACCGCTTCGGCATTCTCCCGCCCGAGATGGCGAGCCGCCTCCGCGATGCCAGAGGCGATTTTCTCCATCGGCAGCCTGTGCCCGATCACGCCGGTAGACGCCACCAGCACCTCCCCCGGATCGATGCCGGCCTGCTCCGCCGTGATGGCTGCCATCCTGCGGGCATCCTCAAGCCCGCCTTCGCCGGTGCAGGCATTGGCATTCCCGCTGTTGGCGACAATCGCCCTCGCCCTGCCGCCCGCCGCCGTCTCTCTTGAAACCTGAACCGGCGCGGCCTGGGCGCGGTTCGTGGTAAAAATGGCGGCAGCGGTGGCAGGAACCTCGGAGACAATCAGCGCAATATCCCTGCCCTGGCGCTTGATCCCTGCCCTTACCCCGGCTGCCGCAAACCCCGCCGGAGCCAGTACCCCGCCGGTTACCTCATGAAAAGCGGAGTTTCCCCCGCCCCGATCTTTTGCCATCGCGTCACCCCTTTTTGCTGATAAAATTCCAGGTTAGTATAGCAGTGCGGTCGCCTCTTTGTCAAGGATGGTTGTTCATGGGTCTTGATCCTCAACCCTCGAAGGAGTTTTGTTACCCTATATTAACTCCGGTCTTTTTTGCTCAATGCCTCCAGAAGTTCCCGCCCGGCGTCTACCACCTGCGAGGCGGCCTCCGGCCCGACCTTGCTGGCGTGTTCCACCTCGTAGCCCCCTTCGGCATAGGCGGTCGGCCAGGGGATGTAACCGATGGAGCCGTTGGCGTAGCCCACAAAAAAGGTGTCCGGCCAGGGCGATTCCGATTTGATCTCCAGCCCGATTTCCGCAAAAGGCTCTCCGGGCGACGAAACGAAAACAGCGCCTCCGATCCTTACCGCCTGCATCTCCGCAGACACAGGAGGCAGCGGAACGCCGGTTTCCAGGCTTTCGCGCATCTCCCTGGCCCGCTTCAGGCGGTGGTTGGCCCACCAGACGGCGCTGTCCTCGTCTTTCAGCCCTCTGGCCCGCAGGTCCGCCAGTTCGTCTTCCAGGTCGGAAACCTTGCGGTCGGCTTCGGCCCGGCTGGCAAAGGCCCGGCGGGGGAGATGGATCGTTTGTCCGGCGGCATCCACCCCTTCCGCGTGGCCGGGTCGGATCGTTTCATAGACCCTGACAGCATCGCACCCCAGGATCGTTCCCTGCCTGCGGGCAGGCTCCCAGGCGATTTCCATCTCCTTGGGATTGATATTGCCGCACCCGCCCTGCAAGTAGAGGCAGGCCGTTCCGGTCAGCGACTCCATCACTTTCCGCATCTGTCCCGGGATATCGGCGGAGACCTCCCGCGTATTCCATCCCTGGGCCACCGGATGGCAGGCGAAATTGACGAGGGCCGCCACCGGCTCTCCTTCGGGCGTGTCCAACCGCACGACACCCACCTCCCGGTCGATGACGCCCTCCGGGTTGTGGCCCAGCACTATCGTTCCATCGGGCCTGCGCTCCCTCCGGTTGATCCCGATCTCCGACGCCCCTCTGCCGACGCCCATCACCACAGGCTGCATCCGCTCCGTTGCCCTCTGCGCCGCACCCGCAATGTAGAAGCGCAGCCCCCGGACATAATGAGCCAGGGGGGAAGCGTCCTCCTCATCGGGATCAGGGGTGGAGGGGCCGTAGTGGGTATGCGTGCAGGCCACCATGATGTTCTCCGGCAGTATCCCGGTCCGGTCGGCGATTTCCTGGCGGATCAACCTCACCTGGGCCGCCGTAAGATAGAGCAGATCGCAGGACACCACAGCAGCCTTGTCTCCCCTACTTTCCGCCACCATTACGGTGGCAAAGAGATCGTCATGCACTCCCACCGAAGGACCACGTCCGGCGAATCCCGCCATCTCTACCCCCACCGGCGGGGTGATGACCGCCCGGGCGACGCCTGCTGCCAAACAGTAGCTTTCTTCTGTCATCGCTGTCTCCTCATTTCCCTGTAAGGTTTCCCAGTCTGACGATTTGCACGGCTACCGCCTGACGAACGCGATAGACGGCATCCGGATCGGGCATGATCTCGGTGGAGTGCATCCCGCCTGCGTTGGGAATGTTGACCAGAGATCGGGCTGCATTCAGGGCGCGCTTAGCCTCCGCGGTATTGATGCCCCTCTTTCCGGCCTGTCGGATGGCGTTTTCCAATAGGACATAATATTCGTAATCCTCCGCCCCTTCCCGGACAGCTTTGAGGCGGATGCTGGGCAGGGGGCCTTTCGCTCCGACCGGCCCCCCCGGATAGGTCAGGTAGCCGTCCCCGTTCGGGTAGCGAATCCAGTAGAAGTCGGTTCCCTGGTCGCTCTGGCGGATGAACTGATGCCAGCCGCGCTTCCAGGGGTCGTATGTCCACCAGGAGACGCCCCAGAATTCGTAGCCGCTTGCGCCGTATTTGTAGCAGTAGGTCGGCAGAAGCCGCTCGGTGCCAAGATAGGGGGTATCGAGCGCCTGCTGGCCGTCGGTGGTGAACCAGATTTTATCGCCCGCTTTCAGGCGTTCCTTCATCTTTTCCACCGGGAAGCATCCGTACTGGCCGACGCCCCAGTGGCTCAGAAAGCCGTCCAGGCCCGGCGCATGCCGCCAGGTGCTGGAATAGACCGGCACATCCGGGGCCACGCTTTTCGCCAGGCCGATCACAACCCGCAGATCGGAAACGACCTGCGGGTTGTCGAAAAACGGTTCATCGGAAAGGTAGAGCGAAAAATGCTTGCGCCAGCCGCGCTCTGTCAGGTGATCGATCAGCAGCTTATAGGCCGATTTATAGGCCGCCTCGTATTCGGGTGTGAAGGGCTTCAGGCCGAAGACCTCGGAAGGCCGGTAAGCCCATCCCAGGGCATAGAAGAGCCAGGGCGTGTAGGAGGCGTTCATCTTCAGCCCATCGAAGCAAAAGCGGGCCATCGCATCGAAGCCGGAAGCATCCATGGTGACCTTGCCGCTCTCGTAGGTGAAGACCGGGGTCGGGCGGATGGTGTCCACATTGATCCGGTGTTCCGCCAGCAGGCGATACCAGCCGCGCAGTAATTCGGGCCTGTCGCCCTGCGTCACATCCACGGTAAAAGTCGCGCTGATCTTGCGCCAGCCGTAAGAGCCTGCCCCGGCGTCCAGAACCTGGTTGATCAGCTGCGGGCGGTCGCCGTTCACATGAACGAACCAGCCCGCCGTGCCCCGCACATCCTGCGCCCGGATCCAGCCCTCTACCCTATAGCGCCGCCCGGCCACGACCCGTGTTCCGGACTGGACCCATTTGACCCAGGATGGCGGGACGTCTGCGTCCACCTTATGATAGACGCACCGGGAATTGCCGCGCCCGCCGGTTTTCAGGTAGCTTGCCCGGTGGCTGCCGTCTGCCAGCATCGTCACCCAGCCTGCCGGGAAATCGCTTCCCTGCTCGAGGCTGCCGTTCTCCAACTTGGCCTTCAGGAAGTCGGTGACAGGCAGGGCCGATGGGTTGTCCGCATAAATATAGTAGGTTTGAGCCCCGCCTCCGGGCGCATCGACCGCCAGCCTGAGCGTATCGCCTGCGGCCAGCCGGGAGGAACGGGAGGCGATCCGAAAGAGGTATTCCGTTCCACGGGCATTGCAGGCGCGGATGCTCCGGGCCGTAGCGCCCGCCAGAGGGAGTTCTCCCGGTCGGTTCCCGACGCGCAGAGCGACCACCGCGCCGGCAGCCGCCCGGGGCCCGCTGTTTTCAACCTTCACCGGAACGCGGACGCGCCAGTATCCCGAACCCGAATCGCTCAATTCGTCATGCCAGCCTGTGGCCGCAGAAAGGCCGGCCAGAGAGGAAAAGATCAAACAAATCAGTAAAATGCTTCTCATAAGGCTTTAACCGACTCCTGAAGAATGTTTTGAAAATTATAGGATGCCCGGCAGGGTTTGTCAAGGCAAAAAAGCCTTGCAGCGCCGAACTAATACCTTTATCGCTGCCCTTGCGAGAAGATTTGTCATTGCGGCAATGTCCAGTATTACATTAATAAGCATCAATCGTCGTCGATGCAGTCTGCGTGGAGCGAAGCGACGCGGCAATCCCCAATGTCACAAATGAACGCGAAGCTCTGCTCGTGGGCGTGACCCTGGAGATGGCTTCGGGCTTTGCTCTCGCAATGATAGCGAGATTTGCGCGAGATTTTTCATTCGATCCCATGAATAGCAGGAAGACGGGAAACCAGGATGAATCCTGTCATAAGGCTATCGCCAAGGAGCAAAACCATGCAACAGAATTCCCAGAATCGCATCGTTACCCTATCCGCCCTCTGCCTGCTGGATGAAGGAGGCTGTCGCACCGCCGATTATGTGGCCGGAATGATCGAGCAGACCGCGCAGCGCCAGGCAAGCGACCTGATCGTGGCCCCGCTCACGCCGTTTCTGTCATTCCGAGAGGGACGTGAATTGGAGGATGTGGCGATATTTTCAGGGCTGGCCCGCGCTTACCGGACATATCTTGCGGTCGCGCTCACCGAAAACGCGGGGGACGGCAGACAGTTTTACACCTCTCTATTGCTGGATCGTGACGGGGAGGTGGCGGGCAAATACCGCAAAACTCATGCCCTGCCCGACGACCCGGTGGCTCTGGGGGACAGCCTGCCGGTCTTCCGGACGGATTTCGGGACGGTGGGCCTGAGCATCGGGACGGACTTCTATTTCCCGGAAGTTTATAATGTCGAGCGGCTTCAGGGAGCGGATATTCTGGTCTGGCAGGACTGGCCGGAACGCTTCCGGGAGTATTTCCAGTGGGAGCCGCTGCTGAAGGCCCGCCCTCTGGACAGCCATGCCCATATGATCGCCGCCATGTACGCCGATCCCCGCTGCTATATCGCCAACCGCTACGAGATCGGGATGCAAGGGGCCGCCTGGGGCCGGAGCATGATCCTCAACCGCGTCGGAGTTCCGATAGCGGACACCGGCCACGAAGACGGGATCGCCAGCGCCACGGTCGAGATGGATAAACGAAAAGCCGATCCATACCTGCCGGTCTACGAGGCGGAGAATATCTTTTTCGTCAACTGCTACGGAGACCGCACGGCATTTCATTCTATCTGCGAGCCCTGGAAAGAGCCGGAGTTCCCGGCCTTCAAGCAAAGAAGAGCCCGGGTGGCGGTCGGATATTTCGGGATGGCGGACAGGTGGAGCCATGACAATATCCCGGAAGTTATGTTCCGGGTGCTGGACGAGGCGGCGCGGTTTGATCCCGATATCGTCCTCCTTTCCGAGATGACCGCCCGGGGCGAAAGCCCGACGATCCCGCAGGTGGCCGACATGGTGGCGGAACGCGCCCGCAGGATGAATTCCTATATCCTGATCGGCGGCATCGATGACAGTGGGCGCATGAGCCACGGCTGGCTGTGGGACAGGCAGGGGGAGGTCGTTTTCCGCCAGTCCATCTACTGGCCTAAAGGCTTCGACAAAATGCAGGTCTATGACACCGATTTCGCCCGCATCGGGGTACACCTGTGCGGCGACCTCTACACCGGGGAGATCGACCGCTCCCTGGCCCTGATGGGCGCGGAGATCATCCTCGACCCCAGCCAGATGTGGGGGGCGGACGGCTATAACAACGAACTCCTCCTGCGGGCGCGGGCCGTGGACAACGGCTGCTGGATGGCCTGCTCTCACTGGAACAGCTCCGACCCGGGCCTCCGCAGCCTCATCGTCGATCCCTACGGCTATGTAATGGGAGCTTCTCAATTCCAGCAGGACGGGGCCTTTTTCGTCGATATCGATTTCGACTGCCCGAAGGTCTACTATGCCGGGCGCAAGCCGGCGCAGCCCCAGCGAGGGCAGGACGACATCGCTTCCTACCTCTCGGAAGATATTCCCGAGCAGCGCCCCGGATGGCGTCAGATGATTTTTTCTCGCAGGCGACCGGAGCTATACGGCATTATCCCCGCCACCAACGAATTTACCCTGAAGTATCGGAGGGAGAAGGGGCTTTACGATTAGATCGGGTTTTTCAGTCGGAAAAATGGGTGGGACGGCGGGATGGAGTTGCCTCTTTCCCCGTTTCGGGGCTGAGTGCCGGGCACTTTTGGGATCGACGGAATGAAATTGCGGGGGCCTGAAGATCGACGGAATGGAATTCCGCTGATCTTACAAGCGTCGGGCACTCAAGTTCCGCGGGCAGGGGAAGAGCAGGATAATCCTCTCCCCGAACCCCGAACAAGCCAGCCGCCCCTCCTACCTTCCCTTCAACTCGATCACCATTACAGACCGGGGCGATAGGGAGAACTCGGTCGGGTTGGAGCGGGCAGACCATTTTTCCTCGGCGGGCTTGACGGCGGTAGGGTGGTCGAAGTCATTGGCCGCATCGGGGGCGCGGGCGGTTATCGTCCACTGGCGGCCTTCGGTGATGGCACCCCAGCCGTCGATTTTGATGGTTGCCTCAATGGATCTGTCCGGAGATCGGTTCACGATCCAGAGGGAAAGCGATTTCCCGTCCTGGGAGCCGGTGGCGGCTGCATCCACAACAGGGAAATCTTCATCGAAACCGGGAGCATGGAAGGCCGGCCCCTGGACCCGTGCAGAAAAAGCCACTTCGCCCATCGTACGGGCGTAGGCGGAGAGAACCAGGGCGTTGGGGGTCAGGAAGAGCTTCTGGCCCCGGCGCTGGATCAGGCCGCCGGTCCAGCCGTTGATGAGGTCGGAGCAGCACGCCTGCTCTACCAGGTCGCCCTGCCGTACAAAGGCATTGACCAGGCTCCCGCCGAAAACCGCTGCCTTGAGGGTCCACTGGGTCGGGTCCGGCATCATGGTGTTCCACTCGTTGATGGAAAGGGTGATCTTCCGGCCCGGAGCGCATTCGGCGATCAGGCGGCGGGTCTCCTGAAGGGCGCGCTCATAGCGGTCGGCTTCGGCCCAGAGGTCGGCCACATCGGGCCGATTCACATAGCAGTGAAGGCTGAGGATGTCGATCTCCTGCCCCGCGGCTTCCAGGACTGTTCGGTTCCACTGGGGCGATTCTCCGACCGCCACCAGCCGAATCGAAGGGTCCGCCGCTTTCATGGCGCGGGCGTATTTGAGGAAGTTCCGGGCATAGGTGGCGGCATCGCTGTGCCCTACTTCCCAGTTGCCGTAGATCTCGTTCCCCAGTTCCCAGCAGCGGATGTTGTAAGGGCGGGGATGGCCGTTTGCGGCCCGCAGTTTTCCCATCGGATGGCTGCGCGGGGCATTGCAGTAGGAAACCCATTCGGCAGCCTCTCCCGGCGTGGCTCCCAGCCCGTCCACATTGACGCAGACGGTCGGCTCTGCCTTCAGCGCCCGGCAGAGGGCGATATATTCGTCGATCCCGAAGTCGTTCGTTTCAGGAAGATTTTGCCAGGCAACGTTCGGGCGGGCGGGCCGGTCATCCCGGGGGCCGATGCCGTCCTTCCAGCGGTAGGTCTGGGCGAAATTCCCGCCGGGGTAGCGGAGGTAGCCCAGTCTCAGGGCGCGGACGGCCTTCATCGCCTGCGGATGGATGCCCCCGCGGGCCGACGCGGGCATCAGAGAGGGCGCATCGATCCAGGCGGCTCCGGTTCCTTCGTGCCGGAACTCGCAGTCAATGCGGCCCGCGTCCCTGCCCGTATTCAGTTGAAAGGTGTGCCGCTTCCACTCCGGCGCTGCCTCAGCCATTCCCTCGTCCAGCGTGTGTCCCTTTCCATCGAGCAGGCGGAGCCGCACCGTGCCCTCGCCTTTCAACCAGAAGCTGCCCGCCTGAATCCATCCCGGTTCGATCTCGATGTTCTCCTGAAGGATGCCGTCCTCCCCTTCCAGCCGGACGGACCGGGCGCGGTTGTTTTCGATGTCGGCCCTGCGGGGGGCCTCCAGGCTGACTCCGGAGCCGACCGGCTTCCAGGGCGCGGGCAGCGCAGCCCCTTCCGGGACGGCTCCGGCCAGCTTGCGATCCTTCAGGCCCTCCCCCCACAAGCCCTCCTCCACGCAGTTATACATATGCTCCACGAACCCCCCGAAGAGATGCCGGGAAACCGGGTGGAGGGAACGGCTCATATCCACCTGTACACTCACCTTTTCGCCCGCAACGGATGACATGGTGAAGCCTCCCAGGAAAAGAATGACAGCCAGCTTATAGAACACGGTTTATCACCCCTCGTGCGGTTACCTTCATAGGTTCGGCGAGGAAGCGCGCGTTCCTTCAACAACAAGGGAAATCCGGTCGGTTCGTGGAAATATAGAACGATTCGAGTTTGGATTTATTGATCTACCTAATTTTTGGAAGCAGGAGCGGTACATGATCATATTTCGTCTGTTTGCGGCAGCGCGTGAGCTGGCGGGCAAAGGTGAAACGCGGATCCCCTGGGAAGCCGGGGAGACGGTGGCCTCGGCGTGGGCGAAGCTGTGTGCGGGGCATCCTTCCCTGGAACGGCTGACAGCCTCGGTGCGCTTCGCCGTCAACCAGGAGTATGCGCCTCTCGAAACGCCCGTATCGGACGACGACGAGATCGCAGTGGTTCCCCCGGTCAGTGGAGGGGAGGAAGACCTTCTTTTGATTACAGAGGAAGAGATCGATACCGCCAGAATCGAGGCAGCCGTTCGCTCGCCCGGCTGCGGCGCGGTGGCGACCTTTCTTGGAACCGTTCGCGACACGAATGAGGGGAAGAAGGTCCTGTACCTGGAATACGAAGCCTATCGGAACATGGCGATCAAGATGATGGGCGAACTGGCGCAAGAAGCTCGCGGAAGGTGGGGCGTTCACCGTGTGGCAATCGCGCACCGGATCGGGAGGCTGGAGATCGGGGAAGCCAGCGTCTTCATCGCGGTCGCCTCCCCGCACCGGGCCGAGGCGTTCGACGCCTGCCGGTACGCCATCGATGAACTGAAACGCACCGTTCCCATCTGGAAAAAGGAGGTCCGGGAGGACGGTGAGTTCTGGGGCCGGTAGCCGGTCTTGACTTTTGATCCCTGGTTTGGCTATAATGAAAGCGTGCTTGCGGAGGGATGCGAGAGCGGTTTAATCGAGCGGTCTTGAAAACCGTCGCAGTGTCACGCTGCCGTGGGTTCGAATCCCACTCCCTCCGCCATTTTGGGCACGGAACGCGCCCCGTGCGCTTCCGCAAGGCCGCCTCTCTCAAGGAACCGCCATGCCTGACAGCCTCCTCCCCCGCTTCACGGGCGTCATCGCCCCTCTCTTCACCCCCTGTGATGAAACGGGCCGCCTCGACACGGGCGGCTTGCGCTCTTTTATCCGTTGGCTGAAAGGCCATAGAGTGAACACCGTCTTCTGCCGGAGCGGCATGGGGCGCATGTATACCTTCACTCTGGAAGAGACCATGCGGATGGCGGAGGCCGCTCTGGAGGAGGCGGACGGGGAGATGGGCGTGGTGGCCGGGGCCGCCGGCATCTGGGATGGTCGCCCGGAGCGCAACCCCGATCCGGAGCGGTACATCCAGGAAACCCTTCTGCTGGTGGAATCCCTGCGCGCCATGGGCGCGGACGGGGCCGTTCTGGTGGTTCCTCTGGCGCTGGCCCCGTCCGGCAGCCTGGATGCAGCCGGGGTGATTTACGATTATTTCGCGCAGGTCAGCCGGGCTGCCTCCCTGCCTCTTTTGATCTACCAGCCGCCCGGCCTGCCCGAAGCCTGCCGGATGACGCCTGCCCTCCTGCGCGATATTGCGGCCCTGCCGCAGATCGCCGGGATCAAGCTTTCCACCGGCGATCCGGATTACTTCGCCTCTCTCGCTCGCGCCGCGGTTTCCCCTTCGTTTGCCTTCATCACCGGCAACGAGGCGCTTTACCTGGAGGGCTTGCGCCTGGGAAGCGTGGGTGTGATCGGGCAGGGGTGCTGCCTTTACCCGGAACTGCTGGATGCCCTGCGGGAAAAATTCCTGTCCGGCGACATAGCGGGGGCAGAGAGAGCGCAGGCGGATGTCCACAGGGCGCTCCGGGCCTTCAAGGGTCTGGATGCGGTGACGGCAGGCAAGCAAATTCTGATCCGCCGGGGTGTCCGGATGCTTCCCTACGACCGCTCCGGAACCCTCCCCTATTCCGATGAAGTGATCGATAAACTTGAAGCTGCCTTGAAACGGTGATGCAATGGAAAAAATCCGGGTTCTGATCGCGGAAGACCAGGCGATGGTGCGCCATATGCTGGCCCGGCTTCTCGGCGAGGAAGAGGACATTCAGGTGGTGGGAACGGTAGGGGACGGGGAGGCGGCGGTCAGCAAGGCCCGGCAGGAGATGCCCGATATCATCCTGATGGATATCGATATGCCGAAAATGAACGGCATCCGGGCCACGCAGTCCATCCGCCAGGAGAACCCTGTCACCGGCATCGTCATCCTCACCATTTACCACGACGACGCCAATGTCTTCCAGGCTATCAAAGCAGGGGCGATGGGCTATATTCTGAAGGACAGCCCGCCAGAGGATACGGTGGCCGCCATCCGGGCCGTCTACCGGGGCGAGGCGATCCTGCATCCTTCGCTGGTCGGTCGGGTGATGAAGGAATTCTCTCGCCTCAGCCAGCAGCGGGCCGCCGATACCGCTATCTTCTCCGAGCTGACGGGCCGGGAAATCGAAGTGCTGAAACTCCTCGCCGAAGGCAAGCGCAACAGGGAAATCGCCGAAGATCTGTTCATCAGCGAAAAGACCGTCAAAAACCACGTCAGCAATATCTTCTACAAGCTCCAGGTCAATGACCGCACCGAAGCCGCCCTTTTCGCCGCCCGCCAGGGCTTGGTGAACCTGGACGAGAACCGTTCGGAACCATAGAGATGGTTCCGATGAGGGCGGCCCGCCGGGCCGCCCCTGGAAATCGAATATCCTCCAGGGGAGCCGCCATGCCGTTTGACGTCGAAATGCACCCGCACCGCCGTTACAACCCCCTGGCCGGGGAATGGATTCTGGTTTCCCCTCATCGCACCCTGCGCCCCTGGCAGGGGCAGAGGGAGGACGCCGGGGACAAGCCCAGGCCCGCTTACGATCCTGGCTGCTATCTCTGCCCCGGGAATCGAAGGGCGGGCGACGCCGTGAACCCGGACTACACCGGCGCATTTGTCTTCACCAACGATTTTTCCGCCCTGCTGCCCGACACCCCCCTGGAAGGCGCAGCCTCCGGGAAAGAACTCTTCCGCTACGAGCCGGTGCGGGGCCTTTGTCGCGTGATCTGCTTCTCTCCCCGCCACGATCTCACTCTCCCGGAGATGGAAGAATCGCAGATTGTGCCGGTAATCGAGACCTGGGCCGACCAGGTAGCCGACCTGAGCCACGAGTACCGCTGGGTGCAGGTGTTCGAAAACAAGGGCGGGGCGATGGGCTGCTCCAATCCGCACCCGCACGGCCAGGTGTGGGCCGGCGATTTCCTTCCCCGTATCGCCGAACAGGAGGACGCCTGCCAGAAAGCGTATGCGGAACGCCGCGGCAGGCTTCTTCTGCTGGACTATCTGGATCAGGAGCGCGAGCGCCGGGAGCGGATCGTGGAGGAAAACTCCCACTGGACGCTGCTCGTCCCCTATTGGGCCGTGTGGCCTTATGAAATGCTCCTCCTCCCGCGCAGGCCGGTCGGCCACCTGCCCGAACTGACCCCTGATGAGCGAGCCGCCCTGGCTTCCATCCTCCGGAAGGGCCTGATCCGCTACGACAACCTCTTCGAGACCAGTTTTCCTTATTCGATGGGTTGGCACGGCGATCCTTCCGGGGAGGGCGACCGTTCGCACTGGCAGCTTCACGCCCACTTCTACCCGCCCCTCCTCCGCTCCGCCACCATCCGAAAATTCATGGTCGGCTATGAAATGCTGGCCGAACCGCAGCGCGACCTGACGGCAGAGCAGGTCGCCCAAAAGCTGCGGGAACTGCCGGAAGAGCATTATAAAGAAAAACCAACTGGCTGAATGGGCCTTCCAGTCCCCCGACCGATGCTTTGTAGGGGCGAACCTTGTGTTCGCCCCATATGCATCCAGATAAGGTAAAAGATACTCGGGTCCTGGGGGAGGGGGGACCGCTCTCCCCTGGGATGGGTGACCTCTCTCCCCTAACCCCTCTCCCCGAAGCGGGGAGAGGGGGACAGAGGGTGCGGTGCTTGAGGGATCATCTCTCCCCCTGCCCGTTTCGGGAAGGGGGCCG
>JADLDR010000220.1 GCA_020846535.1 Armatimonadota bacterium | reverse complement strand
CCACCTCCCCGCACACCCACATCTTCCCCCCATCCCCCAGGGCAAGGCCGAACGGCTTCAATTTCCCCTTCAGCCCGATCTTCCCGACCGGCCGCAGATCGGGGGTCAGAATCCGGATGCCCGGCGCATCGCCGCCGGTGAGAAAGTAGAGCCTGTCCTGTTCATCGATGGCGATCCGACATCCGGCTCCGCCGGTCGCTATCGGCTTCAAATGGATCAGGTCGCCGCTTGCGTTATAGACTTGTATATCGGCATGCAGTCCGCTGTCCCGGCACAAAATCGTATGAATACAGCCCTTCGAGTCGACCGCCTGAACGTAATTTACTCGCCCCAGCCCTGCCTCCCCGAATCCCTTAAGAAGCCTGCCCCGGGCGTCGTACACCTTGATGATAGATCCCATGCTGCTCTGCTGGGTTGCGTAGACCGTGCCATCGGGCGAAACGCACAAGGCGGTGCATCCGATATCCGCCCACCGCCGCACCTTCGCGCCGCCTGCGCTGAAGGCCAGGATCGCATCCGTCAGCCCGTCCGAAGTGGCGAGAAGCCTGCCCTCGGCGTCGAAAGCCAGAGCGGAGGACAGAGAGAGCCTGCTGCCGATCTCCGGGCTTCCGCAAAAGCTGCGGACGAATTCGCCTTCCGGGGTAAATTCGGAGATGCAGGAATTGTTCAATCCTTTCTCCGGACGGTATCGGTCCCCTACATAAAAATGGCCCGGGGTGAATCCGTGCCGGGCGGCCCGGAGCGGGGCGACCGCTATTGCCCTGGGATACTGGAGATGCTCCCTGCCGAACGAGCGGATCACCTTGCCCTCCGGGCTCAGTTCGCAGATGATCCCCTGCGGCAGAGGGTTCCCCGAATGCCATTGGGCGAGATGGGCGGTCGTTCTGCTCGCCAGGATCAGCAGCAACAGCCCGAAGGCGGCGATGTCCCGGAATCCTCGGACCGCCATCGCCTCCGGTTCCGAGCCGCTGTACTGAAGCAGGGTGCGGAAGTTGCCGAAGTTGTGGATAGGCGCGCCGGCAAGTGCGCCGAACAGGTCAGCTTCGCCCATCTCCAGATAGCCCATCGCCACCGCCCGGGCGACAGCCTGGAGGGAGGTGTGCGCTCCCAGCTTCCGGTAGATATGGTCGAAGTGTTCCTTGACGGTCTGCTTCGCGATCCCCAGCGTCTGGCCGATTGCCTCATGGCTGGTACCCCGGCTGGCCTCCTTCAGCACCTCCACTTCCCGCCGGGTGAGGAGAGGCTTGCCGTTGTTCCCCTTCACCATCGGAACCGGAGGCTTCGCCAGCAGGCCGGAGAAAAGGTTTCGCAGAACATCCACGCTGCCGATGGCTTCTGGCAGGCGCTCCGTCATGGCCGCTAACTCCGGGTTCCGGTCCAGGAAGGCGCGGATATGCCCGGCGAGATCGATCAGCCCGGCGAAATCCGGGGGCGGGGCAGAACCGCCTTCAGGAGTGGCATGGCGCGGACAAAGAGATTCTGCCGCAGGCTCGTCGCAGGGGGCCGCCATCGCCTCCCCGGCCAGCGACAGGAGCGTGGTCATCCGGTCGTCTTCCGGGTCGTGCGCCTGATAGAGGACATTATGAGGGGCGGGAATCAGATCGTCCGTCTGCGGCCCCGCGTCGCCGTTACCGCATCGTTTCGCCATCGAGCAGTCTCCTTGCCGACAAAAACGACCGAGCAGGATGATACCATCATACACCGGCCCGCCGCATGGATTCAATACCCTTTTGGGGGGACATTTTAAAATATTGCATATTCTTGCATAGATGAGGTGCAAAGTCCTTCATGCGGCGCAGGGCAGGAACCCCCCTTCCCTTCCTCGAATAAACATATATCCGAATTTACGAGAGGAGGCAGCAGGGCGCATCCGAGCCGTACCCTGAACGCCATGAAACTGGGAATCGCCGATTACGGGATGAACGTCTGGGAAGGGGCCTGCTACGACTACGAGGAGCGGTGGCTGAGCCTCAAGGGGATCGGCTATGAGGGGATGGAGCGCCTCCACGCGGTCAGTGCCGATGACGCCCTCTGCCGGGCCGCCCGGATGCGCCGGGTGGGGATGGGGTTCGCCACCTGCCTGGGCCCCACGCCGGAGCTTTCGATCCAGTGGACTGCCGCCCTGGGCAAGCCCTATGTCTGGGCGCAGGGATCCGGCCCCGACTTCGATATTTTCTGCCGTCAGGCGAACATCCAGACCGCGGCCTGCGGGCGCTGGGGGATCCGTGCCGCCCTGCACAACCATCTCGGCAGCCCGGTGGAATCTCAGGAGGAACTGGAAGCCTTCCTGGAGCGATGCCCGGAGTGCGCTCTGATCCTCGACACGGCCCACCTCGCCGCCGCGGGCGGCGACCCGGCGGAGATCGTGCGCCGCCATCCGGACCGCCTGGCCTCCGTTCACCTCAAAGACTGGCTTGTCACCGACGCCTCGGTGGGCCTGGAGAACTGGCCGCGCCGGGGCCGCTTCTGCGAACTCGGGGCAGGCAATATTGGCCTGGACAATGCCGCCGTGATGCGCGAACTGACCCGCATAGGCTACGACGGCTGGGTCTTCGTGGAGCACGACACTCACCTGCGGGATCCCCTGACCGACCTTGCGATCAGCCGCGAATACCTGCGCCGCGCCGGACATTGATGCGGCAGCACATCGAGGAGCCTGTACGAATGCGCCTCTCGATACAAGTTCCCGGAAGCAGATCTTATTCGATGACTTTTATCTCCGGAATGCGTCCGGCTTATCGTGAATCCGCCGGTCAAGGCCGGCCCGGTCGGATGAAAGCGCACACCGCGCCTCCGCCCCAATGCTGCCTGCCCGGGACTGAGTGAGGTCGGAGTGGAGATGCACAATGCGAAAGGGGTGACGATCCCCGGAAATGCTTTCCTCAAGAGCATTTCCATCGACCGGAACAGGACGGTCCAGGAAGTGCAGTGGTACCGCGGCCCCGATCTCCCGCCGCTGGCGGGGGTGCCTGTAAGGTTGCATTTCGAACTCCGCTCCGCCAATCTTTTTATCTTTCAGTTCATCGCCTGAACTCAAAAGCCCGGCCCTTATTGACTGTGATTCCAGAGGCTCCAAACAGCGGGAGAAACATCATGACAATCTGTAGGAGAAACATCATAACAACCGGAATGACCGGCCTCATGGCCTCATGGCTGCTGTGGGCCTGCTCCGGGCCGGGGCTGGCCGGTGAATCGAGCGTCCCTGACCGGTACCGTCTGGAACCCTTTCCGAAGCTTCTTGCCGCACAGCGCGGCACTCATCCGCGTCTCTATCTCACGAACAGCCGCATCCAGTCTCTCCGGGCAGCTATCAGGACAACTCATGCGAATCTCTGGAAGCAGGTCCGTTCCCGGGCGGACAGGGCGACGGCCAGCGGCCCCCCGGCCTATACCCTTCACGACGCCTACAGCGGGGATGAGCAGTTGTGGCAGCGCGATGTGGGAAATGCCATGCCCTATCTGGCGATGGCCTGGGCGCTGACAGGCGACCCGAAATACCTGGAGAGCGCCCGTCGGTGGGCCATGGCCTCCTGCCTGTACGAAACCTGGGGCCTGGGAGAGATCGACGGCATGGATCTGGCCGCCGGCCACCAGCTCTTCGGGCTGGCTATCGTCTATGATTGGTGCTATGAGGGCCTGGGAGAAGAAACTCGTCAGGTCATCCGGTCTGCTCTGATGAAGCGCGCGTCCGCCATGCTCGAGGCTGCGGCCGCCGGCAGGATATGGTGGCACGAATCCTATCTTCAGAACCATCTCTGGGTCAACATCTGCGGTATGGCAGCCGCGGGGCTGGCGATCTTCGATGAAGAGCCGGAGGCTGTCCGGTGGATCGCGCTTCCTCTGGAAAAGTTCCGCAAGACCATGGATTCCCTGGGAGAAGACGGGGCCAGCCATGAAGGCGTCGGTTACTGGGGCTATGGTGTGGAGTATATGCTGAAATTTATGGATCTGGCCCGTTCGATGCTCGGGGTGGATCTCTACAATCGCTCCTGGTGGCGGAATACGGCGTTTTACCGGCTCTATATGGCCCTCCCGCGCCATGCCTGGACTCCGTATAACAGCATTGTCGACATCGCAGACTGCCCCCGTTCCAACTGGTACGGCCCCGACTATCTCCTTCGCGCCCTTGCCCGCGAGTGGAGAGACGAACATGCTCAGTGGCTGGCCCGGCAGGTAGAGGAAGCACATGCCGCCTCCCCGCAAGCGGAATGGCTGAATCTTATCTGGTTCGATCCCACGGTTGTCCCGAAATCCCCTGATGACCTGCCGGCTCTGCGCCATTTTAGGGATATGGGGTTGGTCTCCGTGCGTTCGGGCTGGTCAGGCGGCGAATCCATGGCGGTTTTCAAATGCGGCCCCTTTATAGGCCATAAGGCGGTGCGCGCATTCTCCTCCGATCCGGGCGGGGGCCATGTCCACCCGGATGCGAACCATTTCGTGCTATTCGGAGAGGGAGAATGGCTGCTCCGCGACGACGGCTACCGCGCCAAATGGACAGGGCAGCACAATACTCTTCTGATCGATGGCAAAGGGCAGACCGGGGAGGGAAGGATGTGGTTCGATGGAGCGCCGATGCTGAAGCAGGCCCGTCAGCCCCGCATCATCCGGGCCGTTCCGACCCCGGCAATGGATCATATCATTGGAGATGCCGGGGCCGCATATCCCACGGCCCTGGGTTTGCAGCGTTTCGTCAGGCACCTGCTCTTCCTGAAACCCGATGTCCTGATCGTTGTCGATGATATTGCCATGAATCGCAGCGCGGCTCTGGAACTGAGGTTCCACCCGGAGCAGACCCAGGCCCAGCGGGATGGAAACGCTTTCCTGATGACAGGGGATAAAGCGCTTTTACGGATAGACCCCCTGACTTCCGATGGAGTCGACTGCGCCGCCGGGGAGATCGAAGGCCAGGGACGTGCGGGAGAACAGGAGTTCCGCATGTTTACGGTGAGGCTCCGGGCAGAGCGTCAGACATGGCGCAATGCCACGGCGATATCCTGGTCGAAGTCTGACGCCCGGCCTGTCAAAGTCATCCTCCGGGCTGAAGACAACCGGTGGGTATTCCGCGCAGGAAACCGTACGGCCATCCTGAACTGGAGGAGCGGGAAAGCGGATTTCCATTTGGCCTCCCCCGGGAAGAATTGATTCGCAAACCAAAGGATAGCTTCCCGGTGATATCGATGACAGGTAAGCTGTTTTCGTCGATCCTTCTTCTAACAAACGCCCTGTCAGCCGGCGAATAGCCCTCCGAAATAAAGGCTTGCCACGATATTTCCTATGTGGAGAACGGACACGCCCGGCAGAAACTCGACCTATTCCGGCTCCTTGAGGGCCGAGATCTGCCGTTGATGATCCTGATCCACGGCGGGGCGTTCATGATGAGCAGCGAAGAGGATGAGGATACCCCCCTATTCCTCAAAGAAGGATATGTCGTGGCTTCTTTAGAATATCGCCTGAGCCAGCCGGCCCTCTTTCTCGCCCAGATCGAAGCCTGCAAGGCCGTCATCCGGTGGCTGCGCGCCCATGCCGGCGAATACGGGCTGGATCCGAAGCATTTCGGGGCGATGGGCCACTCGGCGGGCAGATACCTGGTGGCCCTGCTCGGGGTGATCGGAGGAGTCAAGCGGTTCGATGCCGGCGTATACCCGGTCGTCTCCAGCCGGGCACAGGCGGTGGCGGACTGCTTCGGGCCGACCGAGTTTCTCCAGATGGATGCCCATCGCCCGCCCGGAGAACAGATTCATGATGCGGCGGATTCGCCGGAATCCCGGCGGATCGGAGGCCCGATCCAGGAGAACGCTGCCCGGGTGTCCCGGGCCAACCCGATCACTTGTGTCACTCGATCATCCCCTCCCTTTTTTATCGCCCACGGCTTCCAGGATGCCGAAGCGGACAGGCTTACCCTGGCCTTTTTTCCCGGCGACTCAAGCCGAAGCGGTAGGAAGGCCCGTGGCATCTGACAGGGGCCGCCGCGCTCAAAATCGGCAGGAGTATCGCCGCACCCATGCCCGGCCCACAGGAAACTGTTTTGCGGTGCAATTTCCGCCCCGGCGCTACCGCCCGGGCGGTTCTGGAGCAGGAAGCGGGGCTTCCAGGCCATCAATCCTTACTCCAGCGTAATATCGCCCGCCTGTTTCAGGCACTCCCCGAAAAGGCATGCAGCGACCTCGAATGCCTCCGGCCCTGTCAGCGGCTGAAACGGATGAACCATCAATCGCATTTTGATTTCCGGCAGCCAGCCGACCGTCTGGCTGTAGGAAACCCCGCAGAGCAGCTTCGCGCCCAGCTTTTTATAGAAGCGGATGCGCCTTTCGGACAAATCCCTCTCCTCCGGGGAAGCCGCTTCCTCCGGGCCTTCCACCTCGAACACCGCCATCCTGACCGGCGGCTGAAAGGCGGCAACTCTCCCGATAATCTCCCGGTAGACCTTCGATCCGGCTCCCTGTCCCCGCATCTCCAGCGCAACGGCCAGGTAGACCAGATAGGCGGCCCGGCAATCGGGCCGGAGGCTGTACTGAGCCATGGCGGCGAACCGCCCTTCCCCGTCCAGAGCGGCCAGGAAAATCTGGTTCTCCTCCTGCCCTATCGCCTTCTTTTTCAGAGTATCGATGAAACGGCTGATGAGGATTTGCTCCGTCAGAGGAAAAGACTGCTGGTAGAGATCGAGCCAGGGGCCCAACAGATCGTCCGTCAGGGATGTAATTTCGCGGAAGGCCAGGCAGGATGTCATGGCAATACCTCCGGTGTTCCATAGGGCCGGGCTTCGCTTGTCTGTCCTTGCGAGGAGCTTTCGCTTTGCGGCAATCTCCAATGTAGTAAATGCACGAGAAGACGTTGTGTATTGACATGACTCTGAAGATGGCCGATCAACTTGCGCTGCTAGTAATAATATTGATTTATATATAGCTATGAAATAATGCGATCTTCCTGAGGGTGTCCGTTTGCGCATCCGCGCAAGGAGCAGGCTGAATTCATGGAATATACTGCCGGTTCTCCGGGCGAAAAAGGAATCCCTCTATCCTCGCGGAATAGAGTTTCATTCTACATTCCGAGGAGTGAGGTCAGATGCCCGCAGACGGCGCACAGATCCGCATTATCGCCGGGGAAACCGTTCAGCCTCGGTTCGGAGGGGTGGGCTTCGATGCCTGCCACCATGTCTTTTCCGCTTCGCAGGAGGAACTGGACCAAGTAATCCTCAAGCGGTGGCGCGAACTGAATCCCGCCTTTGCCCGTATGGGCCACCACCGCGAATCCGAATGGAGCCGGGAGCAGCTCGACCTGTCCGCTTTTTACCTGCTTCAACTGAAAGAAACCGGCACCGAAGTCTTTATGGTTCCCTGGAGCCCTGCGATCTGTCCGACCTTTGAGGAAAAGGCGGCCTATGCCCGCACGGTCGCCGACCGGCTGGAATACCTTGTCCGGGTGAAAGGGGGAAGCAACCTCCGCTTTTACTGCCTCTCCAACGAACTCTCCTACAGGGAATGGGCCGACCTGACCAAAGACCTGCCCGCCTTCAAGGACTTCCACCAGGCCCTCTACGACGAATTCGAGGCGAGAAGCCTGGATATCGAGCTGCTCGCCAGCGACGCCTCTCCGGTCAACTACTGGGGAACCATCGAATGGGCCGCGCAGAATATGGACGAGATCACCGGCATCTACGGCGGCCACCACTATTTCAACGATTTCTCGCCGGAGGATCCGGCTTTCTATCCCTGGTTTTTATCCCGGCTGGAATGGGCGGCAGGCATCGCCCGGTCGAAGGGGAAGGAATTCATCCTGGGCGAGTTCGGGTGCAAGCAGGACGGGCGCACCATCGGCGGGGTGCTTCAGGATACCTGCATCCATTTCGATTCGCTGCTGGAGCCGCTGGTGGCCGTCCAACTGGCCGAGGCCGTGATCGCCTGTCTGAACGCGGGCGTCTACGCGGCGGGCTACTGGACGTTTATGGACTTTCCCGATGAATCCGATCCGAAGCGCATCAACAAATGGGGCGTTTTCAAGAACAGCGGCACGGACCGCTCGACCCGGCCTCACTACTACGGCTACGGCCTGCTGACCCGCTATCTCCGCGGGCCTGCCGCCGTCTGCCGCGTCGAAACGGGGGACCCGAACCTGCGTGCGGCTGCCCTCCGCCGCCACGGGCAGGAGACCTGGTCCGCAGCCATCGTCAACCGAAACCCTCAGCCTGCCGATATCGCGCTGAAGATAGAAGGCGAGGTTGTCAGCGCCGCTTTCCGCAAATATGTCTACGATCCTCAAAATATTCTCCATCACCCCTTCGGTGACCTGCCCGGCCCGGACTGCGTTTGCCACATGGAAAACGGACTCCTCAAAGATACCGTGGGGCCGGATACCCTGACAGTCTACACCACAGACTACCGGGACGGCATTCCGGCTCCGGTCGAAGGGATGCAGGTCGAAAAGACATCTGGCGGCCCGGACGTCCTGACCTGGCAGGCCAGCCAGGAACCCGACCACTGCTACTACCGGATTTACCGGAAAGCCGCGTCCGGAAAAAGCGAGCAGATCGCCTCCACGATAGCCGTCCGCTTCACGGCGGAGGGCGCAAAGCCGGGAGAGCGATATCAGGTGGTGTCCGTGAACCGGTCCGGAAACGCCGGCCTTCTGTCCGAATGATCCCCGGGAGGTGAGCGATGTTTCGCTATTGTTTGGCCGCCGTCCTGGCGCTTATTTTGCTGCCCTCCGGCGCAGCCGGGCTGTCCAAAGGCAGGCCCGCCGGGACAGTGATCGTTCTGGTGGATCGCCCTTCCCTTCCCGAAAAGAAGGCGGCAGAGGATCTGAGCGCATACCTCAGCCGGATCACGGGCATCCGCTTCAGGGTCGTCTCCGAAGCAAACGCCCCGAAAAAGGGGTGCATCTATCTCGGCCCGACCCGCTTTGCCCGTTCCAGAGGCATCGTCCCGGAACGCCTCGATCCCGAAGAATGGGTCATGCGCTCTGTGGGAAGCCGTCTCATCCTGGCCGGAGGCAGGCCCAGAGGGACGCTTTATGCGGTCTACCGCTTTCTGGAGGATGAGATGGGGGTGCGCTGGTGGAACCCGCATGAAGAGGCGGTTCCCCGCAAAGCCGATTGGACCATCAAGCCTATCAATCGGCGCGGCAAGCCTGTCATCCGCTATCGCGATATCTATCTGCTTTACGCCAATGATGGCGGGCGGTTTGCGGCCCGAAGCCGCCTGAACCGGCAGGGGGATACGCCTATCGCGAAGGAGTTCGGCGGCAGCATGGACTACGGCCCGCCGTACCATGTCCACACGTTCTTTATGTACATCCCGCCGGACCGCTATTTCAAGGATCACCCCGAATGGTTCTCCCTGGTCGGTGGGAAGCGTAGCGCCGACCAGACCCAGCTCTGCCTGACGAACCGGGAACTGCGCCGGGCGTTCCTACGGAAGCTTATCGATTATATCGAGAGGTCGCGGGCGGCGGCAAGGAAGGCCGGGCTGCCTGCGCCCGTGGTCTTCGATGTCTCCCAGAACGACTGGGAAGGCCCGTGCCGTTGCGAGGACTGCCAGGCGATTGCCAGGGCTGAAGGCTCGGAAGCCGGGCCGCTGCTCGAATTCGTGAACTTCCTGGCCGATTCGATCCGCGAAAAGCACCCGGAGGTCTTTCTGGATACCCTGGCATATATGCACACCCAGAAGGCCCCGAAATATATCCGGCCCAGGCCGAATGTCATCATCCGCCTCTGCGATACCGGCAGCAACTTCACCCGCGCCATCACCGATCCCGAAAACAAAGCCTTCCGGCAGCATCTTTTGAGCTGGGCTAAAATCGCGCAGAACCTCCGCATCTGGGATTATGCCGTCTCCTATGCCCCTTATTACGGCCTGCCCATGCCCACAGTCCACACCTACCCGGCGGACTACCGTTTCTACACCGAGCATCATGTGGAAGGCGTCTTCACCGAACACGAATACCCGGTCCTGGCCGATATGCGGGATTTCAAGGTCTGGATGATGATGAAGCTGCTGGAAGATCCCTACCGGAATTACACCGCTCTGGTCAAAGATTTTACGGACGGCTTCTACGGCCCGGCGGGACAGCCCATCCGCGAATACCTGAAGAGCCTGGAGGCGGCCTCTGCCAAACATATAAGCTATCTGAGCATGGGGGCCTCCCCGCCCCAGTACCGATATCTCACCCTGGGCTTTATCCGTTCGGCGCACAGGCTTTTCGACCGCGCGGAGGCGAAGGCCGCAGGCAATTCAACCCTGCTGAGGCGGGTTCGCCATGCCCGGCTTCCCCTGGATCGGGCCACCCTTGTACTCTTTCCCGGGCTGGTCAACGAATGGCGAGCCGCAGGCCGTCCGCCCGAATCGTTCCCCTTGAACCGGGATGCTATCGCCCGGCGCGTCAAAAACACCTGGTACGTGCAGGCCGATTTCAGGAACCAGCCGGGGGAGAAAGCGCAGGCGGACGCGGAGATCGCCGCCCTGACCCTGCGCCCCGTTTCCCTCCCGCTTCCCGAACAGTTCCGCGGGCTGCCGAAAGGCAGCGTCTTCGATTACACCGCGGACATCATGAGGAACTGGCAGAATATCGCTCGCGTTGTCAAAGACAGCGAGGCGGAAAGCGGCATCGCCGACCGCCTGGAACTCTCCGATGCGGATATGGAAAAATACCGGCTGCCCATGCCCTGGGGCCTCTATGACCAGATCGACAAAAAGGATGCGTCCTCCGCCATCCGACCGGAGGACGTGCCAGGGCCGGGCTATCACTGGTACAGGCTGGGAACGCACAAGATCGTTCCCTCCCACTATCTCTATTTCTTCTGGAGCTGGATCATTCAGGTCGATGTCGATAGAGCCTTCGACCCGAAGAATCTCGATCAGGCGTTCGAGGTGTGGGCAAGGATCAAATTCGAGGGCCCGGGCTTCCCGCACGGCAAAGCCGGGGATCAAAACGCCATCAGCGTGGAGCGGGTGGTAATAGTGAAGAGAGAGTAAAATAGAGTGATCCAGCTATGGGAGATAAGATTCATTTGTCAATAGCCGAACAATGGGATCCTGATACATTCGGAGAGCCATAAAGCGTCGATCCGAGCCAGGCCGAACAGGGCTGAGAAACTCTCTCAGCCCTGTTTTCTTGTTCTTGTCAGAGTTCGCCGGCCATTTCCTGGAGGAGTCGCCAGTTTTGGAGGCGGTCGGCCTGGGCTTTGCGGAGGCTTCGGAGGGATTCCGCCCTGGTCGCCCTCATTTCGCATAATTCTTCAGCCGCATCTCAAGCCCATGCTATACTTTTTGTTCTGAATATTTCCTAGCCATCTCGATAAAAAATCTACCGTCCACCCCTTGACTTTTTTTCTTATTGTGATATACTGTTCATACCTTGATTTCCCGCCTTCTGCGAAGGAGAACCACGCTGTCCACGAGGAGATACTTGATGAAAGCAAAAT
>JADLDR010000219.1 GCA_020846535.1 Armatimonadota bacterium | reverse complement strand
TAATATAAACAAAGGGCGGGATTCGGCTGTTACCGCCGAATCCCGCCCTTTGTCACGGAAACCTTTCAAACAAGATCAATCGGCATCTCCCTGGGAATTCCCCAATGCTGCCCCTCGCTCGGGGAAATACGGGGCGATGGTCACTCCCTAAAAGTAGTATCCCCGGAGGCTGCCGTCATAGCGCCCGCTGTTCCGGCAGCACCTCTTGAAAGAGCCTCCCGGAGCCGCAGGGGCACAGGTTTTCCTTGCCCAATTTCTCGATGAGTTCCTTGCCGCCGCACACCACCCGCTTGCCGCGCTTCACATGCGCTTCGGACGGATAGCTCCTGCGGCGCTTGCTCTTGGGCCTAAAAGCAGAAATCGTTTTCGTATTCTTCGCGTTTCATGGGAGTCTCCTTTCGCACGCAAAAGGGCCGCGAGCCAGTGGGATGGCTGCGGCCCTTTGAGAGCATTTCACGCAGAACCGCCGGTGCGGCCTACGCCCGCCCTGCTCCGGGGGCGGGTGAACCATACGTGCTGAACACTGGTTACCCACCTCCCTTCCTGGTTGTAGAATAGGGAAAGCGTTCATCGCGCCCTCCCGTTATTTTGTAGAACGGGCGGCCCGCTTTGCTAAAGGTTTTTCGCCGCTCCACCGCACATAGGCGCGCTGAATCTGCCGGACGTGATAGGCCACGTTCGAGGAGGTGCAGCCGAGTTTGTCGGCGGCCTCGCGCCAGGTGTCCCCGGCGACCAGATGGCCGACCAGCGCCTGCTGTCTGCTGTTGAGCTGCCGGACGAACTGGCTGGAGAAGACCGAGGCCACCACTTCCTGATGAATCGCCCCGGTTTCCGGCAGCAGTTCGTCCTCCAGCGGTTCGTGCTGGCGGCGGCGGTTCCATTTGATGTAATCGAGCATCCGCCACTTGGCCCGCTTCAGAAGGTACTGCTGGGGGTCTCCGATGGAGATATCCACCTCCTGAAGCGCATCGAGGATGCTCACCCATCCCTCTTGAACCAGATCGCCCATGTCCTCCCGGCAGCGGGCCGCGTAATAGCGGGCCATGCGCTCGATACGGTTCTGGAGTTTGTTTACTATGGCGCTTTTGGCGTCCCAATCGCCGCGCTGCGCCTGTTCGATCAAGCCGATCATCTTTTCTTTCCTCTCGCTGTCTCTTGAAACAAAAAAGCCGCAGGCAGCTTTGCCCGCGGCTCGACGAAAGGATCGTTTCGAAACGTTCCCGGCGGCGATACGCCCCTCGGGCGCAAGGAGGCAGGCAAAGCAAAGCCCTGTCCAGAATCGAACATGCGGTTATAAGCCAACTCTGCCACCTCCTTTCTTGAAAATATGGAATGATTCCGGCGTATTCTATATCGCCGGACGCCGCGCATTTGCTAAACAAAAAGGAGATTGTTTTTTAAGAAAGAATTTCATCGGTGTCATAAGAAGCGAGCAGGGCTTTCGTTTGAAGTTTAAGGATCTCAAAGGGCAACCCGCCGGCCTGCACCCGGAAACGAAAATCCTGGTGAAGTCAAGCTGTCTCGTTCTTTTGTCAGGCTGGAGGCTGCTTCGTCGCTTCGCTCCTCGCAGACTGCATCGATGTTGGAGGGTTTTGAAAGCCAAAGATGACCGATTTATCATAAGGAGAGACGCCATGCGCTATATCGATGCCCATATCCACATCTGGACGGACGATTTCGCCCGCTACCCGCTGGCCGAAGGCTACCGGCAGGCGGAGATGAATCCGCCCACCTTCACCCCGGAGGCGCTCTTCCGCCACACGCAGCCCAGCGGAGTCGACCGGATCGTGCTGATCCAGATGAGCTATTACCAGTTCGACAATTCCTACATGCTGGACGCCCTGCGCCGGTGGCCGGAAACCTTCCGGGGCATCGCCCTGGCCGACTGGAACAGCGAGCGCCCCGATCAGGCTATGAAAGGCCTGGCCTCCCAGGGCGTGAGGGGCTTTCGCATCTATCCGACCGGCCCCTCCGCTTCCGACTGGCTGGACGGGGAGGGATTCGCGAAAATGTTCCGCTGCGGCGCGGAAGAAAATCTGGCGATCTGCCCCCTGATCGGCCCCGAAGCCCTGCCCGCCCTCAGCCGCCAGTGCGAAAAATTCCCCGATACCCCGGTCATTATCGACCACCTGGCCCGCACCGGGGCCTCCGGGCCGATCTCGGAGGGCGATATCAGCGCCCTCTGCGCCCTGGCGAAACACCCGCAGGTCAAAGTGAAGGTCTCCGCCTTCTACGCCCTGGGCGAAAAGAAGCCGCCCCACCTCGACCTCGATCCCCTCATCCGCCGCGTCCTGGAGGCCTTCGGCCCCCGACGGCTCATGTGGGCCTCCGACGCTCCCCTGCAAATGCTCAACGAAACCTACGAGGACAGCATCTCCCTGATCCGGGACAGGCAGGACTTTCTATCGCCAGAGGATAAGGATTGGCTTCTGAGAAAGACGGCGGAGAGGTTTTTCTTCGGCTGATTGCTTCCGAAAACGTAGGGGCAGACCTGCATGTCTGCCCCTTTGTCGAGGCAATAACCATACCCCAGGGCGCACACGCAGGTGGGCCCCTACGACGGGCGACATTCACGGGAGAATAATCAGATCGCAGAACCTATCATCATCTTTGAACACCAGTCCGAAGAATTCGACTGGACAAACGACGATATAGCATGTTTGGAAGCATTGCGCCAGAAAGTCGGCGCGGATGTCCTGCGCCCTACCGTCCGGGCAGGCAAGCGCGTCCTGCAAGCGGCCCAGCATGCAGGCGTTCTCCGGCTCAGAAATCGCACCATCCAGATTCTACCGAAGATATATCTTTCGAGCGATAAAGAACCCAACAACCTGGCGCAGGAGGCAAGCGCCAATCTGCTGCTCATGCTTTCCTATGCCGAAAGGCTCCCGATCCGTGAAATCTC
>JADLDR010000218.1 GCA_020846535.1 Armatimonadota bacterium | reverse complement strand
GAACCGCTGCCCGTGGCCGCCGAGGACGCCCCTTATTTCTGGACACAGGGCGATGCCGCCGTCCCCCGGGGCGGCCCGGCCTTCGGCTTTACCTACGAATGGCCCAATTTCAACAAGCCTGTCAGGCGGCTGATCCGCTCGAAACCGGGAGCCGATCCCGCCCAGCCCGGCCCTGAGCCTCAAGTCTGGCTGGAGTGCGTGGGCAATATCGTCGAACGGATACCGGCGGAAGGCTCCGGATTCTGGAGCCCGAGCCTGCCCGCCGTCCCCGGCTCGCGCCTCCGCATCTCCTATCAGATGAGCGGCGAGGGGATCGAAGCGGCGGGCGAAGGCGGCGGCCCGACCGCCTTCGTGCGCTTCCAATCGCTGACAGGCCAGAAAAGCGGCATCCTGCCACTCCCGGCGGCCCTGCCGGACGGGAAAATCACCTTCCCCTGGCATAGAAGCGACGCCGAGATCGTCGTGCCCGAGTTCGCGGGCCGCTTTGCGGTCTTCTTCGGCCTGAAGCCCGCCCGCGGCTCCGTGCGCTACGCCGATATCCGCATCGACACCCAGCCTGCCGCCCCATCGCCCCCGGAGGCCGCGCCCGTCAGGGGCCGTTATACCCCCATTGACCTGTCCGCCCATTTCAACCGCGATCTCGATAAGGATATGGGCGCTCCTGCCGGCGCTCCGCCTGCGGACGATTTTTCGAGAGACATGTGCTCCCTGCCTGTCATCGACCTCTCCGGCGTCAGGCCGGGCCGCTTCACGGCGGGGGACGTGCCCTTCGAGGTCAGCCGGGCCGTATCGCTGCGCTCGTTCCGCCGCCCGCCGCTGACCCTGCCCCTGGAGGCCTCGAATATCCCGGTGGGCCGCAAGGTGAACGCGCTCTATTTCCTCCATCCCGGCCCCTTCCAGATGGGCGCTCAGGAGTATTGGCGCTACCTGATCCGCTACGAGGACGGCCAGACGGCGGAGGTGGTTCCCATAGCCGACGCCGCCGACCTGCGCTACCGCAAGCCCTACTTCCTGCCCGGTGCCGGAGCCGTCCAGTCCGCCCCGCCGTCGCAAGGCGTCAGCGGGGTAGGGGGCGTCCTGCGCTGGCTCAATCCCCGGCCCGAAGTGCCCGTCCGCTCGCTCGATTTCCGCTCGATGGACACGGGCCAGGCGGTACTCCTGGCGGTCACTGCCCAGGGAGAATGAGTTCGAAGTCGTTGAAAAAGCATATCACCCCCTGGCTCCGCCCAGGAGAGGGGGGTGAGGTTGGGTGTGAGCCAAACACCCTCTCGTCTAAGCAGCCGGTTAGAGGCAACGTTCCGTTCTGTAGCCGTCCGGTCCGACCTGTAGGGGCGAACCTTGTGTTCGCCCTGCCCCGGACCGGCCCCTTGGCCGGGCGAACACAAGGTTCGCCCCTACGCGCGGACCCCAGGCAAACGTGCCCGCTTACGCCAACCGGCTGCCTGGCCTCCGTATCCGCGTCCAGGAGAAGGAGCAGGGGGTGAGGTACTTTTTTATGCAAGGCTATTGACATAGGGTGAGGAAAGTGCTAGTATGATGATGCCAGGGTCGGCAAGTGATCGCCAAAGGAGGTGAACGGCTGGAGATGCCTGATCGTGCGATGTATCGGATGGCGCAAAACGCCTGTCCAGGCTCTCAACCGAGAGGTAATGAAATCAGCCCCCCCCCCAAGAGGCCAATTATCGCAAAACAGTCCGGATACCGGTTGTTGTTGCCGCGGCGCTGCATGCCGCGAAAGGCTGATGCGTATAGCGTACCGGTTGGCAGGCAACCAAGACGACGCGGAGGATTTGGTGCAGGAAGTCTGCATACAACATCTTACCCATTGGGAGCAGTTGGAGGACGCCGACCATATTGAACAATGGCTCCGCCATATTTTGCTCAACGCATATCGAGACCTGTGGCGTTATCGCAACTATAGGCCAGAGATGCTGGCATCGGAGATGGGAGAACCGGGTTGGCAGCGAGTGCAGGAGCAACAAGCCGGTGAGGAACGCCATCAAGCCGAACAGCAGTTTTTTGACAGTCTCATTATCCGCCAAGCCGGAGACAAGCTATCGGCCAGGGAATGGCAATTGATGGTGTGGAAGTATGGGATGGGGTGGAGTTATGCAGAGATCGCCAGCCACCTGAAGATGACGGAAACGGCGGTAGAGAAGGGCATATACCGGGCGAGGCAGAGATTCAAGAAAGTGTATAAGCATTTAATTCAAGAAGAAATCTAGCTGACCGAGCGTATATGAAAAAAGTTTATAAGAAATGTCCGGATTTGCCTTTGAAAAAACGTCTTAATATATAGAGGCGAACAAATGCGAAGAAGGAAGCCAGAATAACAAAACGAAGAGCATTATATAGGAGGTGAAAAACACTGTCGCTACCATTGAATAAGCAATAAACGTTGGGTGTATCATGAGTTGGAAAAGTGGAGGCGAATATGAAACGAGCTAAAATATTGCTAACACTAACTGTAATCGTGGGCATAGGGATTGCAGCAATTTCGATTTGGGCTGCGGGATCTCACTCGTATCCTACTATTGGGTTCGATTGTGGTAGTGGAACAACAGTTCAAAAACAGAACCCGCACACTTACAGTGTTTTTGCTTATGACTGGGACACAAATCAACAAGACCCGAATTTACAGCAATCGGATATGATGGCTCTAATGCTTTACCCTCAAGACATCAACAGTAGTAGTACAGGGATGGCTTCGTTCCAGATCCAAGCTATGTATCCTGAGCAAGCAAAGAAGGTGTGGACAGTTGGTATTGCTCAAACCATCACCGTAAGCCAAGCTACGCTTGTCTGGGACTACTTTTTGTTTGATGATATGCATGAGTCTTCGAGCATTTTCAACGACGATTATGTTACCGGAGCGCATGCAGTTACAGTTACACCTTAGGTAAGATTAGCTGCCATCAGGCATACCCTAAATCATAATTTAGAGTATACCTGCTATATTTAGGTGGGGAGGGTGAAATGATACGCTGGAAAATGGGAAAAATTTATTTTATAGGTAGCTTTATTTTTGCTAACATGATTACTTTTTGTGCTACTGCCCAGCCAGATCCCTCCCCTGGTTCACAAATCCTGCGAAGCGTCCATGTGGACGATGTGTTGGAACATTTTGCGCGTTCAGGCGTCAACGTCGTGGCCGATACCTACGTGGAGATGAACTTCTGGCATCATGTGCCCTTGAAAGGCAAGGCGCTGCCAGAGAAAATGCACTCCGCGGCCGAGACACTCGGCTACCAGGTCCAAGCGGATCGTGAGAGCAAGGTCTATGTCTGGCAATACCGGCAGTGGTTCCTGAAGAAATGGATCCCCAAAGAGTTTGTCAAGCAGACGATTCGGGACACGAAGCGAAGCCATCCGGACCATCTGACGCATCCCATCCGGGTGCAGATGGAGTCCGGGGCCAAGCCGCCTCTGCTGACCGTGAAGGCGCGAAGCGCGCTGACAGCCGAACTGGTCCGAAGTGTGGCTGAGGAGAGCCAGGTCCAAATGCGGGTGGAGCGGGAGCTGGCATCGCGGCGGGCGACGCTTTTCCTGCACAAGGTGAGTCTGGCAACCTTCAGGGAGAGCCTGGCGAACGCTTTGAGAGCCAGGTGGCACAAGCAAGGGAACACCTATGTGCTATACCAGGACATCCAGAACAAGCGTCTGGAGCAGCAGGCGCTGGATGACTATGTCAAAGAGATGAAAGACAAAGAGGTCGGGTCATTTGTACAGCTTCGGGACGATATCCGGGATTCGCTGCTGGAGAGCCTGGGGGAGGAGCGATTAGCCGCCCTTCGTGCCCAGGGCAAAATCACCTTGTCAGCCTCGACCCTGACCTACGAGCAGCAGGAACTCATCCGAAGAATGGCTGGTCAAGTGAATCAGATGGCTGAAAAACAGGGCATGGAGCATCGCATCGATCCGTTCAGCCTGGAGCGGGTCGAGATGATGCTGGGTCCTAACGGCAAAGTCCGCTATACATGCTATGGGAGGCTGCACAGCGGCATGGCGACAGCATTTTAAGATCGGTAGGAAAGAAGGCGAACAAGATCAAATGTAACGCACTATCGCTTGAGAGAGATTCGGGACCGTGATAGAGGGCGACCCCATGGGTCGCCCTTTGAACTGAAAGCCCTGTACAGTTGCTCAACAACTCCCCCAAAGGAGGCCCCATGCGAAGCCGCTCTATTCTGTATGCAGCCGTAGCGGTCGGGTGCGTTCTGACTCCCTTTTGCCTGGGCCAGCAGGAGACCGCCGGGCAGAAAGAGGAGGATTCCCGGCTGGCCCAAAAGGTCACCTTGACGCTCCAGGGAGAGTCCCTGTCGGATCTGCTGAAGGCATGTCGAAAACAGACCGGCGTGCCGCTCTCCTGTAGCGCCGCCTGCGCAGACCAGAAAGTGCTGCTCGCGGTCAAAGACTACCCGTTGGGCGATCTGATGTCCTGCCTGGCAGAATGGCTCCCCGGTGAATGGGCCGCGCAGGGCGAGGGCGACAAGAAGCAATATCGCTTCAACCCGGATGAGGAAATGCTTGCCAAGCGCCGGGCCTGGTGGAAGGATGTAGAGAAATTGATGGCCCTGGCCGATGAGATCGTGCAGCGATACCAGCGGGCGCACTGGGAGGAGCGCGTGCAATGGGGCCAGGCGGCTCAGCGCAGCAGCGAAAGCAGCGGGCCGGACGAGACACCGATGCGGCGGCAGGCGGCCCGGATGATGGCGTTCCTGCCGGACAGCTACCGGAATCGGGTGATCCGGCAAACCCGAATCGAACAACCGGGATACTATCCGCCTTTGGCCCCCTCGGAGTGGTTCCGGGCCGCCAGCCTGCCTGCGGAAGCGCAAAAGGCGCTGGCCGGGGTGATTGCCGCCAACAATGAGGTCATCCGGGAAAGGGAAGGCCGGGAGGTTCCCTATCCCTTGCCCGATCCCCAGGCCGTATCGAAAGCGGTCGTCGGGTTCACCAATCGAAACGGTATGATCGACCTGCACATGCGGGTTCCCGGCTCCGAGGTTCAAATACGGGCCGACGCCCTTTTTGTGGACGCGCCGGATGATTCGCTGCGAATTGTGACTCAATATACCGATCATCGACCGCTGGAACGGCTCGCGAAGACAGGGGAAGAGGCGCTGGAAAAGCAATTCGGCAAGGAGGCCGCCCGGCTGATCGAGAAGCTGGCGGAGGCGAACCGGCAGACCTTCTGGCCTCCCGCCAAGCCGCCTTCCGGGCTGCCGGAAAAGAACATCACCATTGAGCTTCGCGAAAAAGGAGCGATGCCGAGGCCCATCCCTTTGCCGGGACTGCTGGCCCAGATCGCTGAAAAAGCGGAGATACCGGTCATCGCCGATTACTATACACAGCGCATGACGCTGACCTCCACGACGTCAGCGATTCGGGACCAGCCTGTCGAGCAGGTCTGCGCTATCTTCGCCAAGCGATTCGACTATAGCTGGAAGGCCCACCGGGGCGCTCTGCTCTGGCGCAACAACCGGTGGTATCGCGACGACGCTTTTCAAATCCCCAATCGCTGGCTCCGCCGGTGGGTGCAAGCCGTCGGCAGCGTCAGGCAGGGCTTTCCATCCCCTGACCTGGATATTTACGCTGAAATGGCCGCCGCGCTGTCGCCGGACCAGGTGCGGATCGGCTTGCGCGAGCTTCGGGCCGAAAGGGAGAGCGATACCATCATGTGGAATAGGATCGGTAAGCACCTCCAGAGCCAGCGCAGCCTGCTGCTGTTTTACGCCTCCCTGCCCCCGGCGCAAAAGGATGCCCTGAAAACCTGCGGCCTGCCCGCACAGGCGCTGAACCCGCAGCAGCGCCAGGCGCTGATCGGCGCAGCCTCCCAGGAGCCATTCGCTCCCGAACCGGAGGCGATCCTGAACAGCGTCGTCAGGATCGAACGGGCAGCGGGAGAGTTCGCTGCGGACGCGCCGTTTCAACTGGTGTTTTTGCCGCCTTCGGAGGATTGAGAATCGAGTGTGAAAAATGGAACTGGCCGCCGTGTAAGGGCAAGTCTGGTTACGGAACAGAACGTTAGAGGGGTAGCGGTATCGAGCTACTCCTCTTTTTTATCAGGACTGTGAGAAAAAGCACCTCACCCACCCCGGCCCTCCCTCTCCTGGGCACAGATGGAGGGAGCTTGGCGACCGGAGCGGGTGGGGCAGGCCGGTTCCCTCTCTTTTAAGCAGCCGGTTAGAGGCAACGTTCCGTTCTGGAGCCGTCCTGTCCGACCTGTAGGGGCGAACCTTGTGTTCGCCCTGCCCTGGACCAAGCCTTTTTCCGGGCGAACACGAGGTTCGCCCCTACGGCCCGCCCCAGGGGAAAGCGCCCTTTTCCTCCAACCGGCTGCCTAGCCCCGAAGGGGCGTCCAGGAGAAGGGGAAGAGGGTGAGGTGCTTTGCCAACGCCCGGTCACCGCGCAGGGAGAATGAATTTTTCGGCTTGACTATTCGCGCCCGCCTGGTGTATACTGGAGGCGGCATCAATTTCCTTAAAGGAGGCTTACCCTTATGTCGGTTCGAGTCGGCTTTATCGGGTGCGGCGGGATCGCCAATCACCACATGAACTGCATGAAAGAGGTCAAAGGGGCGGAGATGGTGGCGTTCTGCGATATCGACGCCTCCCGTGCCGCGGCTGCCGCCGAGAAATTCGGCGGAAAAGCCTACACCGATTACTATGAAATGCTGGACAGGGAATCGCTTCAGGCCGCCTGGATCGCCCTGCCCCCCTTCGCCCACACCGACCAGGAGATCGCGGCGGCCCGAAAGGGCGTCCATATCTTTGTGGAAAAGCCCATCGCCACCACCCTGACCAAAGCGCGGGAGATTTTGAAGGCGGTGCAGGACAACGGGGTACTCGCAGGCGTGGGCTACCACTGGCGGAATATGGAAGTGACCGACCGGGCCAAAGAGATCCTGGCAGGCAAGACTCTGGGGATGATGCTCGGTTACTGGATGGGCGGGATGCCGGGCGTTCACTGGTGGCGCGTGATGGCCGAATCGGGCGGCCAGTTCGTGGAGCAGACCACCCATATCGTCGATCTCGCCCGCTACTTCGGCGGGGAGGTGGAAACGGTCTATGCCGCCACGGCCACCCGGGCGCTGGGCGATGTGCCCGATTTCGATGTCAGCGATGTCGGAAGCGTCATCCTGAAATTCAAGAGCGGCGTGGTCGCCACCATTTCCAACACCTGCCTTCTCAAGATGGGCTATACGGTGGGCCTCCATCTGATCGCCCCTGATACGATTCTGGAGATCAGCGGCGGCCTGAAAGTCATCCAATCGGGCCGCACCGAGGACATCCGCAACACGAACAACCCCACCATCCGCGAGGATCAGACCTTTATCGATGCCATCCTGAGCGGGGACGGCAGCCGGATCCGCTCCCCCTATGAGGATGCCCTCAAATCTCTTGCTGTCTCGTTAGCCATCAACGAATCCGCCGCCACCGGCCAGCCGGCGCAGGTGGAAGGGTAGCGGCTTGTATTCTAAGGGGCGCATGGCTTTATACGCCCCTGCGCGTCTTTCGGAGGGGCCGTCCGGCGAATGGCCGTATTCCCGGCGCGGCCTCGAAGCGAGGGCCATGAACGAACAAACCCAGCGTGAAATCATGGTGGAGATTGGCCGCAGGCTGTGGCAGCGCAATATGGTGGCCGCCAATGCGGGTAATTTTTCCGTGAAACTTGCCGATAATATGGTTATAGCCACTCCTACGGGCGTCAGCAAGGGCTTCATGACGCCCGACATGATGGTGAAGGTGGATTTCCAGGGAAACACTCTGGAGGGGGACGGAAAAGCCTCCTCGGAAATCAAGATGCACATCGCCGTTTATGAAGCAAGGCCCGATATCGTGGCCGTGATGCATGCCCATCCGGTCACCGCAACGGCCTTTGCGGTAGCGGGTCAGGCCCTCGATCAGCCCATTCTCACCGAGGTTGTCCCGACCCTCGGCCCGATCCCTCTGGCTCCCTATGCCACGCCGTCCACCGACGAAGTGCCCGATTCGATCCGGTCCTTCCTCCCGATAGCTGAAGCCATCCTGCTGGCGAACCACGGCGCGCTAACCTACGGAAAAGACCTCTGGGACGCCTACTATAAAATGGAAATTCTGGAGCATTCGGCCCAGGTCGCCCTTACGGCCCGGACGCTGGGCGGCGCTCAATCCCTCACCGACGAACAGGTCCAGCAATTGCTGGACCTGAAATAACGATCCCATCCATTATCAAGGAGGCACTCTTGAAACGCACATCAACGCTTCTATTGTCTCTATGGCTCTGCCTGGCGCTTGTCGCCGGGGTGTGGGCGAAGGAGGCCAGGCCTGCGCCCAAAAAGGCGAAGATGAAGAACCCTGTTGCGACCATCGAGATGCAAAAGGGCGGCAAAATTATCATCGAGCTGTACCCGAAGGCCTCTCCGGGAACCGTCGTCAATTTCATCAAGCTGATCAACAAGAAGTTCTATGACGGCGTGACCTTCCACCGGGTCGAACCCGGATTCGTGGCCCAGGGCGGTGATCCCAACGGGAACGGAACCGGCGGGCCGGGATGGACGATCAAAGATGAATATAACGACCTGAAGCACGCACGCGGCAGCGTGGCGATGGCGAAAACAAGCGCCCCGGATTCTGCCGGAAGCCAGTTTTATATCTGTCTGGCCCCGGCCCCGTTTCTGGACGGGAAATATACCGTCTTCGGCAAGGTCGTCAAGGGCATGGATGTTGTCGATAAGATCCGGGTCGGAGACCGCATGAAGCGGGTGACCGTCACGAAAGGGAAATAAAAATAGATCAGGGCCGCTCCCCGGAGCGGCCCTGTTATCGAGAGCATAGGGTTTCGGGGGCCCCCCAATCCAAATCAATTGCAGAAAAGTGTACTAATGGGTGAATCTTTTAGAATCAACAACCTGGAGGTAAGACTGGCTCGGCTTTCGAGCCTGCCTGCCTTGCCGACGGTGTTGTCTGAGGTGATGCGTCTGGCCGATGATCCCATACCATAGGGAATCTCGTTCCAGGGCTTGCTTTCCGCCAAACCGCAGGGGTCGTTTTTCGACCGGCAGCGGTTCTGAAAGCATAGCCTGGCCGTGTCCTTGGGCGCTAAGATTCTTGCCCGCATCCGCAAGCATCCCAAAAGCGAGGAAGTCTCCATCGCAGGCCTGATGCACGATATCGGGCGGCTGGTGGCGGATGTGTTTCTGACCGAAGAGATGATCCAGGCCATCGAGGAGTCCCAGCGAACTAGCCGCCCGCTCTATCTGGTGGAGGAAAGCACGCTCGGGGCCAGCCACGCCGAGATAGGCCGGATGGCTGCCGAAAAGTGGCAGCTTCCCGACATGATTCGCAATGCCATCGCCTATCATCATCCGTCCCGGGATCAGGAGGCATATGCAATCACGCTCTTCATCCATGAGGTCGACCATCTGGCCTATCAATACGGCTTTCCGCCGATCCATGGCGAAGTGCCGATGCCGATGGATGAAAGGCTCCTCGAAGCCCTTCAAATCCCTCTGGCTCAGTTCGATCCCATCGGCCAGGTGATCCTCAAGGAAGCCGAAGAGGTCGGGGCCGCGTTCGGCCTGTGATCGGCAGAAGGGTCCATATGCCGCATAAACGCCTCCATATGAAGATATACGGGCGGGTGCAGGGCGTCGGATACCGCCACTTCGCCCGCCAGAACGCCGTTCGTCTGGGCGTCTCCGGCTGGGTGCGAAACCGGCCCGATGGCAAGGTCGAGGCAGTCGCCGAAGGCGAGGAGAGCGTCCTTCTGCTCTTCCGGAACGCTCTGGAAGAAGGCCCCCTGATGGCCCGCGTGGACCGGAGCGATGCCGAATGGCAGGCGGCTACGGGGGAGTTTACGGGGTTTTCGTGAGGGGGGAGGCAACCGCTTAGTAAGAGGAAAGAACGCCTACATAGCCAAGGCTTTCCGATCCACATCGTGCTATATCGGCGAAAATCCTGGATCGGGTGAAAAGAAAATGCCCAGCGATGCAGTCTGCGAGGAACGAAGCGACGAAGCCATCTCCAGCGTAACGCCAGCCAGTATAGCCTCCGCATGCATTGGCTACGTTGGAGATTGCCACGTCGCTTCGTTCCTCGCAGACTGCATTGACTTACGGTTGCTGCTTATCTGTGGTACTCTGGAGATTGCCTTAAATTCCTCTCACAATATATGGTGGGCCCAGTTGGATTCGAACCAACGCGCTACCGGTTATGAGCCGGTTGCTCTGCCGCTGAGCTATGAGCCCGATTCAACTTTTCTCCAGGTATTCCTCCAGTTCCCGTTTGCGGTTCGGATGCCTGAGCTTTTTGAGGGCTTTGGCCTCGATCTGCCGGATGCGCTCGCGGGTGACATTGAAGTGGCGACCCACTTCCTCCAGGGTATGCGAGCAGCCGTCTTCCAGCCCGAAGCGCATCTTCAAGACATCGCGCTCCCGCTCGGTCAGTTTTGCCAGGGCTGTCTCAATCTTCTCGCGCAGGACGAGATTGGCGGCGGCCTCCGAGGGAGAAGCGGCCTCATGGTCTTCGATGAAATCGGCCAGATGGCTGTCCTCTTCCTCCCCGACCGGCGTCTCCAGGGAGAGCGGCTCCGGGGCGATACGGATGATTTCACTCACGCGGGCGACAGGGATCTCCATGGCCCGGGCCAGTTCGTCCAGGGTCGGCTCCCGGCCCAACTTCTGTAATAACTGGCCGTTGGTCTTGATGAGCCGGTTGATCGTTTCCACCATATGCACCGGAATGCGGATGGTGCGGCCCTGGTCGGCGATGGCGCGGGTAATGGCCTGTCGGATCCACCAGGTGGCATAGGTGCTGAACTTGTACCCTTTCCGGTAATCGAACTTTTCGACCGCCCGGATCAGGCCGATATTGCCCTCCTGGATCAGGTCAGGGAAGGAAAGCCCTCTTCCGCTGTACCGCTTGGCGATGCTGACCACCAGCCGGAGGTTCGCTTCTGTGAGGGTGATCTTTGCGTTTTCGTCCCCGGCCTCGACCCGCTTCGCGAGCGCGATCTCTTCGGGCAGGGAGAGAAGCTGGGTTTTTCCGATAGCACGGAGCCACATCCGGACAGAATCGTCCACCGGGATGCCCTCCACGGTCGCCATATCCTCATCCCGAATCTCGATGTCGCGGGGCAGGTCGTCGTCAGGCGGGCCGGTCAGTTCCAGAAGGTCGAGCGGCATCTCCTTGACCTGGAGCTTTTCCACCACTTGGATGCCTTCGTCCGCGAAGGTCTGGAGGATATCATCGATCTGCTCGGCGTCCATGTCTTCCTGGTGGCCGATCATCTCATGGATTTCGTCATAGGTGAGAACGCCGCGCTCTCGTCCGCGATCCAGCAGAAGCTTAACATCGGTGTTTTCTTTTGCGCTATCCAGCGACACAGCGTTTTTCTCCTTCAACTCCCATACCCTACCGCCCGGTATGGGACCCCTGTAGTTCCAGCCGGAGCTGCCAATATTCCTGGAACCTGGGATCATCCCGTGAAAGCCTGCCTGCCTCGATTTCCTGGCGCAATTCCTGAAGCCGCTTCATATCGTGGCGCTTCCAGTAGTGCCGGAGGCGCTCGATGCAGTCCAGGAGTTCCGGTTCGGTGAGGGGAACCGAGCCGGTTTCCGACAGGAAATCGATAAAAAGCTGCCGGGCTTCCGGTTCGAGCCGGTCCGCTAGAGATTGCGTCTCCAGTTTCTCGCCGGTTGCGGCCACCTGCCAGAGCAGGTCGGCAATCGCCCGCTTGCGCTCATCGACAAAAGTTTCGGGGGCGATCTGCCCGAAAAGCCACTGGCACCGTTCCGCGCTCTCCATTGCCGATTGAAGCAACTGGTTTTCCGCCCTCGCCAGCGCGGAAGGAGCCGATGAAATCATTCGCGTGTTCTGAAAAGACTCCGCGCTCTCCTTTGCGCCCCGGCTGGATCGCTGGATCTGCTGGGATATCTCCCGGCGGATCGCCTCCGCCATCCGGGTCAGCCTCTCCCCGGCGCGTTCCGGATTGAGCAGGAGCAGGAATTGAATATAGCGGTCGAGATACCGCTCCTGGTCGGTGTCGCTGACCACCTGCCTCAGCGCCGGGATCGCCTCCCGGACAAGGCCCGTCCTGCCGCTTTCGGTGGTCAGGTCGTGCTTGCGGGCGATGGCTCTCAAACGATATTCCACAATCGGAACGCCTTCTTCAACAATTCTCTCGAAGGCCGCCCCGCCCTGCTTGCGGATGAGGCTGTCGGGGTCTTCCCCTTCGGTGATGCGGGCCACCTTCAGGCGGACGCCGCTTTCTTCGAAAAGATGAATGCTTCGTAGGGCCGCCGCCATTCCGGCGGAATCGGCATCGTAGGCCAGCACCGCGTTTTGCGTATAGCGCCTCAGAACCTTCAAATGTTCCGGGGTCAGTGCGGTTCCCAGGGTCGCCACTACCTGTTCGATGCCCGCCTGGTGGGCCGCGATGACATCGAAATAGCCTTCCACCACCACCACGCGGTCTTGGGCGGTGACGGACTTCCGGGCCAGGTTCAGGCCGTAGAGAACCCGGCTCTTGCTGAACACCGGCGTTTCCGGGGAGTTCAGGTATTTGGGAACGGCATCATCCACCGCCCGGCCCCCGAACGCCACGACCCGGTTCAGGGCGTCGCAGATGGGCAGGATAATGCGGTTGCGAAAGCGGTCGTAATAGCCGGAGCGCCCCTGCCGGGCCGCCACCAGCCCTGCTCGCTCTGCTTCGGCCAGATCGATGCCGCGGCGGATCAGGCGGTTGATCAGATAATCCCAGGTGGGAGGCGCGTAGCCGATCTGAAAGCGTTCGATCAGGTCGTGCGTCAGGCCGCGTTCCCGCAGATACTCCACCGCTGTCGGGTTTTCTTTTGCCGCCTCCCGGTAGACCTGCACGGCCATCGCATTCAGCTTGAGGAGGCGGTCTCGGTCATCATTGGATCGGTCGCGGCCTTCGGAGGCGGCACGCTTGATGCCCGCCCGGGCGGCCAGCTTTTCTAGCGTCTCCGGGAAGGTTAGGTTCTCGATCTTCATCACGAAGGCGAAAACATCCCCCGAAAGGCCGCACCCCCAGCATTTCCAGACCTGAGCCTCCGGGTTGACCGTAAAGGAAGGCGTCTTCTCCGAATGAAAAGGGCAGAGGGCTTTGTAATGGCGTCCGGCCTGCTTCAAGGCCACATGCTCGGAAATCACCTCAAGAAGGTCGCTGCGCTCCCGAACTTGCTCTCGAAACTCCTCGGATGCCATTCCATACTGCCCTCTGCCGGAAAACTTTTACTGAACCAGCGCGACCGTGATGGAGACGACCTTCTTGTCCTGAAAGGTCAGGGCCATGCGCTGGCTGCTGCTGTAATCGGCGCGGATGATATTCACGCCCAGGGACGAATGCGCTTTCGGAAAACCGTGCCGCCGGAGGGCGTCCTTGTAGCTGGTGCCCAGGGTCACTCCTTTGGAGGTACGGGCCGTCGGCCACCTTTCCCCGATGGCGGTAACCTGGAGGATCGTTCCATCCGAATCGATGGTGAATTCCAGCACGACATTTTTGAGTTCGTAAATCCAGCGCACCACCTGGGAAGGCCCTTCGGTAACCGTGATCGGGCCGATTCCGCCCGGAGTCGTCGAAGCGCCGCCGGTGACCGCCGGAAGGCTGCCCGGCCCGCCGGTCATCGGGCCACGGCCCATCATGCCGGGGCCGCCGGCTCCGCCCATCATGCCAGGGCCACCTGCCCCGCCCATCATGCCGGGGCCACCGCCGCCCATCATGCCAGGGCCACCTGCCCCGCCCATCATGCCAGGGCCACCTGCCCCGCCCATCATGCCGCTGGGCCTGCCGCCCATCATGCCAGGGCCACCGCCGCCCATCATGCCAGGGCCACCTGCCCCGCCCATCATGCCGGGGCCACCTGCCCCGCCCATCATGCCGCCGGGCCTGCCGCCCGCACCCATCATACCAGGGCCACCGCCGCCCATCATACCAGGGCCACCGCCGCCCATCATGCCGCCGGGCCTGCCCCCCATCATCCCGCCGCCGGCCCCGCCCGGAAGCGTCGTGGTGGTTCCGCCGCCACCGGCTCCGACTTCGATACGGGTGGGGTTACCGTATTTCTGGAGAATTGTCGTATATTTACGCCCGACTCGAATGCCTGCCAGCGAGCGCTCGGCTGTATTCTTGGCGGCAGCAAACCCGAGCGAAGAGGCCGATAACAGCAGGCTTGCTCCCACGACAGCCAGGACGAAAATACGACCCGATACCTTTTGACACATGATACAATCGCCTCCCAAGGCGGGGCTGCGCCCCGTTGCCTAGTTGTTGTTCTTTAATTCGACGACCCTATGAAAATTCCTTCTTGTCTGACTTTCCCAAATAAAATAAAGGACTTTCGCCCGGGCCTTTTTCAATCGGTCTGGCCGCCCGCCACCGGAGCGCCCTGAATATGGAAATACCGCTCCAGCATGGCGCGGGCGATGGGGGCCGCGGTGGTTCCCCCGTGCCCGCCCTGCTCCACCATCGCGCAGATGGCGATTTTCGGGTTCTCGTAGGGGGCGTAGCAGATGAACCAGGCATGCGCTTTCCGGGGCGGGTCCTCCGCCGACCCCGTTTTGCCTGCGGTTGTCAGGTCGGTGAAGAGAATGCGTTTGGCCGTCCCGCGGCGGCCCACCACCGCCTGGCGCATACCGTGTCGGACAGCGTTCAGGCTGGCCTCGGAAACGGCGATTTTTCGCTCCACAACCGGCTCGAAGCTTTTCACCGTCTGGCCGTCCGGGGCCAGGATTTTGCGGATGACATAGGGGCGGTAAAGGGTTCCTCCGTTGGCGATGGTGGCGGTCACACGGACCATCTGGAGAGGAGTACACTGCACATCGCCCTGCCCGATGGACATGTTGGCCGTATTGCCCCCGTACCATTTTTCGCCCCGCACCTCTTCTTTCCAGCGGGGATCGGGAATCGTACCCCGCCGCTCTCCAGGAAGATCGATGCCGGTCGGGCTGCCCAGCCCGAAAAGCCGGGCATACTCGGCGATTTTGTCTGGCCCGATATCGAGGCCTAACTGATAGAAAAAAACGTCGCACGACTGCGCGATGGCCTCGTTCAGATCGACCGTGTCGTGCCTCCGCCAGCAGCGGAAGGTGCGCCTTCCGATCCGGTAGGATCCCGGGCAGTGAACGGCGTAATGCACGACAGGGCTCCCCGATTCCAGCCCGGCCAGCGCCGTGATCGTCTTGAACGTGGAACCCGGGGGATAGGCGTTGCTCATGGCCCGGTTCTGCAAGGGGCGGGTCGGCAGATTGATCAGGGACTGCCACTCTTCCGAGGTAATGCCCCGCGCAAAGATGTTCGGATCGTAAGAGGGCTTGCTCACCATCGCTAGCACCTCGCCGGTATTGACATCGAGCGCCACCGCCGACCCGACCTGGCTGCCCAGGGCCTGGTCCGCGGCCTTTTGCATCTCTTTATCGAGGGTGAGGGCTAGCGTATGCCCCGGAACCGGCTCTCGCTCCCCCAGAATCTGTTGGATCTGTCCTCTGGCGTTCACCTCCAGCCTGCGCGCCCCATCCTGACCGCGCAGATAGGATTCATAGGTCTTTTCGATGCCGGACTTGCCGATAAAGTCTCCGGGCCGGTAGCCCTGTTCTTTATACCGATCCAGCTCTTCCTGGTTGAGTTCTCCCGGATAACCCAGCAGGTGGGCGGTCAATTTGCCGTCCGGATACCAGCGCACCGGATCCTCCCGGCATTCGATGCCGGGCATCAGCATCTGCTTCCAGATCAGGTAGAGATAGGTGTCGTCGTCCAGATCCCGCTGCAAAACTACGGCGTCATAGTTGCTCGCTTTTTTGGTCTGTACGATCTCCTGCAATTCCTCCGCCGGACGATTCAGGATGCGCGAAAGGCGGAGAAAGGTGTCTTCCGGGTCGGTCATCTCCCCCGGAACGGCGGTCACCGTGAAGGTGGGCCTTGAGCTTGCCAGGGTCTTTCCCTTCCGGTCGGTGATGATCCCCCGCGGGGCGCGGATCGGAAGCTCTCGGATGATGTTGCCGAGGGCTTTCTGGGCGAATTCTTCTCCCCGGCTGATTTGCAGATACCAGAGCCGCCCTGTCAAGGCGACAAAGACCGCATAGATAACCGCTGTCAGAATGCGGAGCCGATGATGGTTTTCCGTCGGCTCATAAGGCAGAGTCACCGGGCAACCTCCCACAAACACCAACATCGCAGCAGAACGGGGAACGGAAGCAGGCTTTCGGATTTGATCGCACAAAAGGCTGAAATTCGCGATAGACGGGGATTATGGGGTGACCTCCCCGTCCTATAGCGCATCAGAATTCGAGGCCGGTTCCGGCTTCGCCTCTGCGGGAGGCTGAGCCGGTTCGGGCTGGGCCGGTTCCGGGTCGGCAGGGGCCACGTCCACCGCCTCGTTTGTGGGAGCGGTATCGATCACTTCCGGCTCGGTGTCGGGGGCTGGGACGGGTTCCTCGGTTTCCAGGCGACGGTAGATATCTTCAGGCCGCGGGTAGCGCCGCCGCCGGCTTCGCCTTCCCTCCTCGATGCGGGCCTCTCCGTTCTCGACGGTCACGGTTTTACCGCCGGGCTGGAGGATCATCGCAAGGGTCGGTTTCATGAAGGCTTCCCAGATGGGGGCGCAGACATTGCCGCCCCAGACCCGGCCCATGGGGGAATAATCGTCATTCCCGACCCAGACGGCGGTGACCAGCTCGGGCGTGTAGCCGATGAACCAGGCGTCCCGGTGGTCCTGGGTGGTTCCCGTCTTGGCCCTGGCCCGGGGGACATCGCGCACCATCCGCCCTGTCCCGCGCTCCACCACCCCGCGCAGCAGGGAATCCATCTGCCGGGCCGTTTCCTCGCTGATGACCTGGCGCACCTGTAGGGTGAATTCTTCGATCAGGTTTCCCTTGCGGTCGGTGATTTTGGCGACCGCCATCGGCTCCACGCGGTTTCCCGGATTGGCGAAGACGCCGTATACGGTCACCATCTCCATCATGGTCACGCTGGCCGTTCCGATAGCCAGCGACAGGTTCGGCTCCAACTCCTGGCGGATGCCCAGCACCTGGGCGTAATTGATAACTTCCTGGATGCCTACTTCCTCCATCATCCGGATGGCCGGGATATTGATGGATTGGGCCACTGCGGTTCTCATGGTCACATGACCGTGGTAGCGGTGGTCGTAATTCTTGGGTCGCCATACCTTGCTACCGCTCGGATAGGAGACCGGGGAGTCGTTGATGCGCTCGTCCGGGCTGTGCCCTTTATCCAGAGCCGCCGTATAGACGATGGGCTTGAAGGAAGATCCCGGCTGCCTTCGGGCCTGTGTGGTGCGGTTGAACTGGCTTTTCCGGAAATCCGTTCCGCCCACCATCGCCCGGATCTTGCCGGTCTGCGGCTCCATGCACAGGAGCGCCCCCTGCCCGACCTTCATAGAGCGGCTGGAGGCCACGCCGGACTGCACCGCCGATTCCGCGATCTGCTGCATTCGGTAGTTGAGGGTTGTGTAGATGCGGAGGCCGCCTTTGTACACCAGATCGGCCCCGTATTTATCGATCATCTGCTTCAGCACGTAGGTGACGAAATAGGGAGCTTTATAGCGCGTGGAGCCAATAGGCTTCTTCCCGGCCAGGCGGATCGGCTCTTCCTGAGCCTTTTGCGCCTCCTCTGCGGTGATATAGCCCTGGTGGGCCATCGCCCGGAGGACGGTATTGCGCCGCTTGCGGGCCAGTTCCTTATCCTCATAGGGGGAATAACTGGAAGGGCGCTGGGGCAGGCCGGCGAGCAGGGCGAACTCGGCCAGGGTCAGCTTCTTGACATCCTTGCCGAAATAGACTTCCGCCGCCGTCTTGACCCCATAGGCCCCGCTGCCGAGGTAGACTTCGTTCAGATAAAGCTCCAGGATTTGCTCTTTGGTGTAATTGCGCTCGACCTGCACCGCGAGCATGGCTTCCTGGATTTTGCGCGAAAACGTCTTTCTGGGAGAAAGCCAGATGTTGCGGGCCAACTGCTGGGTGATGGTGCTGCCGCCCTGGGATATCCGGTTTTCGCGGAGATTTTCGTAGAGGGCGCGTCCGATGCTGCGGAGATTGATGCCGGAGTGTTTGTAGAAATATTTGTCTTCGATGGCGACGACGGCGTTTTGAAGCTGCCGGGGGATCTGCTCGATGGGGATGAACTCGCGGTTTTCCTCGAAAACCTCCGCCAGCAGCACGCCGTCGGCGGAATAGATTTTCGTTTTTTCCTCGGTTTCTTTCTGGACGCTGTTGATATCGATATTGGCCGGCAGCATCCTGGAGAGGCTGTAGTAGGTTCCGCCGATCACACCGACCAGAATCGCCGCACCGAAGAAGGCGAACAGCCAGCCGACGCGGAGCAATATTTGCCACCAGCGCAGCCGACGCCTGGCAATGCGCCCGGCTCCCCTGGCCCTGTCGCTGTATACTCTTCCGTTTTGCGATCTTCCTATACCCATAGATTTCTCGTCGAAAGGGCGCTTCGCCCCGGGCTCTTTGGTCTCCTCATCCTCTTTAATTATAGGTGAATTCGGGGAGGCCGTCAACACGGAGGTTTTTCGGTATCCCTCACCACCACCGATTAGACAGGCAGCCTTTCCTTATGGTTCACCTCATGCGTTTTCTGCCCGAACGACCCCCGATTTTTGCAAAAAATGCACGAATCGCTTGACAATCGGCCCGTTTTCGAGTATAATGATGCCGTTGCCGACATAGCAAAGGTTTCGACACGGCGCTATCGTCTAGAGGTCAGGACGGGTGGTTCTCAGCCATCAAACCGGGGTTCGATTCCCCGTAGCGCTACCATTCCGCACTCTACAGGGACGCATGCCCATGCGTCCCTTTTTTTATTTTCATCAGGAGAGACTGTGCCCCTTATTGGGGCGAATGGGGATGGTTTCCTGCCCCCCAGCCACCTTCCCAACCTTCACCATCCCCTAGCCCCTCACAACCCCACCGCCTGCAAGCAATCCCCCAGCGATTCCACCGCAAAATCGATTTCTTCGCCGGAGATAATCAGGGGCGGCACGAGTTCCAATACTTGATCGTTCGGACCTGCGGGGAGGACGATCAGTCCGCGGCGGAGGGCTTCGATCATGAGGCGGCTGGCCCGGCATCCGCCTTCTTTTTCCGGGCGGAGTTCCATCCCCAGCATCAGGCCGCGCCCGCGCACTTCGCGGATAGCGGGGTGGCTCAATTGCAGGGCCTCCAGCCTGGCTTTGAAATAGCACCCGGCCTGTTCGGAACGGGCGACCAGGTTCCGATCTTCGATTTCCGACAGGGCGGCAAGGGCGGCGGCGCAGCCCAGGGGATTCCCGATGAAGGTGCTGGTATGCACGGCTTCCCCTTGCGATTCTCCCCAGGCGGACATGATCTCTTCTGGGGCGATACAGGCGGAGATGGGGAACCCGCCGGTCATGGCTTTCCCCAGGCATATGATGTCTGGAGGCGTTTCGCTGGCGAACCATCGGCCCGTCCGCCCGAATCCGGTGAAGATTTCGTCGGCGATCAGCAGGATATTGCGGCAGGCGCAGAGATCTTTCAGGGCGGTGAACCAGCCCTCCGGAGGAACCAGGATGCCGCCTCTCCCCTGGATCGGCTCGACCAGGACGGCCCCGATGGGCGGATCGGCTTGCGCTATCGCCTGCTCGATCAAAGAAAGGTCGTGGAAGCTAGCTTCATAAGGGGCATGGACTGTGAACCGGCCCAGCTGCGGGCAGAAGGGTGCTTTGAAGTCCTCCCGGTGCGTTGTCTGGAGCGCCCCGTAAGTGAGGCCGTGGTATCCGCCCTCGAAGGCCAGCACGCCGGGCCTGCCGGTATAGAGCATGGCCGTTTTGAGAGCCGCTTCGACCGCCTCCGCCCCCGAGGAGCCGAAAATGACATGGGAGAGGTTCCCCGGAGACAGGGCGGCCAGCTTTTCCGCCAGTTCGACTTTGACGGTGGGAGGATGGATGTCGCCCATACCGTGCATCAGCCGGGCGGCCTGTTTGCAGACGGCTTCCACCACGCGCGGGTTGGAGTGGCCTGCCGCAGACACCCCGAAGGCAGCGGTCATGTCCAGAAACGTATTTCCGTCCGCATCGGTGACGAACATGCCGGAGGCGGATTCCCAGAAGATGGGGAACTCCTGGGATACGAAAGTAATATTGGGGCTTTCCGCCCGGCGGAGCCTGCGGGCAAGGCTGCGAGACTTCGGCCCGGGAATCTCCGTGAGAATGCAGGGGCGCGTCATGCTTCCTCCTCTCTATCGATCCACCGGATGAGCCTGCCGAGGAGTGGCTGGCCGTTGTGATGCCAGGCGAGGGGCGGGGTTTGCATCCGGCCCACCGGGCAGATGCGGCTGACTCCGCAGGCTGCCAGCATGTCCGAAAAGGCTTCTCGGCGGTGCGGGGGAGCGGCCAGCCCGGCAGCTTCCAGGGCAGGGGCGGCATCCCGCAGAACAGGGGCGATCTCATCCATCTCCCGGAAGGGAACGATGTAGAGGAACCGGCAGCCGCAGGAGAAGGGGAACGGGCCGGGCGGAGCCAGGCAGACCGTCCAATCCGGACTGCCGTCATGCCAGAGTCGGGTTCCCTCCGAAAAGGTAGCCAGGCTGCGGTCACGCTGGACGGCGGCAGAGCCGGCGAAATCGCGCTGGCAGGGGAAGCGGCGGGCGAGGCAGCCTAGGGCTTCGGCCACCCATCCGGCGAATGTCTCCGGCGCGGTCTCTCCGCCGTCCTCGGTATAGGCCGCTTGCGGCGAAAGACACCCCTGCTGGTCATAGCAGGCGACATCCCAGGCCAGCTTTGCGGCAGCCTCCGGCGTGAGGGCTTCCCGCGATAAAACGGCGAAACTGGCCCGGTGGCCGTAGGGCAGCAAAGGCTTGTGGGGCGGCCACCGTTTCCGCCAGGCGGCGATGGTCTCATCGCCGCCGAAGACCATCAAGGCGTCTGCGGCGCGGGCGAAGACGGATTCGATGGTGTCATCGCCTCCGGGCCAGTTCAGGGCAGCCAGGCAACTGCCGAGGGCCGGGGAGGACCGGCGCAGGGAATGGATGAAAAGAGCAGGCCAGGTCAATTCCCCGGAGGGCGGCTTGACCAGACAGGCCGATTTCACCAGGAGGCAGGCGATGAGGGGCGGCCATGCCAGAAGGGGCGTGTTTCCGGCCAGGATGCAACCGACCAGAGGATAGCCCGCCGCCCGCCGTTCTCCGCCGGCAAGCCGGGGCTGGAATGCGTCCAGAACGAGCGGGTCGCCGGTTTCCTCTGCCAAGAGGGACAGGAGAGCATTTTCGGTCAGGCCGTCCAGGAGCCTTTCCAGCCCCGGCTGCGCCATCTCGAAGGGAAAAACGCTCTGTCGGGCAGCCTCCTGCCGCCATGGAGAGGAAGGGGATCGCCAGGTATCGGCCCAGGCGCAGATCTGACGGACGATCTCTTGGGCGGGCAGGCGAGAGAGTTCCTTTTGCGCTCGGCGAAGCGCCTGCGCGTTTTCGAGAAGGCGCTCAGTCACGGCGAAGCCACTCCTCGGCGGTCAGGGAGCAGCCCCGCGCAGGAGCGGAGGGGGCGCGGCCCAGAAGCTCGAAGCCTTCGCCAGCGGCGCGGCCCATGTCCTCCGTCTGGATCGCCGCCACGGAATTGAAGTTTGCCAGATCGAAATGACGCAGCAGCCCTGTCTCTCCAGCAGCAGCCTCTCTCCCGGAAGCCGGATCGATCACCAGCGTTTTGACCCACGGCGGGCCTGCCTTGAACGGCGGACGGCAGATGCCGCGAAGCGCATCCTGAAGGGTGGTGTCGTAAAATTGAGACGCCATCTCCGACATCCCGTATTCGGCCAGAATGCGGGCGGGGTGCAGGGAAAATTGCTCCCGGAGTTCATGATACAATTCTTTGCGGCTGACCTCCCGGGACCGGCCTTTGAATCCTCCGGTTTCCAGCAGGCGGCTGCCTTCGGGCAGGGGGAACTGCCTCCGGGAGCTTTCCAAGAAATGCATGAAGGCAAAGGCCGTGCCGAAGAGGATGACCGGCTCGCGGACGGTGAGGAGGGCTTCCTTGAAGGCTGTAAGCTGAAGCCTGTCCTCCTGCCAGAAAAAACGGTGGGGCAGTCCGGGAGAACGGCGCATCAGAACGCCGACCATATAGGACAGGGAGGAATGCGGGGCTTCTTCAGGTGGCGCAATGAGCGACCAGAGGGGAACCTGCGCCCGGTCGGGCAGCGCGAAGCGGTCGAACGCCTGCGCCAGAGAGGTCTCATAGAGCGATAGGGCGTCTTCATCCATATAGTGGCGGCTGGCCTGCGTTCCGGTGGTCCCGCTGGAATAAAAAAGGGCGCGGGCGCTCTCTGCGGGGGCGCAGGCCAGATCGAATCGCTTGAAGGCTTCGGCAGGGGCCGCCGGGATATCCCGCCACCGGTTCACTGCGCCCGGCACAGCGCCGAGAGTGCGGCAGTAGGCGCGGTAGGGCGCGTTTTCCTCGAACTGGCGGGCGAACAGCGCCAGGGAAAGCATTTGGAAGGCGGCCTCGTCCTCTTCGCCGCGCTCGATGAAACGCCGGATCTGCCCGGCCAGTGGGTGCATGACAAGAACCCTCCTTATATCATATCACGGATATTATACCATGTCGCAGGAAGGGCGTCAAAGCGATATTGACAGGCCCGATTGTGGTTATTATAATAATGGGTATATTTCCTCTTTTGAAAGGAGCCGATCATGGACAACATCCGACGCTTCGAGGAATTCCGAGATGCTGTGGGAAAGCCGTACGCCCTGCGGGTGGAAGGGGAGGTCTTTCCCTTTACCGTGCCGCCGGTTTCGCTGCGCCAGGTGGTGGCCGAGGCGCGGGAGGAGCCGCAGGCGAGGATCGCCACCGGCACGCGGGGGAACGCGCTGGCCGAGAGCCTGAGGGATTATCGGGACGAATATCTCGGCCTGCCGCTGGAGGAAGCCCTGGAGGCTCCCGTTCACCTGACGCTCTTCGATCTGGGCAGGCTGGGACAGCCGGGCGGGGCGCTGTGGCCGGTGCTGAAGGAGGTATTTTATCCTCTGATCGGGCTGTGGGAAGGGCAGGGGATGCGCTGGCGCAGGGCGTGGCCGATCCTCTTCCTGAGCGGCCCGGGCTGCTCCACCAACTATCATTGGGACCCGGACGATGTGTTTTTCATCATGCTCTCCGGCCACAAGCGGTTCAGCGCCCTGAACGACCCGGAGAGATGGCTCACCCCCGACATGCTTCGCCGCTGGAAAGAACATCCGGAAGACCTGAGCGACCGGGTGCGTCCGGAAGGTCTCCAGCCCGAGGATATCCGCACATTCGACATGGAGCCGGGCCAGGCTTTGTGGAACCCTAAACACGCCCCTCACTGGGTGAACGCCGACGACAGCCCGGCTTTTTCGCTCTCCGTCGCCTTCACCGACGCCGCTTTCGAGCCGTCTCCGGAAAGGATCGTGGAGGTCGGTTGAAGGTGGCGAGTTCCCCGGGCCAAAGAGAGGATTGCCACACCTGGCGGCGAATCGTGTGCTATCAATATTCAAAAGGAGAGTCGATCATGGCACACGAATTTGCTGCCGACCGTTATGACGCGATGCAGTACCGCCGGTGCGGGCGGAGCGGGCTGAAGCTGCCTGCGATCTCGCTGGGGGCTTGGGAGACTTTCGGGGGCTACCGGGGCGAGGATGTCGCAAGGGACTGCCTCTTCCGGGCCTTCGATCTGGGGATCACGCATTTCGACCTGGCGAACAACTACGGGACGCCGCCCGGAAACGCAGAGGTTGTCTGCGGCAGGATTATCAAGGAGATGCCCCGGGATGAGCTGGTCATCTCCAGCAAGGCGGGCTATTATATGTGGCCCGGCCCCTACGGCGAATGGGGTTCCCGCAAATACATGATCGCCAGTTGCGACCAGTCGCTCAAGCGGATGGGGCTGGAGTATTTCGATATATTCTATTCCCACCGCCCCGACCCGGAGACGCCGCTGGAGGAGACGATGGGCGCTCTGGATACCCTGGTCCGGCAGGGAAAGGCGCTGTATGTCGGCGTCAGCAGCTACAGCGGGGCGCATTTCGCCGATGCCGTGCGGGTGTGCGAGCGGATGGGGCTGGCTCCCATCACTATCCATCAGCCCTACTACAATATGCTGGGCCGCACCATCGAGTGGGACCTGCTGCCCCAGACGGCACGGGCCGGAACGGGCGTCATTCCTTTTTGCCCGTTGGCTTCCGGGATGCTGACCGACAAATACCTGGGCGGCGATATCCCCGCCGAGAGCCGGGCCGCCCAGAAGTGGGGCAAGGAATGGGTGGAGCGCAATCTGACCCCCGAACGCCGCGCCGTTCTGAACGAACTCAACGATATGGCGAAAGCCCGCGGCCAATCGCTGGCTCAGATGGCCCTTGTCTGGATCCTCCGCCTTCCCGCCTTCACCAGCGCCCTCATCGGAGCCTCCAGCGTGAAGCAAATCGAGGAAAACGTGGCCGCTTTGCAGAACCCGGAGTTCTCCGAGGAGGAACTGGGCAGGATCGATAAACTGACGAAGCCGGTTCCGTAGAGGGCTGTGTTCAACCACAGATGAACACGGGTAAAGGTTGGATAGGGACTGTCCGGCGGGAAAACGATGGAGGAATGATGTAGACCGTTACCTGATCTCCCGGCCCCTGGGCTGAATCGGGAAAGGGGAGCAGATTGTGCCCTTAAAGTACCGCACAATCTGCTCCCCTCTCCGCCGGTCTACTCGAACGATCCCAGAATATCCTCCAGTTTCGCCTGGCGGCGGGCGTCCAGCGGGAAGCGGGGCCGGGCGGGATATGCTTTGGCTTTCTCGCGGGCCAACCGGTAGGTGTCTTTGGCCCCTTCCGCCTCCCAGGAGGCGCGGGGGCCGCGCACGGAGACGCGGGGCAGCAGGTATTCGTCCGTGCGGAGCCAGCGAAGGGTATGGTCCGAGGTGAGGTAGCCGCCACTGCCGGGGCCGATCTCCATGATCAGGTCTTTGGCGATGGAGTCCTCCTCCACCCGGATCCCGGCGACGATGCGGCGCGACATGGCGGAGATCTCCTCATCCATGATCAGTTGTTCGTGGCTGCATGTCATGCCGGTGGCGAACATGCCGCAGTTGACCACCAGGTCGTTGCCTGCGGCCACCGAGCAGAAGGTGCTGAGTGTTTTCTCCCAGGCGTTCTGCTCGTCATGGGTGTGGTTGTCCGAATTGGGGGCCGTGGTGTGGGAGGGAACCCGGTAGAAGCGGGCAAGCTGCGCTCCGGCGATCCGGCAGACGGTAGTTTCCGTGGAGCCGACTAGGGCCGCGCCGTTTCGCATATCCATCGCCGTCCAGGAGTTGGCATAGAGGAGCTTCGCGCCGGGCCGGAGAAGCTGGGCGATGACTAGCCCGGAGAGACATTCCGCGTTGTTGACCGTGAGCAGCCCGGCCAGGGTGTAGGGGGCGGAGACGCCTGCGTTCGGCTCCGGCAGGACGGCCAGCGGAACGCCCATCTCGATGGTGTCCTGGAGAGCGTCCAGCACCGAACCCTCCCAGGTGAGGGGGCTGGTGGGGGAAAGCTGGCTGATGCCGTAAACCTGGGACGCGAAATCGCCCGCAAAGGCGGCGCGGGCCATCCTCATGGCCGCATGATTGATTTCCAGCCGGTCGCTGGAGAAATAAATGGGCTTGCGGCTGTTCTCGATGACAGCCTTGACGCCGTAGAGGAGGGAGGCTCCGGGGTTGGGGACATCCTGGGGCATCACCGGCAGGCCGATCATATCGATGGCAGGCAGGTCTTCGCAGATGCGGGTGAAGTGAGCCACATCCGCCACCGTCGAGGGCCGGGTCTTGCCGGTATCGCTGTCCACCCAAAAGATGGCGTTGTGTCCGGCGGCGATGCGCGAGGTTCCGTCCCCCAGTTCGAACGCGAACCGCCCCTCCCGGTCGAAAACGGCGAACCGGGGCGGCACGGTCGCCATCGCATCCTCCACACAGGAGCGCGGGAAGCGCACGATCTCCCCATCTACCGGCAGGCCCTTCCCGGCCAGAAACGACAGCATCTCCCGGCTGCCAATCTTCAGGCCGCACCGCTCCAGAATCTCCAGCGAAGCCTCGTGAATCTGCCCGATTTCCTCGTCGGAGAGGACGGACAAGAGCGATAGTTTCATGGCGCAATCTCTCCCCTCTGAATTTCTGAATCTATACCCTTCCGGTTCGCTCTGAGGGCGCTCTTTCCTTCTGGAACCGCGCCCGGTTTTGATCGTCTTGACGATCTGCCAAAGGGGCGATGCGTCTCTTGCCAAAGCCCTCCGGTTTCTGGTATGCTTGTGTATCACTCAGTTCGGAGGAGATTATGGAGATCATATACCTGAGCCGCAGGAGCATCGAGGGGCTGGGGATGGGCATGAAGGCAGTGCTGGCAGCGGTGGACGAGGGCTTCCGCCTCAAAGGGGAGGGACGGGCGGAGATGCCCGCCAAGATCGGGATCCACCCGGCCCCGGACGCCTTTATCCATGCCATGCCCGCCTATATCGGAGGGGCGGAGTCGGCTGGGCTGAAGTGGGTAAGCGGCTATCCGTCCAATATTGAGAAGGGCTTGCCTTATATCACCGGCCTTCTGATCCTGAACGACCCCCGGACCGGCATTCCGATAGCCGTCATGGACTGCGCCTGGATCACCGCCATGCGGACCGGGGCCAGCGTGGGAATCGCGGCCAAATACCTGGCCCGCCCGGACAGCCGGGTGGCCGGCGTTCTCGGCTGCGGGGTGCAGGCCCGCACCAGCCTGCGGGCGCTGGCGGAGGCGCTGCCCGGGCTCAAGACGGTGCGCTGCTGCGATCTCTTCCCGGAGGCGGTCGAGCGGTATATCGCTGACCTGAAGCCCCTCCTGCCGCATCTCGATTTCATCCCCTGCGGCAGTCCTGGCGAAATGATGGAGGGCGTGGATGTGGCCGTATCCGCCATTCCCATTGTGCGAGAGCCACAGCCTCCTCTGGATGCCGGAATGCTTTCTCCGGGCGGTCTGGCCGTCTCGCTCGATTACGACGCCGCCTGGACAGGGGACGCCATGGCCGAATGCGATAAATTCGTCTCCGACGATATTGCCCAACTGCTCCGCACCCGCGAGCACGGCGTCCACTTCGCCCATATTCCGCAGGCGATCTATGCCGACTTGGGCGAGCTGGCCTCCGGCCAGAAGCCGGGCCGCGAAAACCCCTCCGAGCGCATCTTCTGCATGAACATGGGCATCGCCGTGGACGACATGATGACGGCCCGGGCACTATACGCCCTGGCCGCAGAGAAAGGCGCAGGGGTGCAGCTGGAGCTGTAGACCTGTCAGCCGACTGCCTCTGCTTTCTCCCGCACGATCCGCACCCAGCGGGCCAGGCGGTCCGGTTCGCCCTGGGCGGTTTCGATGTCCTTCAGGTGGAGATGCATATAGCGGCCGCGGAAAGCTTCCATGTCTTCGCGCAGGATGCGACGGATGCGGGATTCGTTCCACTCGCTGCACACCATGTCGGTGGGGTTGGGCCGCCAGGAGGCCACGTAATCCGCGTCGATCCGCTCCGCAACACCCCACCCGAATCGCCACCCCCGGGTCAGGGAGGCGTGCTGGGTGATCCATGGTTCCAGGATATAATCGTCCCCGACGGTATGGTGGAAAAGGCTCAGGCACAGGCTCAGTTCGTGGGCGCGGAAGAAGGGGTTCCCGGCGCTCCAGCGTGTCCTCGCTGAAAACCTGCCTGCACCAGACGTTCCACATGCCGCAGGTCGCCAGCACCGGGGTTCGGGCCTTCTTCAGGCTGTTGTGCCTGCGCCACAGGTCGCGCCCTTCCTCGCAAACGAGGTCGCTGGCGCAGTCCAGATAGCGTTTCGTCAGATTGTGCAGGATGCGAATATCGTTGGCATCGTCCATCGGATAGTCCTTTCGGGTTGTGTCATCAAGCAATCGGGCTACTTCTCCAGCAGAATCATCCGATCTCCCACGTCCGGGGAGTTCGGGGATCGCCATTCCGGCCTGTTGGTCTCGCCAAGCGCCGTATATCGCCCGGTCCGCGGGTTGTACCACTGCACCCGGTAGCGCCCCGGCCCCAGCTTCACGGAGGCGCTCCCGCCCGCAGGCAGGTAGATCGCATAGAGCTTCCCCGGCTGAGCCAGGCAGAAAGCGCCTCTGCCGGCGAGGTCGTCGCGAGGCTCCAGCTTTCACCATTCCAGGCGGGTGAAGAAGCCGACCATATGGGCGTAGCCGTCCAGCATGACCATCGTTTTGTCGCCGCGCCCGTTGATCCAGCCGCCTCCGGTCTCCGTGCCCCGATCCGTCCTCTCTCCGGTCGTCTGGTAGCCGCCTGCCATCGCCATGCCCCAGGCCAGCCGCCGCCGGTTGTCTGCGCTACGGGCAGGCAGACAGGTCGGATCACCGCCCCAGTGGGGATACATGGCCTCCGCTCTCGTCCCATGCCTGGTACATCGCGAAATCGGCCCAGGGGGAGGTGCGGAAGGGAAACCGCTCGTGTCCGTGAACGGACATCGGGTGGCCGTAGGGATCACATTCCTTGAGGAAGGCTCCCATCCGGTTTGCCCGGGCTTCGTCCCGAAAGATCTGGTATTTGTTGGTCACATCCCACAACACATTAGAATAAGCCGACAGCCGGGCGGCGGCATAGCGGTAATACCGCTTTTCGCCTTCCCCGCCCGCGCCCGCCTTGTCGAAGGGATCCACGCCCGGCCTGGTCCTGTCCAGATAGAAAATGGCCGAGACGATTATATCCCTCTCACGGGCGAAGCGGAGAAGGCGCTCGATTTTCCGCTAGCCCGGATTATTCACGAACGCGAATTTGATCTCGATTCCCATAACGGAGTGTGCGCCTTTTGATCTCATCATGAATAATCCGGGCTAGAAGGGAAGATTGAACCGCGTCACGTCATAACCCGGATCCTCCACGCTCTCCGGGCGGGCGGCGATCCAGAGTTCGAGGCGGAAGCGGAAAGCGGCGGTGGGATAGACAGGCTCCATCCACGCCTGCCCGTCCTTTACCTGTCCGCTGATCGCCACCCGCAGGCGGTTGACTCTCAGGCGGAGGAGGCGAGAGACGATCCGCAGATATCGGCATCGCTTTCCCAGCCCAGAAGCCAGCAGGTGATCGTTCCGTTCCAGAAATAGTGTTTCCCGGTTCCCTCCCAGACAAAGTGCCAGGGATGCGCCCGGTCCACCCGCAGCAGCCCGCTCCGACCGGCCTCTCTCGCCTGGAAGCGGCCCGTATGGGCTTTGACGAGGTCTTCCTGCCGGTAGGCCACCGAGTAGGTATAGTTCCCCGGCTTGGCCGGCATGAAGCGAATCCGGAAAACGCTCCCATCGGCGGCATCGCAAAACCCGTCCGCTTTCAGAGAGGTTTCCCCCCTCGCGCCCGAAGTGGCCGGCCAGGTCAGCATCGGTAAAGGAGTTTGAAGATCCCGGAGTCGGGTTTCTGGCGGCCACCTCCACAAAATCGTAAACCTCCACCGCGCTTTTCGAGCGGAAGAATCGAACGGACATATCTTTCATGACGGCATTCGCCTCCTTGCCGGCGATGAGGGCATCGGCATAACGGCGAGAACCAGCAGTAGCAATCGCAAAAACATGGCGGCGCTTCCTGAAACGATATCCTCCGTGGCGTTCGCAAGCCATGTCCTCGTGAGGAATCAAAGATTGGCGGCCATCTCCGACGTAACGCCAACTAAAGGGGCAGCCGTAAGTCGATGCCGTCTGCGAGGAGCTTTAGCTTTGCGGCAATCTCCAGCGTCATAAAGGCACGAGAAGGCTCTGTCCGTGGACACGAGACTGGAGATGGCTTCGGGCTTTGCCCTCGCAGACTGCATCGACAGGGGCTTTATCGTTGAAGCTAAGCGAAAGCCTGTGATGATTCGGCTCGCTGTCAGGGGAAGGTTTTCTGCTCTGCCAACAAGGAAAACCCTCTCCCATCCAGAACCTTTCCATCATCTCGATCATCGCAAAGGTAGTTTTGAACATGCCAAATATCCCTATGTCTTCTAAAAAGCGGTTTCTTTCTGCCGTAATGGGCGGGCGGGTGGACCGGATTCCGGCGGCCAATGCGGTTTCCATCGCTTCGCTCGGACTGATGGACGCCTGCGAAGCGGCGTTTCCGGAGACGCATCTGGACAGCCGGGCGATGGCGCGTCTGGCGGCGGCAGGGCACGAACTGCTGGGCCTGGACACGGTTGCGCCGGTCTTCAGCGTCACTCAGGAGGCGGCGGCGCTGGGGTGCGCGGTGGACTGGGGCCGCAGGGCCGTTATGCCTACGGTCAGAACCCATCCTTTCGCGCAAACAGAGGCGTTCCATCTCCCGGCGGGCTGGCTGGAAAGTCCGCCGGTTCAGGCGGTGCTGGAGGCGATTCGCCTGCTTCGGAAAAGTATCGGCGACCGGGCGGCCATTGTCGGGAAGGTGATGGGGCCGTGGACGCTCTCTTATCACATGATGGGCGCGGAGGATTTTCTGGTGTCCACCCTGACCCACCCGGACCGGGCGCGGCGTTCTTTGGAGACACTCAAGGCCGTGCCGGTGGCCTTCGCCTGCGAGCAGATCCGGGCCGGAGCGGACTGCATCTGCCTGGCCGACCACGCCACCGGCGGGATGGTCTCCCCCATCGCCTACCGGGACATGCTGCTTCCCATCCATAAGGAGATCGTGGAGAGCATCGGCAGTCCGGTCGTTCTCCACTGCTGCGGCAACACCGCGGATCGCATCCGCTATTTTGCCGAGGCAGGATTTGACTGCTATCATTTCGAGTCTCAGGTGAAAATATCCGCTGCCCGCGAAGCCTCCGCAGGGAAAATGAGTCTAATGGGCAATCTCAACAATCCCGAACTGCTGCTGTCCACATCCCCGGAGGCGGTTTTTGAGGCCGCCTGCGAGGCCGTCCGGGCAGGGGTGGATATCCTTGCTCCGGAGTGCGCCGTTCCGCTGCAAACGCCTCTGGACAATCTCAAGGCTCTGGTTCGGGCGGCCCGGGCATGCGGCTAAAGCCTGCCGCCTGTGTCCGGAACCGGGCGCAAAGGAGATGAAATGAAAATGCGCTTTTGCCTCATGCTGCTTGCCGGCCTGTCGTTCTGCCCGGCAACTTTTGCTGCGGACTTCTATGTGGCGGAGAGCGGTAAAGATACCTGGTCGGGCAGGCTGCCTGCGCCCGCTTTGCGAAAGGCGGACGGCCCCTTCGTCACCCTGCCCGCCGCACTGAATGCCGTACGCCTGCTCCGGGCCGGCAGCAAAGAGCCTTCCCTCCGGCCCGCATCATCCTCCAGGGCGGGACGCACTACCTGGCAGCGCCGCTGGTCCTGAACGCCCGCGACTCGAATTTGACCATCGAGGCAGATTCCGGTAAAAACGCGGTTTTGAGCGGCAGCTGTCTGATCGCCGGCTGGAAGCCGCACCGGGGAAGATTGTGCAGGCCGACCTCTCCGGCCTCGACTTGTCCGACCCGGACTTTCAGGAGCTTTATTACAACGACAAGCGGCAGCCTATGGCTCGTGTGCCGAACTTCGACCCCAGTCACCCGCGTTCGGGCGGATGGGCCTATAATGCCGAGGTGGTCGAAAAAGGCAGCCTGACCCGGTTTCGCTACAGGCCGGAAGAGGTGTGCCCCTCCAGGTGGCGACATCCCGAACAGGCGGTGGCGGTTTTCTATTCCGCCTATAACTACAACAACACCATCTCCCGCATCAAGCGCATCGATCTTTCGGCGCGGGAGTTCGAGGTGGAGCAGGGCTGCTACCCCATGGAAACGGACGACAGATTTTATATCTGCAATCTCTTCGAGGAACTGGACGCGCCCAGGGAGTGGTGTGTCGACAGAGAGCGGAAAATCCTATATTTCCGGCCCCCGGACGGGAGGCTGAAGCGGTCGAAGGTGGCGATCCCTGTGGCCGAGTCGGCTTTCCTGCTGCAAGGGGGTGCCAAAGCCGGAGTCTCTGTGACCGGGGTGACCGTATCGGGGATCGCCTTCCGGGATTTTCGAGGAACGGTGATCAAAATGAGCGGGGCGAGCCGGTGCGCCGTGACGGCCTCCGCCTTCCGTAATATGATGACAGCGGTGTACCTCGGGGATGAAACCCATGCCTGCCGTGCGGCCTGGCGCGACATCACTCAGACCGGAGGGAGCGCCATCGAGATCGCCGGATCGCCCGGAGAGTACCACCGGGCGAGCGGCCATGAGATCGATAACAACTATATCTAACCCAAGTTGCTACCCACCCGAATTGAGAGGGGTAGGGGCGCGATGCATCGCGCCCCATAGCGGCAAACGGGACTGGCCCCGGGCTAGGTGGCAACTTGGGTTATATCTATAATTTCGGCTGGTCGGATATCAACAACTCCAAATGCTGGAGTCGTGCTGTCGGCCTTCTCCCACTGCCGTATCACCCACAACCACATCCACGACGGCCCTCGGTTCGCCATCATGCGGAACCTGGGCAATGACAACCCTTTCGCCTACAACCGCCTGCATCACATAAACCTGCACCGGGGATACGAACCGCCATCTACGTCCTCCAGGGGTAGGTGGAAACCCTTTACGGCGAGGGCTTAATGGAGTCGGTGATCAACGGGGCTGGTCTCTGCTGGAGCCGGAGGAGGGGAAATCCCGCTTTGAGGAGTATTTCGGCCCGATCTTCGATTTATGAGTGAAGCAGTGGGGCAAGCGGGTGGCGTTTCGCTTCATGGCGGAGAACATGCATTCCCGGCAGCGGTACGTGACGCCGAAATGGGTTTTCGACAAGGGCGTCCCTTCGGTGAAGCAGAAGGGGCTGTATGCGGAGGAGTAGACCGATCCGGTCTTCTGGGACGAACGCTATCTGGCGATCCAGGAGAGATTCATCGCAGACCTGGGCCGATATCTGGACGGGCGGCCCGGCCTGGAGTTCATCGATATCGGGTCTATCGGGGAGTGGGGCGAGATGCGCCTGGCCCGCTGGGTGCCCGAAACGCTCCGGCAGACCGGGTTCACGCCCGCCCGCTATATTGCTGCCTACCGTCGCATGATCGATGCGTTCACCTGGGCCTTCCCCCGGGCGCGGGTTTTCCTGAATGTCAGGGGCTACGAAGCGATCAACGACTATGCCGCGCTCCGGGGGCTTCACTTCCGGCAGGACGGCCTGCCCCTCTTCGGCCCGAGCGCGGATGTCGGGAAGCGGTTCTACCACCCGTACGCCTGGCGCGGCGCGGTCTGCAACTACGAACTGCACAGCGGCTATGAAGAGATGCAGCAGAAGGGATGGGGCGTCCGGGAAACGTTCGAGAAAGGGCTGGAAGACCCCATCAGCTACCTGCATATCAACCTGATGAGCTATCGTAGCCTGCAAAACGCTTCTGCCGAAGTCAAGGAGGCCGTGACGGCGGCTGCCCGCCGGATCGGCTTCCGCTTCACCCTCAAGAAGCTGCGGTGCAGCCGGACGCTCCGTCTGGACGGGAAGGTCGCGGGCCGCGTACTCATCGAGCATACCTGGCAAAACGAGGGCGTCGCTCCCTGCTATGCCTCCTATGCTCTCCGCTGGATGCTGACTGGCGAACAGGGCCGTACGGTGGCCGAGGAACTCGATTTCCCGGCGCGCCCGACAACCCTCTGGCTCCCCGGACAGGAACTGTCCCTGAAAACGGTCCTGCCCGTCCCGGCGCAGACTCCACCTGGAAACTACAGGCTCAAAGTGGCGATGGTGGAACCAGAGAACCTGGCTGTCCGCCTCCGGCTGGGCATCGCAGGCCTGGACGCCGCAGGGAACTATGACCTCTGCCCGGTCCCGGCGGAAAGGCGGGCGGCAGGGGAGTCCGTGGTTTACCGGGAAGGCATCGAGGCCAGAAAAGACGCGACCGCCCGGACGGGCAAAGTGGGCCTACGGGGGCCGGGCTTCAGCCGGGAACGGCCTGGAATTACGCCCGGATCAATCTTCCCGGCCCCGTGCTGCCCGCCAGCCGGTATCGCCTGATCTGCTGGATGAAAATGGACAGCATCGCAAAGGGAACGGCAGCGCCCTACCTCAAAATCGGCCTGACGGACGGGAAGGGGCGCTGGCTGGCCAATATCAACACAGACCCCTATGACACGGCCCGGATGGGAGACTGGCAGCAGCTTACCGCCTACGCCGAAACCACGCCCGATACGGCAGGCGGCCATCTGGCCGTCGAAAAAGGCAGCCTGGAAGCCCGCAGCCGGGTTCTCCTCTGGCTCGATGATGTCGAACTGGAACTTCTGGAGTCGCCGTAAGAGCGAAAGCGCCATCATTGTCCCCGGCCGAAGCATCTGCGGGAAACGGGCTTGACAATCTGAAAGAATCGGAGTAAGATTAGGAGACGGTAGCAATCGCCTCTTTGGGATGGGAGCGGTTAGTCCCTCTGCGGAAGGCGAATTATCTCAATCCGAAAGGAGGAACTCCAACCGACATGAGACCTGTTCAAGCTCTGAAGGTAGGAGACGAGGCTCCGGATTTCGAGATGCCCTCTACCGGCGAAACCGCCGGAAAAGGACAGGAGCGAAAGACGATCCGCCTCAGCGATTACCGGGGTAAGAAGAATGTGGTGCTGGCCTTCTTCCCGGCAGCCTTTACCCCTGTATGAAGCGTCCAGATGCCCTCGTACGAGGAGGATCTCTCCGAGTTCGAGCGGTACGATACCCAGGTCCTGGGTATCAGCACGGACAACGTATTTTCCAATGAAGCATGGGCGAAATCTCTGGGAACCCTTTCCTATCCTCTCCTGAGCGACTTTTGGCCGCACGGCATGGTGAGCGTGAAGTACAACGTGCTGCGCGAGGAGGGGATCTGCGAAAGAGCGATCTTCGTGATCGATAAGCAGGGCGCTATCCGCTATATCGATATCCACGATATCGCCGAAATGCCTCCGACCGACAAGATATGGGAGGTTCTGCGTTCCCTGTCATGACGCCGTAAACCGGATCGAAAACGGCTGAAAGCCAGCGGAGAAGGGCGTCTCCCGACGGAGCGCCCTTCTTCATCATTTGAGGAGCTTCCCGATGGAACTATCGCGATTCTGCATACCCTATACGCCCTTCCGCGGCGACCTGGCGAAATCGAAAGTCCTCCTTTTCACCACCGCCGGTCTGTATATGAAAGACGATCAGCCCTTCAACCCAGAGGGCGACATCACCCTCAGAACCGTACCGGCGGATGTGAATGTCGCCGATATCCGCATCATCCACGAGCATTACGACCATTCCGACGCCGACAGGGATGTGAACTGCGTCTTCCCGATAGAGCGTTTCCGCGAGATGGCTGCCGAGGGCGTCATCGGCGGCCTGACGAGCGAACACTACACCATGGGCTTCACCCAGGCGTTCCGGCAGGTGCGCGACGAGCTCCTGCCCGACCTCGCCAAACGGATCGAGCGCCAGAGGGCCGACCTGGTGTTCCTGACCGCCGGGTGACCGCTCTGCCACCGCACGGTCGTGTCGGTGCAGCGCGGAATCGAGACGATGGGCATCCCCGCGGTGGTGGTGACCGTGGACCGGGAGCAGTCCGAAATGGCCCGCCCCTCCCGCGCCCTCCACCCGAAAGGCTTCAAACTCGGCCACTCGCTGGGCAGGCCAGGCCAGAAAGACCTCCAGCGCCGAATCATCCTCGATGCCCTCGATTTGCTCATCCACCCCGTCGAGCCGGGCCGGATCGTCGAAAAGGAATACCCGGAATACGGCGGGTGAGTCCGGTTGCGGCTTGGCCGGGAATATCGCATCCCGTTGAGGGCATAGCGATAAGATCTGCGCCGCTGTCATTACGAGGAGACCAGCGACGCAGCAATATCCTGCGTAACGCCTACCAAAGATCAGTCGGCGATGCAGTCTGCGAGGAGCGATAGCGACGCGGCAATCTCCAGGGTAGCAAATGACAAAGGCTCTACTCATGGGCGGTACTCTGGAGAGGGCTTCGGGCTTCGCCCTCGCAATGACAGCGACAGGGCCTTGTTCAATATGCCCCGATCAATCACTGTCGATGCGGTCTGCCAGGAGCGCAGCCGTTATCGATGTCCTTGCAGTGATTTATTTTCCTTATGGCGGCCCTGGGGACTTTGATGGCCCTGCGCCGTTTGTCATAACAGGGAAGGTCTTCGTGAGGCGGCGCTCAAGGGGGACATTATGCGGAATACATCCATGATTTCCTGGGCCGCGCTGGTACTCCGGGCGGTGTTGGGGATCACCTTTATGGCGCACGGGGCGCAGAAGCTTTTCGGAGCGTTCGGAGGGCACGGAATGGCGGGCTTCACCGAAGGCATCGTGAAAATGGGCTTCCAACCCGCGGCGCTCTGGGCTTATATGGCCGCCGGAGCGGAATTCTTCGGGGGCCTGTTGGTGCTTCTGGGGCTGGCCGCCGAAGTCGGGGCCGCCTTCATTATCCCGGCAATGCTGGTCGCCATCTGGAAAGTTCACGGTCCCCAGGGGTTCTTCCTGAGCGGCAGCCCGCCCGGTTATGAATACAACCTGATGATTCTGGCCGTCTGTATTGCCATCATTCTCATCGGCCCGGGCCGGTGGGCGCTGTATGACCCCTTCAAGCGATGGCGGGCCGGTGGGGAGGTGAACTGAAGAGCCGGGCCGCGATCCGTTTATAACGGTAGATCGGCCAGGCTATACGCTCCCGCCTCCGCATCGTCGAAGTGCCACCGCTCGGTCGGGATCGGGCGGAAGCCTGCCCGGATCATGGCGTTGTGCAGGAGGGCGCGGTTTTCTCGCGCCTCTTCGGAGACATCCGGGCAATCGGTGAAAGCCTGTGCCGCCCCCCGGTTCAGATTCGACCCTGTCGCCGGGTCCGCCACGAAATCGGTGTCGGGCAGCCGCCCCCACATCCGTCTCTGGCCCGCCATCGGGCGGTAGGCGTCCCATACCTTCAGTCTCAATCCACAGCCTGAGCTTCTAGCAGGTTCAGGGCCGTTCCGTACCGGAGTAGGCATCGGCGGTTGCCGTACAGCCGCGCCTTGAAGCCGTTATTTTTGCTGGCGTAGCGGATATCGATGAGGCTACCGGAGATCAAGCAGGCGATGTCGATGAAGGTGTCGGAATTCATGGATTTCGAATAAAACTATGGCGTCAATAAGGCTTGCGCTTGTCAGGTATGGCTTTGCTGTTGCGTTTCTCGCGGACTGTATCGATACGATGCCATCCTTGAGACCAAGCGAAAAGCCCCTGATAAAGCGAATCGGACTGCAAGGAGGGCGCGATGTATGTAGGGGTGGTCACCGATGAAATTTCCCAGGATTTTGAAAAGGCTGTCGAACTGGCGGTCGGTTGGGGCGTGAAGGCTGTGGAGATTCGGGGGATAGGCGGAGCGCGGGTCCCCGATTTCAGCGCGGAGACCTGCCGGCGGATCGGGCGAATCCTTGAAGATAACGGTGTGGCTCTGACCTCCATATCGCCGGGCCTGCTGAAAACGCCCCCGGATGCCCGGGCCATCGAGTCGCATTTGAAGGAACGCGCCCCTCGGTCTTTCGAGATGGCGGACGCGCTCGGAACGCGCACAGTCGTCTGCTTCACTCCGCTCAGGCCAGAAGGGTTGCCGGTGGAGACACCTCTTCCGAGAGCGTGTCTGGAGGCTGTCCGGGCGCTGGCAGAGCAGGCCGGTCAAGCAGGCGTCACCCTCCTTTTGGAGAACGAAACGGCCTCTTATATCGCCACCGGCAGGCAGACCGCGGCACTCCTTGCAGAAATCGGACATCCCGGCCTCGGTGTGAACTGGGATGCCACGAACGCCTATGTCGCCGGGGAGTCGGCTTTCCCTAAAGGCTATGAGGCTGTCCGCTCCGCTGTTCGCCATGTCCACCTGAAAGACGCTGTCCGTATCCCCGGAGGCCAGTGGCGGTATGTCACCCTCGGGGAAGGCGAGGTGGGCTGGCCTGCCCAGATTGCCGCCTTGAAAAAGGACGGCTATGCCGGCCCGCTGCTGGTCGAAACGCATTTCGGGCCGGGAGAGGAAGCCACGAAAGGATGCGTCGAGGCGCTGAAGCGGATGTTGCAACTTCAGCAATGCCCGGATTCCCCCAAACCGTAAACAGAAGATTCGAGCTTTGCTGATGCAACGCCAGAATGCCTTTCCGAATCGCCGTTATTCCTCGAACAGGCCCTGCCGGTAGACCAGGCGGATGTAGAGGGCGCTGAAGAGGAGGAGCAGGGTGAAGGTCAGGATCGCCAGGGCGGAGGCGGGGCCGTAGTCCTGGAACTTAAAGGCCAGCTTGTAGAGATAGGTGATGATGGTGTCCGTCCGGTGGATCGGCTCCCCCTCGGTCAGGGTCCAGATGATCGGGAAGGAGTTGAAGACATAGATGATATTGAGCAGGGTGACCACCATCAGGACAGGCCGCAGGAGCGGGAGGGTGAGGAGCCGGAAGCGTGTCCAGGCTCCGGCCCCATCGATCAGGCCCGCCTCGTAGACCTGGGCCGGGATCGATTGCAGGCCGGCGAGCAGGACGATGGAGGTGAAAGGGATCGAAACCCAGATGCCGACCCCGATAATGGCGGGGAAGGAGGTCTCGGGACGGGCCAGCCAGACCGGGCCTTCGCGAGCCAGATGCAGGCCGGTCAGGAGGGCGTTCAGCATCCCGAACTGGCCGTCGAAAATCCAGCGCCAGATGACCGAGCTGATGGTCAGGGAGGCGGCCCAGGGCAGCAGGACGACGGCCCGCCAGAGTGATCTCCCCGGTAGGTCGGCATCGAGCAGGACGGCGATGAGAAGGGAGCAGGCGATGGTGATGCCGACACAGCTCGCGGTCCAGATGAGGGTCTGCCGGAGAACCTGCCAGAAAACGGGGTCCCGGAAGAGGGAGGCGAAATGCGCCAGCCCGACCCAGCCCTCCCTATCCCCGGCCCGGCTGACCTGGGACAGGGCCGTGAGGAAGGTGGTCAGGATCGGGTAGAAGATCACGCCGCCGATCAGAAGGCCGGCCGGGAGCAGACACCAGATTGCCAGCAGGCGGTCTCGTTTCATGGGCGCGGCTTCCTCATACCAGCCCGGCCTTCAGCAGGTCCTTGAGGTTGAGCATCCCCTGGGGGCGGCCTGCGGCGTCCAGGACGGGCATTTCGCCGATGCGGTATTCCTCCATCACTTTGAGGGACTCTGCGGCCAGGTGGTCGGGGAAGATCGTCTTGGGCCTGCGGGTCATGATATCGGCGGCGGCGCGGCTGAGGCAGTTCTCGTCGGTGAGGAGGTGGCGGCGGATGTCGCCATCGGTGACGATCCCGACCAGCTTGCCTTCGAGATCGGTGACGATGGAGGCTCCGGCCTGAGCGCGGGTGATGCTGAAGAGTACCTCCCGGACCGTCGCTTCAGCGCGGCAGACGGAGACCATCTCCCCGGTTCGCATCAGATCGGCCACCCGCAGGATGAGGCGGCGGCCCAGTGCCCCGGCGGGGTGGAACCGGGCGTAATCCTCACGGGTGAAGCGGCGGGCCTGCATGACCGTAATCGCCAGCGCATCGCCCAAGGCCAGCATGGCGGTGGTGCTGGCGGTCGGGGCCAGGCCCAGGGGACACGCCTCGCGGGGCACGGAGAGATCGAGGGCGATATCGCTCCCTGCTGCCAGAGTGGAGAGGGGGTTGCCGCAGAGGGCGATCAGCCTTGCGCCGATCCGCTTGAGGGCGGGCAGGACGGCCAGCAGCTCCTCGGTTTCCCCGCTGTAGGAGAGGGCGATCACTACATCCTCGGCGGTGACCATCCCGACATCGCCGTGCATGCCTTCCGCCGGGTGGAGGAAAAGGGCAGGGGTTCCGGTACTCGCCAGCGTGCCCGCGATCTTGCGGCCCACCGCGCCCGATTTGCCCATCCCGGCTAGCACCACCCGCCCCTTACACCTTAAAATCATCTCCACGGCGGCGGTGAAGGAACTGTCCAGGCGCTCCACTAGGTGGGCGAGGGCCTCGATCTCGATCCGCAGCACTTCCTGAGCCTGACATATCCACTGTTCGTTAATGGAAAACCTCCCGGAAGCAGCTGAAAAGAAAGCGAATCAACCCAGATAGGCGCTGATTCGCTTTGCGGCTGCCCAAAGACGGCGCGGTATGCCTTGCGGTCACATCGGCCAGAGAAGATTCATCTTCTGCCATTCCTCGCGGGTGAGGAGCCAGCTGAGGAACGGCTCGTAGTAGGTGAAGACATCGCCGCCCAGGTGCTTGGCCCGGCGGAAGTAGCGGGTGACATGGCTGTAATTGCCCAGGATCAGGTGGCAGACTCCCAGGAAAAAGGGCAGGCCGGGGTCTTTGGGGAAGATCGGTTCGGCCTCCTGGAAGGCTTCGATGGCCGGCTCGACCTGCCGCAGGGCCAGGTACGCCTGTCCGAGCGTATCTTGCTGGATTTCGGTATGCTCGGATAGCTTCAGCAGTCGGCGGTAGGCGTTCCGGGCCTGGGCGAAGGCTTCCGCTCCCAGGTAATTGTCAGCCAGCATCAGGAGGAGATGGGAGTCATCCGGGTGGCTGCGGAGAAGCTCTTCCAGCAGTTGGCAGGCGCGGTCGTAGCGGCCTTCCATCTCATAGCTTTCGGCCATTTCCAGCCGGAAATCGAGAGTGTCCCCGAGGAGCCGGATTTTGCGGGCGATCAGTTCGCGGGATTGCTCGTAAAGGTTGAGCTGGGAATAGGCGGCGATCAGGGTGTTGGAGTACCAGGGGTCCTTGGGAAACACCCCGGTGCGGCAGTCTTCGAAGGGCTGGAGTATGGGATGGATCGGGCCGTGTTCGATATAGATTTTCGCCAGCCTGTCCCAGAGAGTGACATCGTAATGGACACTGGTATCGATCTGGGCGAGAATCTCGGTGGCCTCCTGGACGGTGCCGGTGCGGAGGAGGAGAAGCGCCTTACCGTACTGCCGGGCAATCTCCAGAGGGTTGCACAGGGCAAAGACCTGAATCTCATCCCAGTCTTCGGCGCGCAGATGAGGGGGGCGCATCTTCTGGGTGCGGCTGATTCGCTTCAGCTTTCTGGAACGTTTCATCCTGTCCTCCTATAGCCGAATGGGGTGCAGGAGCGCAAGCAAGCGGACGCCTGCTCAGGAAAATCCTGCCAACGGCCCAGCAACGAGACGCGCCCGCCATAACCCGAATCGCGCAGCGGTTCCAGCCATTGGGCCGGCGCTATGTCGTTATTCTCCGGCCACGTCAGATAGACATGGGCCAGATGCTCCATCACCTGCTTTGAGATTGCCACAGAACCGGGGGAGCCGATCCGGGAGATATCCGCCGCCAGCCTTATTTCAGGACAGCCGACATCCTCTATCGTCTCCGTCACATCGGCGAGTGTATCGAGGAGATAGGCGTGTCCGGCATAAAGGGGCTTGACGGCGACAACGACATTGTATTTACGGGCGTAACCGGCGGCCATTCGCAGAAAGCCGGTGACCTGGTTATAGATCCGCTCTGGTGGCATCGTCTCAGAGTCTGCCCGGGGCTGCAAGCTGTCGAAAACAACGACCTGCCCGCCCGCATGCGCCGCCCGCTCCAGGATGGCCTGCGTGTAGCGTCTCACCCTCTGGAAATCGATATCCTCCCCCACCAGAGGAAGGCGATCCGGTATAAAGGAATGAAAGACTTCCGGCCTGACCGGGGCGGATTCCACCAGGCGGAGGAGCGGTTTGAAATCCGCGTCGCACAGGCGGGGCCGTAGCTCTACAGCTTCTGTCTCGATATAATCGAATCCTGCCCCGGCAGCCGCCTTCAGCCGGGCCAAGCTCGCACAGCATCCGAATTTCATGCATAGTCCTCAAGCGTTCTTGACTATTATAACATATCGGCTTGTTCATGGCAATAGTGAATTTTGAGAGCGTGGCCGTCGTGTGGCGGCTCCAGGAACACAAAAAGCCGTGTATTTGTTCGATTCGCCCGGGCGGCAGGGAACTTTGCCTGATTTTTTACGTCTAACCTGTCAAGTTTCACGGCGGGTCGCCGACGGCAGCCCATTGATCCAACAGTAAAATGACCCCTGTCTTATGAAAGAGGCATCGAGTGAAGGGAAAGATAATCGCAGGTATCATACTGATAGCGGTGGTCGTCGGAACGTGGATGGTGGTGAGCCGGGCGCGGGCCAACCGGGACGATAAAGCGACCTACAAGACGGCCAAAGTGGAGCGCGGAGACCTGGTGCAGGCGGTCTCCGCAACCGGCATCCTACAATCCCTCACCACGGTGGATGTGAAATCCAAGGCCGGTGGGCGCGTGGACGATCTTCTGGTGGATATTGGGAGCATCGTCAAGAAGGGGCAACTGATCGCCCGTATCGATCCCACCGACACCCTGACCACCTACAGCCAGGCGCAGGCCGATATGGAGGCCAACCGCGCCCGCATGCGCCAGGCCGAGGACAATCTGCTTCTTCAGGACGCTCAGACGGGCATTTCCATCGAGCAGGCGCAGGCAGGGCTGGATGCGGCCCGGTCTCGGCTGGATCAGGCCCGCAAACAGGCCCGCGTGCAGCCCAGCCTGACCGAGGCATCCATCAAGCAGGCCCGGGCCAGCCATAACGCTGCGCTGCACAGCCAGAAAATGCTGGAAGAGGCCACCATCCCCCAGGCGCGCGCCCAGGCGCAGGCTGCCTTCGATCAGGCGAAAGCCAACCTCGACAACGCCGAAAAAACGCTGCGCCGCCAGCAGGAACTGGCCGGGCGAGGATTTATCGCCCAGCAGCAGGTGGATACCGCCCGGACCCAGCGGGATGTCACCCAGGCCCAGTTGAACAATGCCGAAAAGAAACTGGCAACGCTGGACCGGGAATTTCAGGCGCAGGCGGATGAGGCCCGCTCCCGCGTCGAGCAGGCGAAAGCGGCCCTCGACAACACCGTCGCCAACCGCGTCCAGAACGAACTGCGCCGGAACGATGTCCGGGAAGCGGAGGCCGCTGTCCGGCAGGCGGAGGCGCAGCTTGCCCAGGCCCGGCTGAACACCATCCAGAAGCGCATCCGGGCCGCCGACATCCAAACCGCCCGCTCCCAGATCGAGCGGAGCAAGGCCCAGCTCAACAATGCGAAAATCACGCTGGAAAGCACGACGATTCTGGCCCCCCGGGGCGGTGTCGTTCTCCAGAAATATCTGGAACAGGGAACCATCATTCCGCCGGGAACCTCCACCTTCGCGCAGGGAACGAGCATCGTGCAGATCGGGGATTTGAGCCGGATGTTCTGCGATGTTCAGGTGGATGAGACGGATATCGCCTCGGTCGAGGTGGGGCAGACGGTGGATATCACCATCGACGCCTATCCGGACGAGCTCTTCGACGGCAAGGTGACCCGAATCGACCCGCAGGCTAAGACGGAACAGAATGTGACGATGGTGCATGTCCAGGTGGAAATCGATAACCCCGACGCCCGCCTCAAGCCGGGTATGAACGCCACCTGCGAATTCATCGTCGCCAAAAAGGAAAATGTCCTTCAGGTTCCCAACGAGGCCATCAAGGAAAGAGACGACCAGAAAACCGTTCAGGTGATGGCGAACGGCAAGCCGGAGGCCCGGACCGTGGAGACAGGCATCACCGGCAACGACGCCACCGAGATCGCCGGCGGCCTGCGCGAGGGCGAGGAAGTGGTCACCCAGACGATAGAGCCTTCCCGCAGAGGGCAGGCGGCTCAGGGATCTCCCGGAGGCCCGGCTCGCGGAATGCCGGGCGGCTTCGGCGGCTTCGGCGGACGCGGCGGGGGCGGTGGCAGGCGATAAGGATTTGTTTATATGTTTCCAAGAGGGCGGGCGGGGATGGTCCCCCGCTTTGCTCAAGAGCAACCGCCCCCCAGCCCCCCGCCGAAGCCCGGCGGGGGGAATGGCCTTGGGGGCTTTGATACATATGCCAAGAGTACGCAGAATCTAAGTCCCCCCGAAGCCGGGGGGTTGGGGGGTGTTTTTCAAGGGTTGCCCCGCCCCTCGCCTATCATACATCGGGCGCATTTCTGACTTATCTGTCAGGACAACAAAGGAGGCACACCATGAAATCCCGTTGGATGCGTATTGCAGTGGTCGGGGTCTTTCTGACCGGGGCTTTTATCACGTTCGGGCTGGCCCAGCAGCCGCCGGAAGGAGGGCCGGGAGGCCCTGGCAGGGGCGGGGGCCGGAACATGATGGCAAACATGGCGGTGGGAAAGGTCGTCTCCATCGATCTGAACAACCGGGCCGTACAGGTGCAGTCCCAGTTCGACCCGAACACCGCCCGCTGGGTCGCCATCACCGACCAGACGAAGGTGGTTCGCCAGGTGAAGGGAAAACTTTCCGATTTGAAGGAAGGGGATCAGATCTCCGTTCAGGGCATTCCGACCGCGATCAAAGCCGCGCAGGTGCAGATCGGCGAGATGCCTTCCCTTTTCCCGGGCATGAGGCGGGGCGGGCCAGGCGGAAACCAGAGCAGGCCAGGCAGCCAGGGCCGGATGCCTACTTCCAATGCCTCGGCTCAGGGGAAAGTCACCGCTTTCGACCCCCTGACCGTTACCCTGACGGACAAGACGGAAGTGGTGGTGACCGCCTCCGAAAACACTCCGATCAGCAAAATCGAGACCGCGACATTCCGCGATATCAAGCAAAACGACATGCTCGCCGCCAGCGGGGAGCCAGATGAGCAGGGCAACCTTTATGCCGGGACCGCCATCGTCGGCGCGGACTTCAGCCAGATGATGGGCGGCTTCGGTGGGCGCAGGATGGGCGGCGGGCGCCAGGGCGGCAATCCGCCCGCTCCGCCGGAAGGCGGCGCTCCGGGCGGAGAATAGGTATAACGCCGGGCGGCTGCCGGGAAGCGGCCCGGGTAAGTGTGACAGGTGACCTATGAGTTTGTGGGAATCGGTTCTGATGGCGCTGGACGGGCTGAGGGCGAATAAGTTGCGCTCCACACTGACCATGCTGGGGGTGATCATCGGGGTGGCGGCAGTGATCGCGATGATTTCCATCGGGCACGGGGCGCAGAAGCAGACGATGGAGCAGATCGAGAAGATGGGAACCAATGTACTCCTGGTCCGGGCGGGCCGGGCGCGGCAGGGGATGGTGCGCGGCGATATGGGCAGCGGCCAGACCCTCACCCTGGATGATGCCATGATCCTCCCGAAAGTCTGCCCGGATGTCGTTAAAGTGGCCCCGGAGGTCAGCCGGAACGCGCAGGTGAAGTGGCGCAACCAGAATACCAGCACCACGATTCGCGGAACCACCCCCGATTATGAAACCGTCCGAAATTTTCCCGTGTCGGAAGGACGTTTCTTCAATGAGAGAGAACTGAAATCTATGTCCCGCATCGGGGTTATCGGGCAGACGGCGGCGGCCAATATCTTCGGGGAGATGTCTCCGATCAACAAATACATTCGCGTCAAGGGGATCGGGTTCAAGATCGTCGGAGTGCTGGCTTTCAAGGGAGCGCAGGGGTGGCAGGACCCCGATGACCAGATCATTATCCCCATCACCACCGCCATGAAGCGGGTGTTCGGGATCGAAAACGAGGCGGTCCAGTGGATCGGCGTGCAGACCGCCAGCATGGACCGCTCCGAGATGGCTATCGAGCAGATCACTGAGGCACTCAAAAAGCAGCACGGCATTGGCCCCAACAGCGAGGCGGATTTCGATATCCGCAGCCAGGCCGAGATCGCCGAAACGGCGTCGGAGGCGACCAAAACATTTACCATGCTCCTCGCCAGCATCGCCAGCGTCTCCCTGCTGGTGGGCGGCATCGGCATCATGAATATCATGCTCGTGACCGTTACCGAGCGCACCCGGGAGATCGGCATCCGGAAGGCCATCGGGGCGAGGCGGCGCGACATTCTGCTCCAGTTTCTCATCGAGGCGATGGTGCTGAGCCTGTTCGGGGGGATCCTGGGCATTTTACTGGGAGTAGGGGTTTCCCGCCTGATCGCTTCGACCGCCGGGTGGCGGGCTGAAGTGGAGATCCAGGCCGTCCTGCTGGCTTTCGGATTTTCAGCGGCGGTTGGCATTTTCTTCGGTCTCTATCCCGCCCGCAAAGCGGCCCAGTTGAATCCTATAGAAGCATTGAGGTACGAGTGATCCTCATGACCTTGCCTGCCTGTCGTATTTTTCCACATAAGGAGGAGACTATGTGCAAGCGAATCGTTCTGTTTGCAGCTTTGTTGGGTCTGATCGGGACAGTGGCTCTGGCCCAGATGGGCGGAGGGATGTCGCCGGAGGCGAGCGCCCAGACGGAAAAGTGGCGTAAGTTCCGCGAAGACCATAAATACACGACCCAGTTGACCCGAATGACCCGCAATATCGGGGAACTGGAGCAGACGCCCGGATCGGCCCTGACGCCCCAGCAGGCCAAGCAGGTACTGCAAATCATGAAGCCCCTGCGGGCCAAGAACAAACTGACCCAGGAAGAGGCCAAAGCTACCCTCAAAGCCCTGAAAAAGGTGCTGAGTACCAGGCAATTGACCGCCATAGGCCGGATGGGCTCGCGCCAGTTCGGCCAGGGCGGCGGCCGCCCGATGGGGATGGGCGGCGGCCCCGGTATGATGGGTAAAGGCCCGGGCATGGGCGGTGGCGGAGGCATGGGTGGCGGTGGCATGATGGGCAAAGGCCCCGGTATGGGAGGCGGAATGGGCATGGGCGGTGGCGGTATGATGGGCAAAGGTCCGGGTATGGGGGGCGGCGGTGGCCGCAGGATGAATTTCGACCCGGCCCGCATGAAGAACTACAACCCGTACAGCAGCAAAGCGGATCCGAACAATCCGATGTCCAGCCGGAACAAGCAGCGGCAGGACCGGTTCTTTGCCGCCATAGAGAAAAAGGCGTCGGGCCGGTAGTGTTTCGGACCGGGACAGGGAGACCATCATGCCATTGATTCAAGCCACCGATTTGCACAAGACCTACCGGATGGGCAAGATGCACGTCCACGCGCTGCGGGGAGTGACCCTGACCATTGACGCCGGGGAGTTCGTGGCGATCATGGGGCCGTCGGGGTCGGGCAAATCGACCTTCATGAACATCATCGGCTGCCTGGACAGGCCCTCTAAAGGACAGTATCACCTCGACGGCACCGAAGTCTCGCGCCTGAACGACAACCAACTGGCCGATATCCGCAACCGGAAGATCGGGTTCGTCTTTCAGACCTTCAACCTGCTGCCCCGCACCTCGGCCCTGAAAAACGTGGAGCTGCCGATGCTCTACAACGGGATGAAAAACAAGGAGAAGGTGGCCGAACACGCGCTTCAGGTGGTGGGGCTGGCCGGGCGCATGCACCACAAGCCCAACGAACTCTCGGGCGGCCAGCAGCAGCGGGTCGCCATCGCCAGGGCGCTGGTCAACGACCCGCCGATCATCTTCGGAGACGAGCCGACCGGCAACCTGGACACCCGCACAGGCGAGGAAATCATTGCGATCTTCCAGAGGTTGAACCGGGAAGGCAAGACGGTGGTGATGGTCACCCACGAACCGGATATCGCCCAGCATGCCAAGCGCATCATCCGCTTCAAGGACGGCAGGGTGGTCAGCGACGAGCCGGTGCTGGGCCAACTGGACGCCGAGGCGGAACTGGCGAATCTGGCTGCCGGCACCGAGGACGAAGAGGAAGAAGAGGAGATTCTCGAAAAGGAACCGGTCCGCCGCGAGCGCCGCCGGATCGTCAAATTAGGGCGGTAGACAGGCGACTTGGGCTTGGGCCTCGTCATAACGCAACGCCGAAGCCATCTCCAGACTTTTGAATACAGAGAGATCTTTCGTCATTTGCTACGCTGGAGATTGCCGCGTCGCTACGTTCCTCGCAGACGGCATTGATACGGCTTCCTCTGAGAAGCCAAGCGATAGTCCTGCGAACAAAATATCGGGACGGAGGATATATCCGTCCCGATATTTTTTCGATAGGCAAGCCGGAGTGTTCCGGATAGGATACATTCCTTCAGGAAGCAAACCGCCCGTTGTGCCTCTGCAAGATCGCTCGGATGGCGGAATCGGCGAGATTGGCCCTGGAGGTATCGACATATTCAGGGCTTCGTTTCTATGAAAGAGCCTGTTCCCGGGAAGGGCCGGATTTCGACGCCCTGGTAGTAATGCTTGAGGATGTCCTGATAGCGGAATGACTGCGGGGCGGCGGCCATGCCGTTCGCGCCGTGCTGGCAAAAGCCTACCCCGTGGCCGAAGCCGCGCCCATCGAACCGGTAGGCGTTGGAGGGGAGGCGGGTCAGTGTTACCAGAGTGCTGGGAATGCGCTCTCCGCCCATGATCTGGCGGAACTGGCCTCCGGTGATCCATTTGACCTCGCGGCTGCCGATCAGTTCCACGGTTTTGACCCGGCCCGACGGGTCGTAGTCGAGAAAGCGCATCTCCTGGAGGCTGCCGACGCGGGCAATGGGGCTGCGGTTGAGGGATCGCTTCAGTTCATAGAGGGTGAATTGGCGGGACCAGGTATGAAACCGGCTGCCTGAACAGTAGTCCGGGCCGTCGTCGCTGCGGTCGGGCACAGCCCGGAGGTAGGACCAGGCGGACCGGCTCATCGCCCCGTCCTCATTGCTCTGTGTGTGGCCGCCGCAGTCCGCGGAGTAGACGGCGTAAATCAACCGGCCTCCGTAGTAAATCGCCTCGCCGCGGGTGGCATCGACCGCCGCGCGGCTTTTGTCCCGTTCCGCGTCATACCCCAGGTAGCTCTGACAGTGAATGCCGTCGCAGAGGTCGCAGTCGTCCGCTTTGTGGCGGCCCAGGTGCTGAAGGGCATAGGTGCGGGCCACGACAGCCTGGGCTTTGAGCGCTTCCGGATGAAACGAGAGCGGCATTTCGGAGGGGAGAACGCTGTAGAGATATTCCTCTAAAGGCAGCGCGTTGACCGCTCCCAGATAGTTCTTCCGGCTGCTTTTTCGAACAGATATTTCGATACCGCCCCGGTAACGGGGGCTGCGGACTTTGGGGCTGAGTGCCTCGATCAGGCCGCCTCCCCGGGCGTCCAGGCGAATCGGACCGGGGAAGACCCCCAGAACCGCCTCATCCTTCTCGATTTCGATCCCCCCCGGGACCAGCCGGAACGTCCAGCGCGATCCCTCCGGGCCGTCGGCAACCGGCTGGCTGCAGGCGGCATCGGTCAATTGCCCCGCTGCCTGCCGCGTGGTAAGTGCCAGATAGACCTGGCCGCTCAAAGCGCGGCGCAAGCCGATGCGAATGATTAACGGGGTAGGGGAGTCACTTTCTGGAACCGCCCCGACAGGAACGGACACGCAAGAAAAGAGGAAAAGAACACAAAAGGAAAGGAGAATGCGCGTCTGATCTACGAGGTTCCGCATAAGAGGATAAATGGTCGGGGCGGGGAGATTTGAACTCCCGACCTCTCGCACCCGAAACGAGCGCTCTACCAAACTGAGCCACGCCCCGACGCCATTGCTTACTGCCTTTTATTATAACACAAACGCTTCTTCTTGGCAAGAAGATTTTTCACAGAAGGGTTCGTCCGATATTTCGGCCTGGAGAAGGATTTTATGCATTCTGCACGAATTGGTGGGTAAATGCTTGCTATATCGGCTGCACTGGATGCGGGTAAGGCCGCTGCCATTTTGTGCGTCTCCGGAAAGGATCGAGTTTGATGGCGCAAGGGCTGCACACGATTCATATTGTCAGCGGAGCGGTTCTATTCATTGCCTTAATTGTCCGGGCCGTTCTGCTCAGGCTCTTGATGAGCGATAAGGAGGGAGAGCGCCTGGGCCTGGTGCGCGTGATCCGGCTGCTCAGCCCGATTATGGGCATTGCGGCTGCCGCGCTCCTGCTGGCCGGTGTGCCCCTGGTCTATGCGGCGGGTTACAGCTTCGCCGCCCCCTGGCTTCTGACCAAGCAATTCATCACCCTTCTCATTTTTCTGCTGACCTTTATGGGGTCTTCCCCCGCCACCCGCCAGCTTTCCCAGGACATCGCCGCCCTCGACCCGGGAGAAAGCCTCTCCGAAGACCAGCGGGCGGTCGCGCAGGTACTCTATCAGATGACCCTTCTCATCGCCCTGATGGTAGTCATCAATACCATCGTGGCCTTCAACAAGTTTTAACCGCTTCGCGCCCAGTCCAGGCTCCGCCCGATCAGCAGTTCCGTCATTGCGGAATGGTGGGTGTTTTTCATGGCTACAGGCAGCATGTCGAACCCGTGACGGCCAGCCAGCAGGCTGACCTCCTCCGTATTGTCATAGGTCATTAAAAAATCCCCTATCAGGCTTTCGGCAATATCGAACAGCCTTCCATGATCCATGCGATTGTGCCGATAAAGGCGAGATCCCGCTCGTTTTCCTGAAACGGTATAGGGCGGGTCAATAAAATAGACGGCATCCGAGCGCCGGGCGTTCCGCTCCAGAATATCGATTCCGTCACCCTCGATGAATGTGATCCGGTCTCGGAGTCGGGCTATATCGAGAATCCGCTTTCGAAGGGTCTGGGGATACCAGCGGGAGCGTATGCCTTTGCCGTTTTCCCCATATTTCAGGAATCCGCTTCCCGGAGCCAGAATCCCGCCGCGAACCACCCGATTACGCAAGATCGTCCGAAAGGCTTTCTCATGTATATCCGCTGTATTTTTCGCAAGTTCCCTCTCCACCGATGCAGCGGTCATGTCAAAAACGGCGATTTTATCGGCAAGCCAGAGAGCGTCTCCCTCCAGCATCACTTTCCAGACAGCCGCCACCTGGTCATCCAGTTCGACCAATGTCACCCGCTCCGCCAGCTGTTCGAAGGCAGCCGTCAGACCGACACTGCCACCACCGGCAAAGGGTTCGATAAGCTCCACAGGCTTGACAGGAAGGCTTCGGAGCCAGGCTCTGATATACGGAATGAGCCACGTCTTCCCGCCCGGGTATCTGAAGGGGCTGCGGTGAGGTACGGAAGCCACATTCACTATACCTCGGGGTAAAACATCGTCTAGGAATAGAGTCGGTTGACGCATTTAGAAGGGTATCTCCATTGTGTCCAGGCCAGAACGGATATCCAGCTTACGGTTAAGATGTGATTGTAACTGGTGAATGAAAGCTTCTTCCATTCCGGCTTCTGAACGAGTTATACGCAATAACGCAGGTTCAAATTTCGTATAAACGACTTTTGATAGCTGTAAGGTATAGCGGTTCGCACTGGAATCATGTTTGAGATCATAGATAAACCATGCGATATCTGCTTCTGATGAGTCGGTATCTTCCAAATCAGGCAATGTATTGAAAAAGCCGGAGTTGAGGGCTACAGCCATCTTTCGTTGCCACGTATGAAGTATGCCCCCTTTGAAAATGAGCTGCGGCGCTAATCTTTTGCGTGAAGAAGACAGATAATCAGGACGAGGGTAATTTTTACGTTTACGCCAATCTATATATGAATAATTACTAGGATTATCCATATATAACTGAAATATATTTCGTATATTTCCTGAAATGTAAACGGCTTGAATTTCTAACGCGCCATATTCAGTTATGCGGCCTCTCTCATCATAAGAGGCAAGGATTACATCGATGTTTCCAGCGGATTTACCATACTTATCCGGTAAAGTTACCTCGGTTAATGATGTCCATATCGAACCCTCAGGGAAGAAGAACTTGGCAGCATCAGTCGCGATGATCCAATCCTCACGAAAGCGTACAGGGCAGGTGATGTTGAGATCATTTCCATGGAAAATGCTGCAAACACCCAGAGGATCTTCAGCCCTATCTTTTGTGCAGTTTGGTATCTTATTGTTGAAAGGACACAATCGGTTGGCCCTGTAACGCTCTGCCTCATCGGATAGATTGTCAACCGGGAAGCCGAACACTTCTGCCAACGGGTGGGGCTTGATTCGATTATCCAACGCAAATCCCTTCTTCGGTTTTTTACTACGATTCTCTTTCGAGTATACACCTTCCTTTGTCCGCCCAAAAAGGAAAACCCCGCCCTTGCGCCGAAATCAAAGTCTGCAAGTCATGATATCTCTATCTCATTGCGCGGTTCGTAGAAAGGATGAGTTTATCGCATGGGTCGCAGTCGGCTGCAATGGATTATCTTTTTCTGCTTCTTTTTTTCCGGGATGGCGGGGCTGATCTACCAGACCATCTGGGGCCGGATGCTCATTTTGACCTTCGGGGCGACTGTGATGGGCGTCAGCACCGTTCTCACCTCCTTCATGGCAGGCTTGGCGCTGGGGAGCCTTCTTTTCGGGCGGTGGATCGACCGGAAAGGAGGAAAGGACGCCCTGCGTATCTACGGCTATCTGGAGATCGGGATCGGAGTCTACTGCCTGGCGATCCCCTGGATGTTCAGGATGCTGGAGCATTTCTACATCGCTTTTTATCAGGAGTACAACCCCTCGTTTTCCGTTCTCAGCCTGGTGCGCTTCCTGGCCTGCTTTATCGTACTGCTGATTCCCACCACCCTGATGGGGGCCACTCTGCCCGTACTGAGCAAATTCGTGGTCAGCACCCTGGACAACCTGGGGGCCTATATCGGCCATCTCTATTTTATGAACACCTTCGGGGCGGTGGTCGGCTCCATCCTGGGAGGCTTTTTTCTGGTGCCGCTTCTGGGGGTCGGGGGGACGATTGTTCTGGCGGCGGCCATCAATATCCTGATCGGCTTCCTGGCGGTCTGGGCGGGAAGTCAGGCCGTCCACCTGGAGGCCGGAGTCTCTGCGCCGGAAGCGCAGCCGCAGTCCCGGCCCGCTGTTCCGGCCAAACGCTACCCTCCCTACGTCATCCGCCTGGTGCTGGTCGGTTTCGGGTTCTCGGGCTTTGCAGCCCTGATCTATGAGGTGGCCTGGACCCGGGTGCTGTCCCAGGTTTTCGGCACCACGGTCTACGCTTTCGGGATGATGCTGACCGCCTTTCTGATCGGCCTGGCTCTGGGGAGCTATCTCTTTGGGCGATACGCGGACCGGAGCCGCCACCTGCTTTTCATGTTCTGCGCCCTGGAGGTAGGGGCAGGGGCTTCTGTGTTGCTGCTCACGCCGCTGTTCGGCTATATGCCCGTCCTGGCGACCAACATCTTCCGCAGCTTCTGGAACAATTTCTGGGTGCTTCAGTTCTTTCAACTGCTGGCCTGCACCTATCTCATGCTCATTCCGACCGTCATTCTGGGAACGCTCTTCCCGGTGGTCAGCAAGCTCTATACCGACAATCTGGACGGGCTGGGCGCTAAAATCGGGAACGCCTACTCGGCCAACACTTTAGGGACGATCTTCGGTTCCTTCCTGGCCGGGTTCGTCCTGATCCCGACCCTTGGCACCCAGGATACCATCCGGCTGGCCGCCTTCATCAATATCATGGTGGGAACGGTGGTCCTGGCGGTGGGGAGGGAATACAAGTGGCATCCGGCCCTTGCCTACGGCTGCATCGCCTTGATCCTGGCCTGGTGTGTCGGGATGCCTAACTGGGACACACGCCTCATCTCCAGCGGGGTTTATCTGTACGCCAACTCCATCGCCAATGAAGCCGAAAAGCGCAACCAGTCCGTCACCGAGTATATGAAATCCAAGGAGATCCTTTTCTACCAGGAAGGCTTGTTCTCCAATGTCTCGGTGGTGCAGATCAGAGCCAACGGGGAGACCCACCGCGTGCTTCAGGTGAACGGCAAGACGGACGCCTCCATCAACGACCTGACTACCCAGCAGATCGTGGCCCATCTGCCGATGCTCCTTCAGGACAATCCGCAAAAAGCGGCCCTGGTCGGTCTGGCGAGCGGCTGCACCTTGGGGGCGGCCACCCTGCACCCCGTCCGATCCATAGACTGTATCGAGATCGAGCCGAACATGGGCAAGGCGGCCCGCTTCTTCGACGCCTACAACTACCGCTGCCTGGACGACCCCAGGGTCAATATGATCTACAACGACGGGCGCAACTTTCTCCTGCTCACCCGGAACAAATACGATGTCATCACCTCCGAGCCGTCGAACCCCTGGATCCACGGAGCCTCCAACCTTTTCACCGAGCAGTATTATGAAATCTGCAAGGACCGGCTCACCCCTCGCGGCATCCTCTGCCACTGGATCCCGGTCTACGATATGACGGTGAAGGATTTCAAGCTGGCGACCAATACGTTTCTGAAAGTGTTTCCCCATACCTCCATCTGGACGTTCCCGCCCATGTACTGCGATGCAGTCGCTATAGGCTCCCCTTCGGAACTCACAATCGATTACCAGAAGCTGAAAGCGCGGCTGGCCGACCCGAAATTGAAAGGGGATTTCGATAAAATCTATGTCAGCGACGACTGGAGCTTCTTCCGCGGTTTCCTCTTTAGCGAGCAAGACCTGACCGAATTCTGCCAGGGAACGCCGGTCAACACGGACAACAAGCCGCTCATCGAATTCTCCAGCCCGAAGAACGTTCTGACCAACAGTATGAGCGAAACGCTGCTGGCTGTCTCTTCCTTCCGCCGCGACCAGCAGGTTCCGGTTTATAATTATACCCGGCAGTGGGGCGACACCACTTTCTACGAACCGATGCGCCTCGCTGTCTCGCTGCCCGGCTGGCAGGCTGCGGGCAGCAAAATCATGGTAAGCCGGGACACCTCGAATTTCCGGAAAGAGCGATTTCCCTCCGTCCGTCCTTACGGTCTTGTCGCCTACCGGAACGGAGATCAGGAGATCACCATCCGCACGGTCTATGAAAAAGAGCCGGACCGCTTCCGGTTCGGGCGGCACCGCCTGCCGCCGCTCCTTCAGGGAGACCTCCTGCAAGAAGGCGAGGTTCGCGCCAGCGGGTATCCGGCCCGGTGGCGGCTCTTGAGCGACGGCCTCCTGATCCGCTGGATGTCCCGGGACATGGGCCTCAGCTACGTCATCGCCGCCCGAGGCATGGCCGGCAGCCCTGAAGCTCTAGTCAAGGATCTAGTCGCCCGGATTCGCTGTCAGCCTTCGGGCAGCGTTCTCGCCCAGGGTGAAGATACCAGCCGTATTCGATAAATTCGGCCCTGACACCGCAGGGCTGTTTCAAAGGCGTTTGAAAAGCACCTCATCCACCCCGGCCCTCCCTCTCCGCCCAGGAGAGGGAGGGCTCTTGGCGGGGGGAGGCCGGTTTCCCCCATAGGTATCTTATGGACAAAACAGATGAAAGCCGTATAATTGAGCGGGGAAAAAACGCTCCTTACATCGCCCTGCACCTCAGAACAAAGGTGACGCTCTCATCCTATATGCGATGTTTATATGCGTTGTTTATAAGCATATGTTCAAAAGTTTGGTATCATTTTTCAAGACACGGCTGAAAGCGAGAGAACAGGTCATTTCGCACTGAAAGGACCGGGTATCGCTCAAGATGGAGAACATCTGCCGTTGATTCCGCTTCGGATCGCGGATCCTTTTTTTATAGAGCTGGGGTGCAATTGACATCCTGTTTGGGATCAGGTATACTCAGACGATGATTACATACGGCATCCTCATACGAAAACCCTCCGCCTTTCGGAGTTTGACGGGTCTGGATCAAGCGGCCTTTGACCGAGTGTAGGGCGCGTTTGCGCCCCAACACGCCCAGCGGCTTCAGGACGCGCTGCTGACGATCTTGGCGTGGGAAGAGCCTTCCGGGGAGCGGGTGAAGCTGCGGTCGCCGGAGGCGGTGATGGAGGCCTTTCCGGACGTCTGCGGGGTGAGCGATGCCAAAGAACAGCGGATTCCGCGGCCGAAGAGTACGACAACGGACGACCGACAGCACCCTGACGACTCCGGCAAGAAGAAGGCGCATACGCTTAAGACCCCAATCGGGGTGGATCCGAGGGGAGGGATTGTGGGGGGACGGAGAGTCATCCGGGGTCGTTCCATGATCTGGAGGTGTTGCGGGAGAGTCAATGGCTGGGACGGCTGCCACCGGAGGAAGGCGGGAGGATGGACACCGGCTACGATGGCGTTGGCAACGACTACCCGGATCTGCACCTCACTCTGCCGTATAAGGCGCGGAGGCATCATCCCTTGACGGAGGAGCAAAAGGGCTTCAATCGCCAGGTGGCTTCCGCTCGGATTGTGGGGGAACACACCCTGGCGCAGATGAATCCGTTTCAGGTGTTGGCGCAAGTGTTCCGTCATTCCCTGGCAATGCATCCGCGGGTGGGGGCTGGGGTGGTGAATCGTCGGATGGCCCTCCAGCCGCTGAAGGCCTCTGCGGTGAGCATGTAACGGAGCCGATGTCCCTTCCCTCATCGTCCTGACTATTGCGCCACAACTCTAATGCCTTTCTTTTGGTCACATGCTTAAGAGCGGTGTACCGCCGGGTTCCGCGAAAGCCGTTCGAACAGCTGAGAGGTGGGGACTGATGAACGCACGGGATCGCTTTCTTCGGACAGCCGGTTTCCGTCCGGTGGATAGACCTTTTCTGCTCCAGCCGTGGCTCTGGGGCAGCACCCTCCAGCGATGGAGAAAGGAGGGCCTGCCCGACGAGGCGGATATGGTGGGGTTTTTCGGCACGGATCGCGAAGACTATGCGCCAGTCGCGATGCAGGGGCCGTATGGGCCGCATCTGGTGCCGCCTCTGGAGCGAACGATTCTCCACGAAACCGGACAATACCAGGTTATCCGGGATGAGGAGGGCAACACGGTTCGGCTGTTCCGTGCCGATCCCGACCAGAGCATGCCGTTCTGGATTGCCTATCCCATGCAGGACCGGCATGACTGGGAGACCACCATCAAGCCCCGACTCGACCCCGGGGCCCCGGGCCGCTATCCGATGGGGCAAGCTTTCGAGGCGTATGTGCGCTCCGTCCAGGACCGGAACAGTCCGCTGGGCATCGCCGTCGGCTCGCTATACGGCTGGCCCCGGAGTTTCCTGGGGGTCGAGGGCCTCTCGCTGATGTTCTACGATGACCCGGGTCTGATCCATGAGATGTGCCAACACATCGCGGATTTCGTGATCGAGGCGGTGACCCCGTTTCTGGAGCGGATTCAGTTTGACTGGGCCTTTTATTGGGAGGACATGGCCTGCCGGTCCGGCCCCCTGTGTTCCCCGGCCACGTACCGCCGGTTTATGCTCCCGCATCTGAAGCGGATCGTGGCGACGGTACACGCACACGGGGTCCCACATATTGTCGTGGACAGCGACGGGAACAACGACGCCCTGATCCCCCTGTGGATCGAGGCCGGCATCGACGGCTGGCGGCCCTGTGAGATCGCGGCCGGCTGCGACCCGGTGGCCTTGCGCCGGCGGTACGGGCAAAGCCTCGTGATCCAAGGCGGCATTGACAAGCGCGCTCTGGCCCGGGGGCGCGCGGCGATAGACCGTGAGGTACTCTCCAAGGTTCCCTGGCTCTGCTTGCAGGGGGGGTTTTTTCCCCAGGTGGACCATCTGGTTCCGCCCGATGTCTCCCTGGAGAACTATACCTATTATGCCAGGCTGCTCCGCACCGTCGCGGACGATCCCGAACGATATCTACACGAAGCAAAACGCCGTGGCTTCTGGGATGATCGCTAAGGTGGCCTGGCTCTGCGATTTCGGACACGCGGTTCGGCTAAGAACCTATCCCGATAGGCAAAACGGGATCGAGGGGGCTGTTTTTGGACCACCGATCAACACGGATCCAAACCAGCCGTCTTGATCCCGCTTGTATCGGTGTGCATCGGTGTTCAAAAAAGGGGACCACCTAATGGAAAGGCTCTTAAAGATAAATCAACTAAACATCGCACATTCATCCAAGGGGTTTTGCCCCTCTGCCCCCCCCGGCCGCTCGGAGTCAGAGATTGAAACCCCTGGGGCCAAGAACCGACGCGGGCAGGCTCCGCAGGGCAGATGGTGCGACCTTTATTTGCTTCCTCTATTAGATAAGGTCTTCTGTCCCGCCGGGGCGGGGTTCGGGCCTCTGATAGACCGTTACCTAACCCCCCGGCCCCCTTCCCGAAACAGGAAGGGGGAGTGGATGGTGCCGTAACAGGACGCGCCATCTCACCCCTCTCCCAGGAGGCGCTTCGGCGCATCCCTTGGGTTTCGGGGAATCGCATGGGGGGGTGGCCAATTCCCCCTCGCTTAGCCCCGCAGGGGCGTCCGGGAGAGAGGGCCAGGGGGTGAGGTGCTTTTTCCCAACCGATGCCTTTGAAACAGCTCTGCCTGGCTCTCTTGTTTCTCGGCTCAGGCAGCCTCGTCCCCTGTCGCCGGACAATTCGGAGATTTTGATGTATGATATAGGTGTCAAAACCGTATAAGGAGGGAACCCATGGGAGGATCGAACCGGCCCGAGAGCGCGGGGAAAATGGCGAAGGCCGTCTTGGGCGAGGAGAGTATCGAGCTTCCGATTGTCGTCGGAACAGAAGGGGAGCGTGCCATCGACATCGGCCAGCTCCGGAACAGGACGGGTTATATAACGCTGGATGACGGTTACGCCAATACCGGCTCCTGCAAAAGCGCCATCACCTTTATCGATGGGGAGCGCGGCATTCTGCGCTACCGCGGCTACCCGATAGAGGAACTTGCAGAACGCTCGCGCTTTACCGAAGTGGCTTACCTGCTGATCGAAGGCCACCTGCCAACCCATGAGGAGGAGGCCCGCTTTTCCCGGCTCCTGACCGAAAATGAGCTGCTGCATGAGGACATGCGGTTCCATTTCGAGGGCTTCCCATCCACCGGCCATCCCATGGCGATCCTGTCCTCGATCATCAACGCCCAGAGCTGCTTCTATCCGGAGCTTCTGCTGCCGGACAAGCAGGAGAATTTCGAGATCATGGCGGCCCGGTTGATGTCCCAGGTGAGGACGGTGGCCGCCTACGCCTACCGCAAATCGCGCGGTTTGCCTTTCATCTACCCGAACCCGGATTTCAAGTACTCCGAGAACCTCTTGCACATGATGTTTTCCCTCCCCTATAAGCCTTATGATCTGAAAGAGGAGGTGATCAAGGCTCTCGACCTGATCTTCCTGCTCCACGCTGACCATGAGCAGAACTGCTCCACCTCCACGGTGAGAATGGTGGCTTCCAGCGGGGCGAACCTCTTCGCATGCGTCGCCGCCGGGGTGTGCGCCCTCTGGGGGCCGCTCCACGGCGGGGCGAACCAGGCTGTCCTAGAGATGCTGAACGAGATTCACCGCAGCGGGGACGATGGCTCCAACTTCATCGAGATGGTCAAAGATCCCGCCAACAAGCAGCGGCTGATGGGCTTCGGCCACCGGGTCTACAAAAATTTCGATCCCCGCGCCAAGATCATCAAGGCCCAGAGCGACCGGCTCCTTGCCGCCCTGAACCTCAGCGACCCGCTGCTGGACGTGGCCCAGCGCCTGGAGGAAAAGGCGCTCAGCGATCCCTACTTCGTGGACCGGAAGCTCTACCCCAATGTAGACTTCTACAGCGGCATCATGATGCGGGCCATCGGTATCCCGGTGGCGATGTTCACGGTCATGTTCGCCATCGGGCGGATGCCCGGCTGGATCGCCCATTACAAGGAAATCCTGGATTCCAGCAAGAGCCGCATCGACCGGCCCCGACAGATCTACGTCGGCGAGCGCGAACGGCATTACGTGCCGCGGGATCAGAGGTAGGGCAATCGCCTAACCCCGTAGGGGGGATGGGGCGAGGGGTGTCTGTTTTAACCACCGATGAACACGGATAAAGGCAGGGTCAAGACAGATATTCAGGGCTTTCGCTTGGAAGAGCGACCCGGCGGGTCGCCCTCGTTCATCCGTCCGGACCGGTGTTCATCTGTGGTAAAAAAAGCATCCCCTCGCCTATTACCCTCCGTCAAAACTCCGGCACCGGCACGGCCCGTTTCAGGCGAGCGGCTTCTTCGGCGAGGATGGCGGGGGCGGCGCTCCGGGCGCCTTCGACGGCAGCGACCAGGGTGGGCCGGTCGTTTATGATGCAGTCCAGGACGTGTTCCACCTCGCCGTCGTAGGGGTGGCCGGTTCCCCAGGGGACGGGAAGCGGCTCGAAGCCCCGGGATTCATTGCGGCAGATCGTCTCGCCCCTGATGGTGCCTTGAGTGCCGTAGAGGGCCAGGTGGTTGGCACGGGCGTAGGGGCTGACCGCCGCATAGAGGGCGGTCACCTTCGCCACAGCGCCGCTGGCGAAGCGGTAGAGGGCGGTGATGCTGGCATCGTGCTTCATCTCTGGGAATACGATCCGGTGGCTCATGGCCTCCACCTCCACAATCGGGGAGCCGACATACCAGCGCAGCAGGTCGAGGGGATGCACTCCCCCACCCACCATCGGCTGTTCCGCCTCCAGATACCAGTTCATCCCGATATCGGGGTTATACCGCGCCGGGTCGCTCTGCGCCCGCAGATCGTGGATGTAGTCCCCTTCCGCATAGATGATCTCTCCCAGTTCTCCCCGGTCGACGATCTCTTTCACCTGCGCGAAAAAGGGCATGAAGCGCAGCACCTGGCCGACCAGCACCTTCCGGCCCTTCGCCTTGCGGGCTGCGGCCACCATGTTGTGTAAGTCCTCGATGTTGTCCGCCATCGGCTTTTCCACCACCACATGCTTTCCGGCCTCCAGCGCCCGGACGAAGGGCTCCGCGTGAAAGGGATCGGGCGTGTGGATGGAGACGAGGTCGATATCGCTCCTTTCCACCATATCCGGGCCGGAATAGGTGTGGGGAACCCGGTAGCGAACGGCTGTTTCCTCTGCAAGCGGGCGGTTCATGTCCGACACGGCCACCACCTCGGCGTTTGCCTGCCGCCGGTAGCTTTCAATCCAGGCCCGCCCGTTGTGCCCCAGCCCGATCACTCCGACTCTGACGCGATTTGCTGCCATGAAATTCTCCTGATGAAAAAGGTTATGTTGTTATTCGGGCCGGGGGAAGCGGTTTCCTACCTGCGATGACGAGGTGAGAAGGAACCCGGATTCCTGGCCTCGAATAAGAAGGTGTCATTCAAACAGTGCTTTCGCTTGTCTGTCATTGCGAGGAGCGTGGCGACGAAGCAATCTCCAGACGCTCAAATGCCGAGAGCGATTCGGTCATTTATAACCCTGGAGATTGCCGCGTCGCTGCGCTCCTCGCAGACTGCATCGATGCAGCGCCTATTCTCAAGTCAAGCGAGAGTTCTGCGACCAATTCCGGAGGGTATCTGAAATGGCAGCACTCAAAGTCGGTTTTATCGGCAGCGGCGGTATGGCGAAGGCCCATGTCGGCCCGGTCAAGGCGGTCGGGGATGTGGAAGTCGCCGCTTTCTGCGATGTGGCGCTCTCCCATGCGGAGGCGATGGCGAAAGAACACGGCGGCCAGGCGTTCTCCACCCCGAAGGAGATGTTCGAGGCGGTCAAGCTGGATGTGGCCTATATTCTTCTGCCTCCGTTCGCGCACGGGGACGCGGAATTTGCGGCCATCGAGAACGGCGTTCCCTTCTTTGTGGAGAAGCCTATCGGCAACGACCTGGCGCTGTCCCGCGAGATCGCCCGGAAAGCGGCGGAGAAGAACCTCATCACCTGCGCAGGGTATATGAACCGCTACCGGGAAAGCATCAACCGTGCCCGGGAGATGCTCCAGGAGGATCCGGCAGTCCTGGCCTACGGGGGATGGATCGGCGGCTCGCCCGGCCCGGCCTCCAGCGAGTTCATCGGCTCCTGGTGGGCGATCAAGGCCAAGAGCGGCGGGCAGATCGTGGAGCAATGCACCCACACCTTCGATGTCGTCCGCTACCTGTGCGGGGAGGGTGAAGAGGTCTTCGCCCATGCGGCGGTCGGCTTCAACCCCCGTGTGCCCGGCTACGATATCGATGACGCCAGCACGGTCAATATCAAGCTCAAAAACGGCGGGGTCGTCAATCTGATGTCCTGCTGCGCCTCCAACGCGGGCGGCGGGGTCACCCTCACCGTACACGCCAAGCAGTCCACCTTCCTTTTTAGCGGCTGGGAGCATTCGGTGGAGATCCGGCAGAAGGACAAGGAGCCGGTGAGGATCGCCGGGGAGGGGGATATCTTCGCAGTGGAGGACAAGGTGTTCCTGGAGGCGGTTCGCAGCGGCGACGCCAGCGGCATCCGCTCCCCCTATAGCGATGCGGTCAAGACCCTGGAATGGACGCTGGCCGCCAACCGATCCATCGAAACCGGCCAGCCGGTGAAGATAGAAGGGTAGGGACTCTTTTTTCAACCGCCGATGAACACCGATCAAGGCAGGATGAACACCGATCAAAACTGATTGAAAATCATCGGTGTTCATCGGCGGTTGAAAAAAGAGTCCCCGGTATTCACGTTTTGGCCCCAAAGTGTACTCCGGTACAATTTGAGAGCCAGGAATTGTACTTTTAGCCCTCAAAGTATAATTTGCTCTACGGCTGATTCCCCTCGATAATGCTCAAAATAGCGGGCGCGATATATTTTTTACCGTAAACACGATCCTCAAGAGACTTCAGAATGCCGGCTTCCACCAGCTTCAGGGTGTTTCTCTGGGCGCTTTTATAGGTAACCCCCATTATTTTTTGAGCCTGCGGGATGGAGACCAGCGGAGAAACGAACAGGCTTTCCATAAGGGCTGAACATAAAGCCGGGGATTTGGCTTCTATCAGTTGTCTGCGCCACTCCTGCTGTAAGTCCTGAAGCTGTTTCGCTCGTTCGACGGCGTCTCTGGATTGAGAGGCGACGCCCTGAAGAAAAAACATCACCCAATTGCGCCATGCCCCGTTTTCGCTGACATCGGCCAGGAGGCGGTAATAAGTATCTTTGTGCCTCTCGAAGTAGGCGCTCAAATAGAGAAGCGGAAGAGGCAGAAGATCCCATCCGACCAGCAGGAGGGAAATCAGAAGCCTCCCGATGCGACCGTTGCCGTCCAGAAAAGGATGAATCGCCTCGAATTGATAATGGATCAAAGCGAGCCGGATCAGGGGAGGATATTGATTGCCTTCATGGATATACCGTTCAAGGTCGGCCAGACAACCTTCCATTTCCGGCACAGGTGGAGGCACATAATCGGCGTCGGCCAGGCTGCAACCCGGTCTTCCGATCCAGTTTTGGCTGCGGCGAATCTCGCCCGGGGAAGCATGCTCGCCGCGCACTCCCTCCATCAAACGCTCGTGAGTTTCACGCAGCAGCCGCAAGCTGACAGGGAGGCTTGCCAGCCTGTCCAGGCCGTACATGAGGGCCTTTACATAATTGGCAACCTCACGCGCATCGCCTTCCGACGCAGATTTCATTCCCGGCAAGGTCAATTGAGCGGCTTCATAGGCGTAAAGCTCGGTCAGGTCCGCCTGCGTTCCTTTGATGCGGGATGAAAGCACCGCTTTCAAAGAAGGCGGCAAAGGATAAGGAAGAAAGGCCCAATAAGTCGTTTTCCCCTGCCCTTGAGGGCAGGGAGGGATAGCCCCCACAACCTCCCATCCTCCTCTCACGTAAGATTTCTTTGACAAACTACTCGTCTTGTGGTATCATCGTTCTTGATGAGCGCGAAAAATAGAAAATCAGGCAACAAGGCCTACGTGGTCCACGACCCCATCGTCTTCTGCCCCAAGGATCGGTGCCAATGCCTGGTCGGGGCGGTCCAAGAGCGCGTTGACCCACGGATACGCCCGAAGGTGGCCGAACTCGGCGGTGAGATAATCGCCCTTGAAGTCCAACCTGACCATGTTCACCTCTTCGTTGCCCTGACCCCTGACCTGGCTCCCCACCCCATCATTGCACAGGTCATGGGGCTGACCAGCCGCGTCTGCCGAGAAGCGTTGCCATCCCTGCTGAAGAGGCCGTCTTTATGGAACCGTTCCTACTTTCTTTCGACCATCGGTTACACCAGCGATTCGGTCGGGCCAGCCTCCAGCGAGAACCCGAAAGGCGCATGACGTGCGAGCGACCCTTCGGCTGAAACTGCATACCGATGAGCGCACGGCGAACGCCCTGAGGGATACCCTTGAAGGCTTCACGGCCTGCTTCAACGCCGCCACCGACTACGGATGGACCCATGACGAACGCAACAGCCTCCGCCTGCACCGAGCGACCTACACGGGGCTGCGCGAAACCCATCCCTCCCTGCCTTCGCAACGGGTCTGCGCTTCGCGCATCAAGGCGGTCGAAGCCCTCAAATCGGTCGATGCCCGCAAAGCGAAGGGCAAGAAGGTCGGCTGTCCGATTTCCGCGCTCTGCCCTGTCCGCTACGACACGCGCTCCTATGGGGTGCGTCTGCAAGATGAGTGCGCTTCCCTGGCGACGACGCAGGGGCGCGTCTGCCTGACCTTCTCCCTGCCCGTCTACTACCGCCGCTACCTGACCTGGCACACCACCTCTGCCGATCTGTGCTTTGACCCGCACAAGCGGCGGTTCTACCTGCATGTCGTCATGGAAAAAGATACCCCGACCGTTTCCCCCAACGGGGACGTGGTCGGCTGCGACCTGGGGGTGCGGCGCATCGCCGTTACGTCCAAGCCGCAGTTCTTCTCGTCGTCGGCTCTGCATCGAAAAGCCCGTCGCCATCAGCATCTGCGGTCTGCTCTCCAACGGAAAGGCACAAAGAGCGCGAAACGGCATCTGCGTCGTCTCGGTCGCGCTTGGTATCGGTTTACCCGTGAGCAGAACCACCTCATCGCCAACGCCATTCTGGATGCGCTGCCCGAAGGGGCGGCTCTGACGGTGGAAGACCTGACCGACATCCGCGAACGCTGCCAGCATCGCAAGGGGCAGCGGGGTCTGTTCCATCGCTGGTCGTTCGCGCAACTGCAAGCCTTCCTCGCCTACAAGGCCCAGCAGCACGGGATCGTCTTCGTCCGCCTAGACCCGCGCCATACCTCGCGCCAGTGTCCGAAGTGCGGACACACCGAGAAGGCCAATCGTAAGCGTCAGGGCGTCTTCCACTGCGTTGGCTGCGGTTACGAGGCGAACGCCGACTTCGTCGCCGCCTGCAACTTACGTCAGAAGGGTAGATCTCTTCTGGCAAGGCTTCTGTCAGAAAGCCCATCGTGTCCAACCACGTCTGGCTCTTCGGAACCAGGCCGTCGTTGAGGCGCAAGCCCCGAACCTTTAGGTCGGGGTATCTGACCTGCTTCGATGTTATACTGGTGATTGCCATTTTATTCTAAGAGACTGTATAGAAACTCAGGATTTGGAAAGTCGGCGCACCATCAGAGAGATCATCGCCAGGTCGATCCAGACTTCGCTGCTCTGGAGGGTGAACTCATAGTCCTTGCTCAAGCGCCGGTTCTGGACCAACCAGGCCAAGGTGCGCTCCACGATCCAGCGTTGGGGTAAGACCGTGAAGCCTTTCCCGCCGTCGGTGCGCTTGACCACTTCCAG
>JADLDR010000217.1 GCA_020846535.1 Armatimonadota bacterium | reverse complement strand
CCCTAGCCCCTCTCCCCGAAACGGGGACGGGGTTACCTCTCTCCCCTAGCCCCTCTCCCCGAAACGGGGAGAGGGGGATAGATAGTGCGGTGCTTTATAGATAATCTCTCCCCTTTCCCGTTTCGGGAAGGGGGCCGGGGGGTTAGGTAACGGTCTCCCCAAGTCCCGAACCCCGCCCCGGCGGGACAGTCACCCTGATCTGGATCGCTATGGGCCATATAAAATCGTCCCCCTTGATGAAATCCACACCCCGGCCGGCGTACATGGCGACGATATCGTCATAATACGCCTGAGCGCCCGGTCTGGACAGGTCGATGCCGTACATGAGGTTGGCCCAGGGGGGGAAGATTTCCCCTATCGGCGATGTCCCGCGCCCGGAGGGAAGAGCCGCGAAGGGGCAGGTTTCTCTCGACCGCCTCCTGAGGGATGCCGCGCAGGATGCGGAGGCCAAGATTCAGCCCCAGGCTATGAACATAGCCGGCGACAGGCTTCAGGCCGCGCCCGCCCGCTGAGGAAGGGAAGCGGTTGGCGGCAGGGATGAGGCGGCTTCGGTCGTCCAGAAGGACAGGAGGGCGTCGGTCGCTCGCATAATCCTCGATCTCCGGGATATACCAGCCCAGGTCGATCACCATGTATTCCCAGCCGTAGGGGAGGAGGCGGACCGCCATAGAGTCCGCGTTGGCTTTGACCTCCTCTTCGGTCACCAGGGTGCCGTAACAGTCGTAGCTGTTCCAGCCCATCGGAGGCCTGGAGGCCAGCCCGTTGGTCATGCCCATGAATCCCTCCGGAGCGCGGCGTTTTGCGCCAGGATATCGTGAACGATACAGTAGTCTTTTTCCAGGTCGCCAGACGGGCAGAGGGCGCGGACGGCCTTTTCCGCAGACTCGGCCCAGCGGATAATCTTGCGGAACTGGGAAGGGGCGTAGCGGTAGAAAGTGCCGTGGCCGGTGGCGATGATATCGGGGCTCCACTCCAGGGCCAGACAGGCGCTCGGGATGTAGCCGTCCCGGAAGCGGCTCTTGTTGTAGGCGCAGAAGCCGCCGGTACCGCTCCACCGGGAGGCGGGCTGGAAGGAGTCGCCTCCGAAGAGTACCTTCTGGCCGTCGACCGAGGCCATAAAGACGCAGTGGCCCCAGGTCTGGCCGGGCCAATGGCTGACCGCGAAGCTGTATTCCTGCCACCGCCAGGCTCCCTCCTCCGGCCAGAGATGGTCGGGATGGATGGGGAAAGGCGGGAGCCAAGGCATGATCGTATGCTCCGGATCGGCCAGCGGTTCGGCGATTTTCGGGTGCAGCCAGGCTTTCGCGCCGTAGCGATCCCGCAGGGCGGGGATGGCGTCGCAGTGGTCGCAGTGGTAGTGGCTGACAGCCATCGCGGTGGGGCGGATGTTCCCCAGTTCGGCGAGAAGGGCCTTGAGGGCCGAAACATCGCCGAGGCAGGGGTCTACGATCAGGGCTTCTCCGGACGAGGAGACAAGGAGATAGCCGTTGCCTCCGAACTGGTAGAGGTGGGGAAGAACTTCTTTCGCCCCGGAAGGCCGGATGACCGGCTCTACATAGCGATCCTTTTCGCCAGGGCAGACGGAGCCTTTCGCCTTGAAAAAATCCATGAGCCTGCGGGACAGGAGTTGAAGAGCCTGCGCGGGCTTTTGATCGATCACCGGGCCGTGGGAGGGGCAGAGCAGATCCATCCCCACCCCGGCGAGACGCATGATCCCCTCCCAGGCGGCGAGAGCGCCGCCGCCGGTGTAGTGATCCCATTCCAGGTGGAAGGGCTGCCAGAGAGTTCCGCCGTCATGAGCGGCATCCCCGCAGAAAACGATCTGGCGGCCCTGCTGGTCGAGGATCACGGAGCAGGCGTAAGGGCCGTGTCCCGGGGTCAGGACGAACCGGATGCGGCGGTTTCCCCAGAAGATATCCCCACACCAGTCCATATTGCAGCGGACGCCCGGAATGCCCTCCGGCGGGACGAGGTAACTCTGCGGGCAGCCGCGGCCATACCAGGGGGCGCTGTGATACGCTTTCACCTTCTCCGGCTCCAGAAACGCCTCCTCGCCCATCGGAGCATGGACGGCGAAGGGCAGGTCCGCTTTTCCCAGCAGCCCGGCGCACTGGTCGGTGTGGTGGTGAGTCAGGAACACATGCTCCAGCTTCCCGATGCCCAGTTCCGGCAGCCGTGCCATCCACCTGCCCGAACCGAAATCGATGGCGATGGCCCGATCCCCGTCCCGGAGGACGTAGACATTGCAGGTGTCTTCGAATCGCCAGAGCGAAGGCAGGAGTTCGATGGGTTTGGGATCGGTCACATGTAGCCTCCGGGCTTGTTGGGAAATGAGTATTTCACAGCCTTTCCGTAGTATTCTTCATCAACAGGACAATTCCTTCTCGAATCGACTCCGATTATCTCCGTCTTTGCCAAATATCTATAAAAGCTTCTACAACCTGTGCGAGTTGCGGTGTTCGCTGTACAGTACCGGTTGTCGATTAGGTTGTTGTACTCTCTGTTATATATACTGTTGTATTTACTGTACAGCGAGCGGAAAACCCGCTTGCCTGCGAGGTGATTTTCTGCGAACAAGCGAGGCGGTTTTCCGCTTGATTGTCAGGGCATTTTCCGCAGGCAATAAAGCGGATTTTCGGATTTATGGGTGGAAGGTTTTCGTCCTGTCATTTTCCCGGCGCACAGGCTGTTCTCTTCAAGACCTCAAGGATAGCGCATTTGCCACCGCATCCGAAGAGTGGTAAAACCGCGTTGATTATCTGCCTTTGTCAATCTCAGCCGGCCACCTCATACCTCTCCACCGCCTCCAGATAAGCATGGATGTTTTCCCAGGGGACTTCCGGTTCCAGCACATGGGTGGGGCAGGGAAAATAGCCGGTCGGGCCGAGAGTGCCAATGGTGCGGCGAATCGTCCGGCAGACCTCCTCCGGGGACTGGAATGGCATCGTGGTCTGGGTCCCCACGCCGCCCCAGAAGATGAGATCGCGCCCGAACTCGCGCCTGACTTCCCCAAGATCGAGGCACTCCGGCTGGACGGGGTTCAGCACGGTCACGCCGATCTCGATCAGATCGGGGATGACGGCGCGGCAGTTACCGTCGCTGTGGTAGCTCACATGCAGGCCCGGGTTGGCGCTGCGGGCGGCGCGAATCACCTCCGCGTGGCAGGGCTTGAACCACCGCCGGTACATGGCCGGACTCATCAGCATCGAACGCTGGGTTCCCACATCGTCTCCGATGCGGAGCATATCCACCCCCGCTTCGGCGTAGCGCCGGGCCTGGAAGGAGCGGATTTCGGCGATCCTACCCAGGAGGCAGGCCGCAAAGTCCGGGTTGAAGGCGAAATCGTCGAAGAGGGCTTCCATGCCGCGCATGTGCCAGGCGATCTCGAAAATCGTCCACTCCATGAAGCCGATGACGAACAGGCCGCGGTCGTGAAGCGACTGTACCTGTTTTTCCAGGTGGCGGTGGCGATCCGGGCGGGTCAGGTCCGGGAAAGGATAATCTTTCAGGTCGGCGATACCGCTCAGGCCGCGCATCGGGTGCTCGATGTGGATGAAATGGTGCATCGAGCCGGGCACTGTCCCGACGCCCCATTCCCCCACCTCCCAGCCGGCAGGCATAGGGAGCGGCGGAACGCCTTCGGGATAGTAGCGGCTGAAATCGGGAAGCCCCTCCGGGGAGCGGAAGAAAACGTCCCGCACATCCAGGGCGTAGTATTCCGCAGGATCGCTTGAGTCAGTGCGCTCCATAAAGCTTTCCATCAGGGGCGGCGTTAGCTTGAATTCCCTGGGCAGCCGGTCGGGCATCTTGCGTTCCAGAACGCTCCGGGTTCGCTCGCGTGGTGTCATGTGTTTAGCCTTTGAGATATGATTATGATATGGATGGTTGAGGCTTTCAAAAAGACCCCTCAACCCCTCTTGCTGAGGGGGGCTTGGATTCTGCGTTCTTTTGGTAATCTTTCAAAGTCCCCCAAGGCCGACTCCCCTGCCGGGCTTCGGCGAAGGGCGGTTGCTTCAGGCATAATTCCCCTCCCTGCGCCATACGTCCAGGATTATTTCATAGCGGGAGAGCTTCATGCCGGTGTAGACACAGTTGCTGGTAGAGAAGATATAGCCGCCGCCGGGCATACCGTGCTTTAGGGCGTAGCGGGCGGACTCGCGAATCTGCTCGTCGGTTCCGGTATCGATCAGGCCGCAGTTGACGTTTCCGATCAGGCACACCCGGTCGCCGTAGAGCCTCTTGACCTCGGCGATATCCACGCCCGCCTGGGGGTCGAGGGAGTGGAGAGCATGGGGTTCGGTCTGCACCAGTTGATCCAGGATCGGCATGATGTTGCCGTCCGTGTGCTTGATGACGTAAAAGCCCATATCGCGGTAACCCCTGGTCAGGCGGGCCAGGTAAGGGGTCACGAACTCGGCGAACTGGCAGGGGCTGAGGAAAGGGCCGCTGTTCAGACAGTAGTCCGCGCAGAGGGCGAATCCGTCCAGGCCGCCCGGCTCCCGGTACCTTTCGACTGCTTGCAGGGTTCGCTCCACCATGGCGGCGGCATCGGCTTTCACACCGCCGGGGTCGTCTGCCAGGCGGCAGCTAAAATCGAGCATATCGTGGCCGGAGGGGATGCCGTAGGTCGCATCCCCGTGCAACATCAGAAAGTAGCGGTCCCCCGATTTCTCCCGGACGATATCGATGAGCCGCCGGGTCTCCTCCAGGCCGCCGGGGTTGGGGTGCAGAAAGATGGCGCTGTACTCGTGCCGCTCGGCTGTGCGGATGTATAGGTCGGCGAGGTCTTCGCGATGCAACTGCCTCTCCTTTTCCTCCATCTGATCCCACTGCCCGTAGACGCGCTGGGACGGATGCACCCTGCCGAACGCCTCCATGGTGAGAAAGAAGACCAGTTCGAAATGCGGCACGCGGCCCTTTAGAGGCTGACGGTTCAGGGCGGCGATGAAGCGCTCTCTGGGGGTCATACCGGGGTCGGCGGCGGCTGATGGCGATGTCATGGGATCCTCTTGGGTAGGGTTTAGGGTACGGCTTTCAGGGCGTCGCATGTTTCTTTAACGATGGGTTGCCGGGATGGGCTGATCCTGGGAGGCTTCAAAATATAGCTCCGGCGGGTCGATCAACAGCAATCTTTTGGGCTTCTGGCTGGCGGCGATGGACTGGAGGGCGGGGGTGAAGCCTGAACGCGAGAAAAGGGCCAGCCAGGGGCCATCGGCCAGCGGGAAGGCCGATTGGGCCGCATCCAGGTTTCGCTGTAAATGGGCGTATTCCTTCACATCCACCGGTGATTCCGTCCATTTGCATAGGCCTGCCAGTGTCACCTGCCCGCGCTCATCGACGGCGGCTGCATCGATTTCGATGGAGCCGTTTTTCCACCAATTTCCGACCTCGGAAAAGGCTAGATCGAGGGGCAGACGGCCTCCCTCCAGCGCCCGCCAGAGATATTGGCGGTAAGACCGCTCGAAAGCCGGTCTGGAAACATAGTGATGCAGGGACGGCGCAATGGCGCGATCCCATATCCGGTCTTCCAGCCCGCGGGTCACCAGGCTCCGGTTCGCATCCACATAGCGATACCAGAAATCCAGATAGTGGTCGGCTATCAGGTAAAGCGAATTGCGCGACCGGGAATTCCGCCGCTCGGTAATGGGAACCTCGCGGATCAACAGCCCCAAGTCCTGCAAGGTCTGCAAGGAGGGAGCGACATCCTAGGCCGACTGCCTCCCGATAGCCCTGGCGATATCGGAAGGCTTGCGCTCCCCGGCGGCGACAGCCCGAAGGATGGAGCCGTAGGCCACATCGCGCCTGGGATCTTCCAGGAGAAGCCAGTCAGGCTCTTCCGAAAGATAGGTGTTGCGCCGGAGAACGGTTCCCTTGACATTGGCCTCGATGCTTTCATCCGGATCGAACTGCTCCAGATTAAGAGGGCATCCCGCCGAGAACGGCGTAAGCGATCATTTTATCGGAAAGAGAGTAACGGGGAAAGAAGGCGGCAGCCTCGGCGTAGTCCATCGCCTCCAGCTTGAATGCGCCGGTGCGCCGGTTATAGAGAGGGGCATTGGCGTCCAGAACCTGACGTTCCATAAACGAAAGATAAGAACCGGCGAGAAAGAGCTTCAGATTCGGCCTGCGTTTGTTGGCGTCCCACCAGTGCTGCAAAACGGTCAGCAGCCCGGCATCCACGTCAGCTAAATATGGCAGTTCGTCGATGACAGCGATCACGGGTTCCTGATGGCCGGAGATTTCGCGCTGAGCGGCAAGGTGGCTCAGGAAATCCAAGAAGACCGCAACCGACCCGAACGGCTGTGGCAGAAAGGCCGCCGGATACGCCTCTCTCACCGCCTCCGAGAGGCTCTCCAACTGCAAGGGCAGGGCGCGCCGGGTTGCCCGATAAAAGATATAAGGCACCCCCTCCTCGGCCAAAACGCGCTCAAGCAGAAGGCTCTTGCCCACCCCTCGCCTGTCATAGAGGATGACCATTTCCGACCGCGAAGATCGAAGGAACCGTCGTATGACCTCTTGCTCTTTTGCCCGGTTGTGAAAACGAAAAGCGGTGTGTTCCATGTCATCGGCCTTTAGTATAATCATGATTAGTCTAATCATGATTATACTATTTTTGTTTCGAAGTTACCAGTCCAGATCAAGCAGGCCCCGATAGAATTTTTCCGGGCTGTCGTCCAGGTAGCGCAGCCCACGGAGCGACGGCGGTTCGGCCTGTTCGCTGTCCAGCCGGAGTTCGATCTTGAAATCGCTTATCCCCACCGTCCAGGGCCAGTCGGGAAGCGACATATCAGGATTCAGCCGGAAACGGACCCACAGGCTGCGGGTCAGCGCGAAGCCTTCCGGGGGACGCCCGACCCAGCAGGTTTCCTCCCAGCCTCTCGGATCGAGGGCCGCCTCCTGCCAGTCGCTGCCGTTCGAGCTGACGAGGATCCGGACAGATGCCTTCGATCCCGAGCGGGCGGAGCCGTAGAGGGTGATGCGGAAATGGCGCACCGGGAAATCGGACTCCCAGCGCCACTGGAGCCAGCAGTCGGAACCGTCCCCGCCGGGCTGGAAGGAATGAAACTGCGGGTGGCCGGTCAGGTCATGCGCCTCCAGCCCGGAAGCCTCGGGATGTGCGACATCCAGCAGATGCCCCAAGGGACCGAACCTGAGGTGCGATGTACCTCCGGGCAGCGATTCCAGCACCTGACCCGGCAAAAGCTGACGGCCCAGCCTCAGCGTCCTGAAACCGTCGGTCAAGCGCGGGTTGACGATGGGGCTGCGGTCCGCCGTCCTCAGCCGGAGCCAGGCGAGAGGGCGTCCGGTTGAGGCGGGCAGGGGCAGGGACTCAGAAGGGGTCTGCAACGGAATATGGGCGATCCGCGGCAGGCCGGTTTGCCCTTTCTCTGACGGCACTTGTGGCGCGTTCTTCCCGATGAAAGCGATATCATCCACCCTGGTTTCGGAATGGGGAGGGAGGGAGAGTGTCAGCGCCGAGAGATCGGCCCGGTTCGCGTCCTTGAAGCGATGCAGGGGAACGGTCTGCCGTATCCACCGCCGACCGTCTCCCGGCGTCAGAACGACCCGCGCAGTCTTCCCCTGCCCGTCCGTCAGGCCGAGGGTGACAGGAGCGTTTCCGCACAGCGAAAGGCGGATGGCGGCGAACCGCCGGATGTCGAGGCGCATCAGGCCGGTATGCCACTGCCCTTTCCGGCTGCCGGCGCGGAGATAAAGCGATCTTTGGCCCCGACTGCCGCCCAAAGCCAGGCAGGAGAAGAGGCCGTTCCGGGACTGCCTCGCCCCGCCGACCCGGTTGAGAGAATGGCCCTCTTGAGAACAGTCGCCGCCTTCGGGGCCGTAAAGATCGGCCTCGAAGTCCTCGATAAGCAGGGGATCATCGCGGTGGTGGTAGGCGCGGTAGAACCAGTAGTAGGGCGCAAGCCGGGTTCGGCCTTCATAGGGCGGGGTTTGCAGGCTGTTCTGGCCTTCTCCGATGCCGCCCGCCAGTTCCCACCAGGTGATGAAGGGAACGCCCCAACGCCGGGCCTGGGCGATGATCTGCCTGATCTTGGCGATGCGCTCGCCCGGGGCGGCCCAGTTCGCCGGGCCGCCCGCCTCCCCGATCATCACGTTCCGGCTGCCGAAGGCCGCGCTATCCGGCGCTTTCGATTTGATGTAATTCAGCGCTCTTTCGAGATCGTACTGATACCGCCAGGAGGACAGGGAATAGAGGTCGGCCTTTGTGCGGGCGACGACGCGGTTGATGAGCTGCTTTTCGCCGTCGTAGTCCAGGGTGACCAGTTCGATCATCTCGTAGACTTTCGAGCGAGAGCGCGGGACGGCGGCGCGGCCCGCGAGAATGCCGTCCCGCCGGGCGGCGAAATAGCGGGCGAATTTCTCGACCGCAGCCGGATTCCCGGCCATCTCCTTTTCGGTCAGCCAGTGGTCCCCTTCCCAGAGGCCCAGGATAAATGTCTTGCCCGCTCCGGCGTAGGCATGCAGGAGATACTCGGTCAGCCTCCGGAAATGCTCTTTCGTCCAGGTCGGTTCGAACTGCCTGCCGGAGCCGTCGCCCAGGGTCAGAACAATCACATCATGCCGGGCGATCAGGGATTTCCAGTCGGGCCGTCGGAGATAATCGATATAGGAGCGGGCCGTCGGGTCGTAGTCGGAGCGCCAGGGTTCCAGATGCATGTTGATGGTGGAGCGCACGATCCTGGTTCCCAGCCGGGCGGCCATTTCGGAGAGCGTCTCACGCCCGTATCCGGCCTGTTCTTTCTCTGAGGAAGGCCCCCAGATATACATGCCGACATGCTTGCGAGCCCATTCCGCCTCTCCATCGGAAGGTCCCTCCCCGCCGTAACCGGCCCGGGCGGGGCTGCACAAAAGCAGGGACGGCAGCAGCAGCGGCATCAGCCCGATTCGACAGAGGACAGTCCGGCTCATCGCTGACCCTCCTTCAGTTCGATTTTCAGGAGGCGCATCTCGCCCGGGCCGAGGGGGAAGCGGAGGACGCTTCCCCGATCTTCCGGCGCAAGGGCCTGCCCCGATATCAGTTCCGTGACGCGGGCCATCTTTCCGAGCAAGGTGACGGTGACCCGCTGCGCCGCCGGAGAATCCATGCAGGGCGGTTCGGTCCGCTCCTTGACGAAGCCGCCGTGATTGGCGACCAGCGCCATCCAGCCGTAAGGGGCGCGATTCAGCAAGTATTCCATCTTTCCCGAAGGCCTCGGCCCGACCGGGACGAAATAAAGCAGCGCAGGCTGCCCGGCGTCCGGGCGCCGTCTCATCCCCTCCGAAGCGGCCACGCAGTACCACGCCCCGGCGATATTGAGTCGCCCCGAGGCCGCCGGCAGGTTCGCGATGATCTCCGGCTCCCCGATATTGTCCCGCATGAGAGAAGGAAAATCGGTATGAGGAAAAAGGCGGACTTTGAGGAGGCCCTTCGGCAGTTCCCGGTGAGACGGAAAGGCATATTTGTATTTCACGGGCAGGATGTTTCCCGGCATCAGTTTCCTCCGAGCGGTAGGCTCCGCCGCTCCCAATGGCAGTAACGATAGAACGAGAAGGCAAAGCATTGTTTTGGCAGCCACGCTTGGTTCTCCTCACGGGCAGAAAGCTCCCGGCAGCGAGTGGCCGTCGGGAGCGAATGGCATCGGCTTTCCTATGAGCAACCTTTATGCTAAGCAGCCCACTGGAGAAGAGGGCACTTTTCCCAGGGATCAGGCCGTAGGGGCGAACACGAGGTTCGTCCCATAGCGAT
>JADLDR010000216.1 GCA_020846535.1 Armatimonadota bacterium | reverse complement strand
TATGTATAGCAAAAAAGCCAGGGCGTTGGCCCTGGCTTTTTTTTATGAAACGCTCGCACGGAGCGGTTGAGGGCTACATCCCTCACCCACCGCCCGGTTTCATCATGCGGCGCATCTGCGGATTGCCTCCTTTGAGGAGGAGATCGATATCCATGTCCAACTGGTTCTCGTCGCCCTTGGTATAGCCCTGATAGACGGCGGCGATCATACCCTTCTTGTCGATCAGGTAGGCTGTCGGCGTCGTTGTCGCGCCGTAAGCCCGCGCCACCATTTTATCGGAGTCCGAGACGACTTTCTGCTTGAGGCCGTGCTTCTGGGCGTACTTCTTCAGGTCTGCGCCCTTGAGATCGACATTGCTGCCGATGAAAGCGACCTTGCCCTTGTATTTGGCGGCCAGCTTGTCCACGGCGGGCATCTGGTTCTGGGAAAAAGGACAACCGGCTGACCAGATGTTGTAAACCACCGGCTTGCCCTTGAGGGAGGCCAGCGCCACCGGCTTGCCTCCGAGATCCTTTTGCTTGAAGGTGGGCGCTTTGGTTCCCGGCGAAGGAACGGCCCATACCAGGCCGCTCGCCAGGGCCAGCAATCCTGCGGCCCCGGCCCACAGACTCTTCTTCACTGCGATTCCCCCTTTCAGAGAATACCCGACACATTTTCCTGTGTGGTTCAACGCTCGAAGCTACGCGAAAAGTTCCCCTTAGCAGCCGGTTGGAGGCAACGTTCCGTTCTGGGGCCGTCCTGGCCGACCCGTAGGGGCGATCCTTGTGATCGCCCCGCCCGCCAACCTCGCTTTTTCCGGGCGAACACGAGGTTCGCCCCTACGGCCTGCCCCAGGGGACAGGCCATACTGACTCCGGCGGGCTGCCTGGCTTCATTTTACCCCAGAGCAGGCCGGTTGTCAATAGGTGTTTTTGCTATATCGGGGTTGCTGCTTTTCGGCTTTGCCGCCTCTCTTCTTCTACCCGGAAGGATATCGCGCTTTTCGATATCCTTCGGCAAAGGCCCTGCCATCGTAACCGGAGCGATCCTCAAGATTTTCCAGGGATACTTCGGCGTTATCGTTCATCCAGGATTGGCGGGCGGCCAGGGCGCACAGTTCCGGCAGGATGAGATCGGACATTGGGACCGGAGGCGAGTCGGTTTGGCCGGACAGGTAGGGGAGGGTGGCTTCCAGGAGGGCGCGGTAGAGCTGCTCCGCGTCCGCCTGGTACTGGACGGCTCCCTTATCGGTGGCGACAGAGGCGTAGAAGGGAATCCAGCCCGCCGCCGCGCCGATCACCAGAAAGCCCATCCGCCCGTCGGGCCAGTTGACCTGGATGCGCCTCTGCCCGCAGCGGCCCAGGTGTCGGACGCTCTGCGCCCCGCCGCCCATGATGCCGATCAGCATCGAGTAGGCGTGGATGCCGTAATTGAACTCATCCACCGCGCAGCCGCAGAGGGCGGTGTGGGGCCGGCCCCGCTCCTCGACCGGCTTTGAAAGCCAGTCCTGGGTTTCAAAGCAGAAGCGCAGGGAGGAGCCGCCGCTGATGCGAGCGCCTTCCTTTTCCCATGCGACAAGCTGCTCAAGGTCGCTCGATTTCCCGGTCATCGGCTTGTCGAGCAGGATGGCTTTGCCTGCCTCGATAAAGGGGCGGGCTTTGGCGATATGGGTATCCCAGTCGCAGCCGTGAATGATGGCGCAGTCCACCTCGGGAACCATGTCTTCATAGGAAGCGAAGACGCGGGGGATTCGGTGGTCTGCGGCGAACTTTTCGGCATAGCCGGCGGGATGGATCGCGCCGCTGTCCCAGACGCCGATCACCTCATGCCCCAGCTCCCGCTCGATAGGAATCCAGTTCTGGGGGTGGGACGTATCGAGGTCGACCACTCCGATTCTCATAATTTCTGCACCTCCCCTGTGCGGATCGCCCGGTCGGCGGCCAGCACCATGCGGGTGGCCTGGAGGCCGTCGTAGGCGGTAATGCCGGGCTGCCTGCCTTCCAGCAGGGCGGAGACGAACTCCCGGTTTTCCAGTTGGAAGCCTTCCTCCTCCGGCCTTTCCTCCGTCCAGGTCTGCGAGCCGTCGAAGAAGGTAGCTTTTTTCAGGCGGTCATAAAGCTGGACGCTGCGCCCGCCGCCGAAGATCTCGAAGAAGAATTTGCTGGTGAATTGTCCCAGGGCGGCGTCTCCCTGGATCCAGGAGATCGCATGGCCGTTTGCCAGCGAGAAGGCGGCCACGCACTGATCGATGCAGGGGTGGCCCGGGTGGGTGAGAGTTCCGCCTGCGGCCCAGACCTGCGCCGGCTCGCTGCCCGCCAGGTAGCGCAGGATATCGGTAGTGTGGCATCCCTGGCTGTGGACATTGGCCCCGCCCTTCACCGGATCCTGCGCCCAGTTGTCGTCTCCCCACCGGTTGTCCATCATCTGACCGACCAGTACCTGCGGCTGGGGGATGAACTCTCGCGCCTTCCGGATCAAAGGGTAAAAGCGCATCTTGAAGGCGGGCATCAGGGTCACGCCTGACGATTCGACCGCCTTTGCCACCGCTTCGCACTCCTGAATGGAGAGGGCCAGCGGCTTTTCGATCAGGATATGCTTCCCGGCCCGGGCGGCGGCTATCGCGAGAGGGGCGTGAGTGTCGTGCCAGGTGCAGATGTAGACGGCATCGATATCGGGATCGCTGAAAATGCGGTCGGCGTCGGGAACGGCGTATTGGCCGCCGAAGTCTTTCAGGGCGGCCTGAGCCGACGCCTCCACCCGGTCGGCATAGGCGCAGAACGCGGCTTCGGGGATCCGGGCAATGCAGTCGGCATGGACCCGTCCCAGGCCGCCGCACCCGATCAATCCCAGACGAATGGATGGCATGATTTCCTCCGAGAAAGTATTGGACAAGGAATTCGAGGCCGGGCGGCGTATTCCTTTCCCAATGGCGATGCGTATGCCGAGTTCTCTGGATCGACTATCAAAGCGAAGCCGACAGCATGTCGTTGCGAGCGAAGCAATTTTCAGGCTGACAGAAGCGCGAGAGATTTCCGTTCATTGGCTACGTTGGAGATGGCCGCGTCGCGTCGCTCCTCGCAGGCTGCATCGGTGGGAGGGATAAGCGATGCGTTCACGAGCGGTCTTGTTTGTGCAAAACGGGGTGGCCGAACTGGGAGAGGTGGAGGTTCCCGACCCGAAGGAAACCGAGATCCGGGTGCATACGGAGATGTCCTCGATCAGTGTAGGGACAGAGCGGTGGGTGCTGACGGAAAAGTTCTACACCCGGAGCAACCGGTCCGATCATCCGACACCGTACCCCTGCGTGCCCGGCTACCAGAAGGTCGGGATCGTGGAGGCGGTGGGCAAGGCGGTCAAGGATGTCAGGGTGGGCGACCGGGTGTTCACCACCATCGCCCGGATCGAGAGTGGGGCCGCGCCCATGTGGGGCGGGCATATCGAGCATTCGGTCTACGAGGCCGGCGAAGCCATCCAGCTCCCGGAAGGCTTCGATCTGAAAGCCGCCGCCAGCCTGGTGCTGGCCCAGGTGGGCGTGAACGGGGGCTCGCGGGGGACGGTGAAGCCAGGCGATTTGGCCGTGGTACTCGGTGACGGGATGGTGGGCCAGTGGGCGGCCCAGACCTTGCGCTCTCGCGGGGCCAGGGTGATTTTAGCCGGTCGGCGTGAATACCGCCTGGCGCTGGCCCGGAAGTATTCGGCGGACAGGGCGGTCAACGTGCGCGAGGAATCTCTGGAGGAACTCGTGCGCCGGGAGAAGCCCGAAGGAGCCGCCCTGGTGGTCGAAACGGTGGCGACCCGCGAAACGGTCGGCCAGGCCCTCGGCCTCCTGCGCCACGACGGGCACTGCGTTCTGCTGGGGTGGTATGTGGAGGGCGACGACCTGTTGAGCATCCACGATCTCCAGGGCAAGGAACTGACCCTATGGGCCACCGGCGGGTGGCTGCGACCGCGCCTGATGAAAACTATCGGGATGGCGCAGGAAGGCTCTCTTCATGTGGCCGAACTGATGACCCGGGTTTTTACGCCGGAAGACGCTCCCAAAGCCTACCGCCTGATGGTCGACAAATCCGAGGATTTCCTGGGGATGGTGATCGACTGGAGGCGGTAGCCTTCAGCCGACTGCAACCGTCAATCCCAGCTTTTTCGCCATCTGCCGGAAGCTGTTCAGGGTTTCCTGGCTCTGCGGTTCTGTCTGGAAGGGGTAGGACAGGCTGAGCCATTCGTATTTGGCCGGGGCGGAAGGATTGCAGGGCAGGAGAGCGACCGGGTTCAGGCCGCCCTCCTGACGGTTTTGAGGGCGGTCAGGGAATCGATGGCATGGGCCGCGCCCCCGGCGCACCTGGCTTCGCAGGCCGCAGGCTCGGGCCGTGCCGGTTCAGGTCTCGAAGATGTTTTGCATGATAGACGCCTCGTTGGAAACGGGGATGCTTTTTGTAGGGGCGCGATTCCTCGCGCCCCCATAGCGATCCCGATCAGGGTGCCTGTTATGCAGGGGCGGGGCTGGGGACTTTGGGAGACCGTTACCTAACCCCCCAACCCCCTTCCCGAAACGGGAAGGGGGAGTGGATGGGGCCGTCAATGTCCGCACTCTCTCCCCCCTTTCCCCGTTTCGGGGAGAGGGGCCGGGGGAGAGAGGTAACCCATCTCCCCGGACTGGATACCTATGGGGCGCGATCAATCGCGCCCCTACGATTCGGCTTGATCGTGGGGAGAGCTACTGTTGTTTATCGACAAATCCGATCCGCCACATTTACTCGAACTGCGGCAGGAGCGATTGGGAAGCGGACAGAAGCGCATCCAGCAGGGCTTCCGCTTTTTCGGGCCAGATCGCCATTTCGTCGACCATCATGGCCTGGAGCGCGGCCTTGCGGCTGCCGGTAGCGGCGGCGTCGGCCACCAGCTCCTGCCAGACGAATCGTTTCTCCAGGATGCCTTTGAGGATAAGGGGAGCGTCTCCCATGTGGAGGGGGCGGATGCCGCAGTAATCGGTGACGGCTTCCACCTCCACCTCTGCGGTTGCGGGCAGGTTCGGGATCGCGCCCTGATTTGCCAGGTTGGCGATGCAAAGATGCCGCCTACCGTTGGCGATGGCCCCTATCAAAGCGCCCAGACCCTCCCCGGTGATAGAGTCGTCCTGCTTTGCGGGCAGCTCTCTCCGGTCGAGGATTTCCTGGTAATGCCGGAAGAACTCGGCCCGCAGCTCCGGGGCCGGCGGCTCGTGGGCCGGGTCGGGCTGGGCCGGGTCATTGCCGAAGGCTTTGGCGGCTTCGGGCAGATGGTAGGGGAGCGCCTGCGGCCCCTCGGGAACCTGCGTCAGAAACGGGTAGAATTCAATGATGTGATCGTCCTCCGGGTAGACGATCTGGTGGCCGTAGATAAGGGACAGGGCGCGGCTGAGCTGTTCCTTCGGGCGGTCGGTGGCGGCGGCAACGCGCTCCATGAGGGCCGGATAAACGTCCTCTCCTCTGTGGGTGACGCGGGTGTACCAGTAATAATGGTTCGTGCCCACCCAGGTGCAGCACAATTCCTCCGGCGGCACGCCCAGCAGCCCGGCGGCATAGACGATGCCCCCCTGCACGCCGTGGCAGAGGCCGATCACCTGGATATTGGAGTATTTCCGCATGGCCCGGCAGAGGGCGGCCATCGGGTTGGAGTGGTTGATGAGGATGGCCTTCGGGCAGAGGCGCTCCATCTCGCGGCAGATGTCCAGATAGGCGGGGATGGAGCGGAGGGCCATCATCATCCCGGCAGGCCCGCAGGTGTCCCCGACAAGCTGCTGCACCCCGTATTGGGCGCAGATCCGCACATCGGCGAGATGGAAATAGGAGCTATAGACATTCCGGCTCACCTCCGCCCCGCTGCCTCCGATGGAGGTGACGGCGAAATCGGCCCCGTCCAGGGCTTCGGGAAGGGACCCGGCGGCCTTCACGGAAAAGCGGGTTCCGGCGGACTCGGCCAGCCTGCGGGCCATCGCGGCCATCCGCTCCGCCTTCTCCGTATCCAGATCGTACATCACCATTTCCGATCCGGCCAGCTCTTCGCTCAGCAGGATGTCCGGTATGGCATGAGGAAAATATAAACTCCCCGCCCCCAGCAGGGCGATTTTCCTGGAAACGCTCACGATAACTCCTCCTGGTGAAATAGTGTTCTTTCTTTCTCTGTGAGGGAGAGAATTCCTGCATGGGACGGATTGTTCAAAATCCACCCTCCCCCCGAACTCTTTGCCCCTGTCGCCCCGCCTCAATCAAACGATGATCGCGCTGGACGCGGAGCTGCTGGCTGAGGCTCCGCCGCATACGGCAGAGGAAGAACCGGAGGAATCGCTCTGGCCCGGGCGGGCCGGGGAGGGGGCCGTCTTCCGCTGGCTGCTGGAACGCTACCGGATGCGGGCCGGCTGGCGGCGCATATTCTCCGCAGGCCGGAGGAGGCCGAGGACATGGCCCAGGAAGCCTTTATCCGTGCCTTCCGCAGCCTGAAGAGTTTCCGGGAGGAGGGCCGGTTCTACGCCTGGCTCTACCGGATCGCGCTGCGCCGCTGCCCGGACAGGCAGCGGCCGGCCCGGTGGAAGGCGGAAGTGCTGGTGGCCGAACCGGAGCGATCCTATCGAATTGCCTTCCGTCCCCTAATCGGATCCTTCTCGAACCGCCATCGGCTATATTCCCGGGCCGGGCGGCAGGGTGTATATCTTCGCCGACGGCCATGACGAGTGGCAAAGCGACTGAGCAGCCTCGGCAAAGCAGGACTCGGGCGGCTGGATGGCGAATGCTGATGCATCTGATACAGTGGATAAGGATCTTTCGCCATGCTTGCCCTTTCCTCCCCTCATGCGGTGGGGTTCGACCCCCAGCGGCTCAGCCGGGTTCAGAGCCTGCTGGAGGAAGCCTGCGAGCGCAGGGAGTTCGCGGGCGCGGTCTACCTGGTGGCCCGCCACGGTTCCATCGCGGCCCGGGGGGCGGTCGGCCTGAGAAACGACGACCCCGCCGCCCCGATGACCCTTGACACGATCTTCGATATGGCCTCGCTCACCAAGCCGGTCGCCACGGCCGCCGCCGCCCTCTGCCTGCTGGAGCAGGGAGCTTTCCATCTCCTCCAGGAAGTCCGCAGCTTTTTCCCTGAAAAGGAATTGCCTCATCTGGAAGGCGCCACCCTCTTTCACCTCCTGACCCACACCTCCGGCCTGCCGCCCTACAAGGATTTCTACCGCACCGGCGAGGGACAAAAGCACCTGGTGGAAGGTATCCTTTCCCTGGAACTGACCCAGCCGCCCGGCGCGAAATACGCTTATAGCTGCCTGGGCTTCATTCTTCTCCAGGCCGTTCTGGAGCGCATCACGGGCGAGCCGCTGGACGCCCTCGCCCAGCGGCTGGTCTTCGAGCCGCTGGAAATGAAGCGCACCCGCTACTGCCCGCCCGCCGACGGGCATGGTGAAATCGCCACCGCAGGGGTCTGCCCCTGGCGCGAGCGCAAAGTTTCAGGAGAGGTACACGACCCGAACGCGGCGGCCCAGGGCGGCGTCAGCGGGAACGCCGGGCTGTTCTCCACCGCCGCAGACCTGGCCGTTTTCGCCCAGATGATGCTCCGGGACGGCGCTTTCCACGGGCGCAGGATTCTCGGCCCGGTCACAATCCGCCAGGCCGCCGAAAACAGGCTCGCTCCCGAGGTCGGAGGCTCCTCGCTTGGCTGGTTCACCCATCCTAACGCCATGCTCCCCCGCGGCGATCTGCTATCACTCAGGTCTTTCGGGCACACCGGCTTCACCGGCACATCGCTGCTGATCGACCCGGAATACGACCTGATCGTGATCTTCCTGGCGAACCGCCTGGTCTACGAGCCGGAGGGGGTGGGCTTTTTCGCCACCCGCCGCAAGCTCCATAACCTGGTGGCGGCCAGCTTGATGCTGTAATCTTGACGTTTTATACGGTGTGTGGTAACATAGAGGCGTCTTTTTTCGAGAGTGGGAGGCGATTGTCTTGACGGTCAGCCGGAAGCGGCAGTTGGAAGATATTCGCGAGGTAAGCTCGCAGGTCGGCCAGCAGGGGGAGCGGCCCCTGCTCGATCTGCTGGCCCAGAAGGCGCTGGAATTGACCGGCGCGACCGGAGCCGCGGTCGCCCTGCTGGACGACGACCGCCAGATGATGAGCCTGGTGGCCGCCGCCGGGGAGAACTCCAGCGAACTTCTGGGGCTGAAAGTCCGGGTGGACGACTGCCTGAACGGGCGGGCCGTCCGGCCACCGGAGCCGTATATCGCCTATGAGGAAGGCCAGGAGCAGCCGAAGAGCGGCATCGGAACCGGCATCGGGGTGCGCTCCGCGGTGGTCGTTCCTATCGTGGCCGGGGCGGATGCGCTGGGGAGCCTGGCGATCATCAACCGGAAGGACGGCCAGCCCTTCACGGAAGACGATGTGCGCCTCCTCTCTGTATTCGCATCCTTTGCCGCGATGTCGATCCGCTCCTACCGCCTCTCCCGCCTCTCCCGCCAGCAGCGGCACGAACTGGACGTACTCTATACCGCCTCCCGCGCCGTCAGCTCCGGTCTGAATCTCCAGGAAGTGCTGGCAACGGTTCTCAGGCTTGTGAGCGAGACGGTGGAACACTTTGCCGCCATGATCCTCCTCCTCAATGACGACCGCACCCGTATGTCCGTGGCGGCGGCCTACGGCCTGACGGAAAACGAGCGCCAGGTGACCGTGACCGCCGGGGAGGGGCTGCCCGCCCTGGTGCTGGAGACCGGAAAACCCCTTCTGGTGGCCGACACCGACCAGGAGCCGCGCTTCGAGCAGCTCGTGCCCCGCGCCCGCTGCCTCTCCGCCATGCTGTCCCCGCTCAGAACCAAGAATCGGCCTCTAGGCGTCATCATCGTCACCAGCTTGCAGCGGAACGCCTACAACGGCGACGACCTGAACATGCTCACCGCCGTGGCCGCCCAGTCCGCCATCGCCATCGAAAACGCGCAGCTTTATGAGGACGCCACCCGCCGGGCGGAGGAGGCCACCGCCATCTACCGGCTCTCCCAGGCGGTCAACTCCTCCCGCAATATGGAGGAGATCTATCAACTGGTCATCGAGAGCGTTTTGAACCTCCTCCATGTGGACAAGGTGGCCGTCTTCCTTTACAGCAAGAGCGAGCAAAGGCTGGCCGTGGTGGCCCACCACGGCCTGAACGAACTGGCGGCCCAGGACATCAAGCCCCAGATCGGGCAGGGGGTGGCGGGGTGGGTGGTGGAGTTCGGAACCCCTATCGCTATCGAGGACGTGCGCTCCGACAGGATCAACGAAACCGGCCCGATAGAAGGGGAGGGCGTCATCTCGATGGTCTCCGTTCCCCTTCAGATCGATACGGAAACCTTCGGCTGCATCCACGCGATGAGTACCCGCCCCCGCCGTTTCACGGTGGCCGAGGTGGAATTGATGTACACCCTCGCCAACCAGGTCGCCATCGCCCTCACCAATATCCGGATGTTCCAGGAGGCGCAGAAAAAGGCTGCGGCCCTTCGCAAGTACGTCTACCGGGTAGCGCGGGCGCTCGGGTCGGAGCCGGATGTGGAAAAAATCCCCCTCCTGGTCGCCAACCTGACCACCCAGGTGATGGAGGCCGATGCCTGCGTCATCTACAGCATCGAAAACGATCTCCTCGTCCCCCGGGCCGTCTGCAACCTGCCGGAGGAGATCCTGGGGACGGAGCGGATTCGCAAGGGGGAAGGATTGGTCGGGTGGGTGGCCCGGAGCGGCAAATCGCTGGCCGCCGCCGAAATGCTGGAAGACCCCCGGGCCAGCGACCAGCCCTTCGACCGGCGCCGAGGGATGACCTCCCTGCTGGCGATCCCCCTGAAGGTCGGTCGGAGTACCCAGGGCGTCCTCTGTGTCTATACCGCCCGGAGAAGGGAATTCACCCGCGAGGAAATCCAGTTCATGCTGACCTTCGGAAGCCAGGCGACCGTGGCCCTGGAAAACGCCCGCCTGATCGAGGAATCGGGAAGCAAGCTGGCGGAACTGGACAGGCTCCAGAAGGAAGCGGAAGTCCTCAGCCGCGTCTCCGGGATCATCAGCCGCGGCCAGGCCCTGGAGCCTCTCCTGGACGCCCTGGTGCGGGAGGTGGAAAGCCTGGAGGATGTGGATGCCTGCGTCGTCTCCCTGCCCGCCGATTCCGGCCTGCTGGTCCGCTCCGCCTATCAGGATGCGGAGGCAGGCGTCGGCGATATCGGGGTCAGCGAGGAAGCGATCCGCAAGGCGGCCCGTGAAGGCCAGCCTGTCTTGATATCGGATTTCAACGCCGACCCCGGCCCCAACGGCATCCGCACGGACGGCTTCCGCGCCATGACCGGATCCCCTCTGATCGCCGCCGGTCGCCCCATCGGAATGCTGGCCGTCTTCTCCCGCCGCCCTCACGCCTTCACGGACCGGGAGGCGCAGTTCATCGCTTCCCTGGCCGGTTTTGTGGCGATGGCCGTCGAGCAGGCCCGGAAGGCGGTCTCTGCCGGGGAGCAGTGACCGGGCCGCTCAATCCCCCGCCACGCGAATGCGCCTGCCCGCCCGGTCATACCGGATATCCACCCCTAAAGCTCTGGCAAACGCCGCCATCGGGATCATCGCCCGGCCCCGCTCGATGCGGATCGGCCTGGGCAGGGGATATTCCTTCCCGCCGACCCTCACGGCATTTCCCGGCGCTTGCGCCTGCGCCCGCTGTCTTTTTCGCCGGAACAGCAGGACATGGCTTTCCGGATGCCACTGCGCGCTGCCGCCCAGCAGGCTGACCAGCGTTTCGGCAGGCGTCATCAATACGCCATCCGCGATGCGCGGTTCGGTCGCCGGGTCGCTGTCGCGAGCAGGCAGATAGCGGACATAGGGCCGAAACTCCCGATGGCCGCGTACGAAGGACAGAAAAGCATGATGGAAGGCAATGCCGATATTTTCCTCCGGCTCGAAGTCCTGAAAATGCCATTGAACGGTATCGCCCCTGGGAACGCAGTTTTTCGGATAGTAGTTCCGGGTCTGGTAGTCCCGGATCGCCGATAGGTCGGCCACCACCGTCGCCGAACCGATAGGCCCCTTCCAGGAGGCTCCTGTTTTGAGGATGCAGACGAAATTCCGCGTTCCGCCCACATTTCGCCCCGTGGGAGCCTGGTAGCGCACCTGCACGATGCGCGTCTGCTTTCTCGCGAAGCGGAGCGTCTTGGCCCGCCACCGCTGCAAGTCGCGTTCGCCAGCCCAGGGCGTTGTCCTCACGCGCACCGGCCTTCCGTCCACTGTGCTGGCAAACCGCTCGAACCGGGGGTGTTTCACCTCTCCCCCGCCCCCGCCTTCCGGGAACCCGATCCTGACCGTGACCGGTCCTGCCGTGTTCTCCAGGACGAACCGGGCGGCCACAAATGCCCTGTCAGGGGTTACAGTCACATGCACCCGCTCCGAGGCCATGCGTATGGAGGGATGCTCGCTCATCAGTCGAATCGTGCCGCCCACGCCGGATATATAACCGTCATCGGCGCAGGCGGCCACGGCCAGACAGCCCATCAGTGACATCCAAAAAAGGATTTTTCGGGCAAACATATCCATCGCCTCCTTGTGCCTGCTGCTGATGGGACACGGATCGGTTATACGGGGTTCATCCCCGGATTCTCACCCCCTTCAGCCCGGCCTGCCTGAATTTCTCCTCGATGGTCATTTCTCATCCTTCCTCCTGAAGCGCATCTGGCATAGCCCTCTCGATAGCCCATATCAAGAGGAAAATACAGGCGCTTCACCGAAGGAAAGAGACAAACATGAACGCCAAGAAAGCGAGCAGCCGCATGTACGAATCGCAGCGCCTTTACGACCGACTGGCCGATACCTATGACCTGATGATCGACTGGGAGGCCCGGCTGAAGCGGGAGTCGCCGCTCCTGCGCCGGTGGTTTGAAGAAACCGGGGCCCGGCGAGTGCTGGACGCCGGAAGCGGGACAGGTCAGCACAGCCGCCTCTTCGCCGGGTGGGGCCTGGAGGTGGTCGGGGCCGATCCCAGCCCCGACATGGCGGCCCGTTCCCGCGCCGAATCGTCAGGGCTGAAGGTGGATTATGTGGAAGCCGGTTTCGGGGAGCTTGCCTCCCGATGCGGGAACGGTTTCGATGCGGTCGTCTGCCTGGGCAACTCCCTGCCGCACGTCCTGACCGCCAAAGGGGTGAACGCCGCCCTGAAGGATTTTGCCGACACCCTCCGGCCCGGCGGCCTGCTAGTCGTACACGGGAACAACTATGACGCCGTTCTGGGCAACCAGGATCGGTTCATGCCCCCGGCCCAGGCGCGGCAAGGCGATACCGAATACCTCTTTCTGCGGTTCTTCGATCTCGGTCCGCGCCTTCTCACTTTCCATGTCATCACTTTGATGAAAAAGGAAGGCCGATGGAGGCAGCATATCGAAGCCACCCCTCATCGCCCCCTCCTCCGGGCCGATCTCGAACGCCGTCTCCGGCAGGCCGGCTTCAAGGGGATCGAATTCTACGGCAGTTGGAACGGCGATCCCTATGAGCCGTTGAAATCCGACCACCAGATCGTGAAGGCGGTGAAGGGATAGGCGCGGGACGGACTTCCAGCCTCTCTTGCTGAAGAGAGGCTATATGCTTCCGAAGTGATGTTACGGGGATCCCTCCGCCCGACTTCGGCGAGGGGAGCCGGCCTTGAGGGGCTTTGATGGACTTCCCAAAGGACATTCCAGTCTCAGCCCCCCCGAAGCCGGGGGGTTGGGGGGGCTTTTCAGGGTCGCTTTTCTCAATCCTCCAACACCAGTAAGAAGGAGACATCATGTCTTATACGCTGCATGTGATTTCGCATACGCACTGGGACAGAGAGTGGCATCTGACCTTTCAGCAGTTCCGGATGCGGCTGGTGGATTTGATGGATCGCCTGTTGGCATTGCTGGACAGGGACGCGGAATTCCTGTATTTCAACCTGGACGGCCAGACGATAGTGCTGGAGGATTACCTGGAGATCCGGCCCGAGATGCGGGAAAAACTTGCCCGGTATATCGGGGAAGGGCGCATCCTGGCCGGGCCGTGGTACGAACTCAACGACGAATTCCTGACCAGCGGGGAGGCCACGATCCGGAGCCTTCTGATCGGCCACCGGATCGCCCGGCAGTTCGGCCCTGTGATGAAAGTGGGCTACCTGCCCGATGAGTTCGGGAATATCTCCCAGATGCCCCAGATATTCCGCGGCTTCGGGATCGATAACTGCATCTTCGGACGCGGCCTCCAGCTTACCCCGGGCCGGAAGGTCGAATTCCTCTGGGAATCCCCGGACGGCTCCCGGGTGAACGCCTCCCTGATGGCCTTCTGGTACAACAACGCGCAGCGATTTCCGGACGACCCGGAAGAGGCGCTTCGATTCACCCTCCGCACCCGGGACCGATTGGCCCCGCACGCCCTCTCGAAGCACCTCCTCCTGATGAACGGGTGCGACCACCTGGAGGCCCAGGACAATCTCTCCGGCATCCTGAAGGCCGTCAATGACCGCCTCCAGGGCGACTGCCTCATTCACAGCACGCTGCCCGCGTATGCGGAAGCCCTGCGCTCCTTGAAAGAGCAAACAGAGTTGATTCGGGGCGAGCTGCGGGAGGACCGGGGCGGTTCCGTGCTGGCCGGGGTGTTATCCTCGCGAATGTATCTCAAGATGGCGAACGAGCGCTGTCAGACCGCCCTGGAGGGCTATGCGGAGCCGGCCAGCGCATTCGCCTGGCTGAGCGGCGCGGATTATCCGGCCTCTTATCTCACCTATGCCTGGAAGATGCTCCTCCAGAACCACCCGCACGACTCCATCTGCGGATGTAGCATCGACCAGGTGCATGAGGAGATGATGCCCCGCTTCGCGCAGGCGCAGCAGGTCGCGGATTCCCTGACCGACCGCGCTCTGACCTTCCTGGCAGGCCGGACGGACACCTCGGGCCTGCCCGAAGACGGCAAAGGGGCCGTGCTGCTCTTCAACCCTTTAAACGTTCCCCGGCATGAAGTGGCCGACCTGACCCTGGATATTCCCATCGGGCCGCCCGACCGCCGGGGCATTCCCCTGGCCGTGGACCTGGCGAACTGCGGCGATACGCCCTCCATACGGCTGCTCGATATGCAGGGCCAGCCGGTTCCCCAGCAGATAAGCGATACTTATTTTGTGGTAGACCGCGTGCTGAATCCCATCGAGCTGCCGCAAGCCCGGAACTGTCGCCGGTTCCACCTTTCCGCGGAGGTGGACATTCCGCCCTGCGGCTATACCGTACTCCAGGTAGCCCCGGGGCAGGCTGCCGCCTCGCCTGTCGGGGAAAATATCTCCCGCCACATCAACATGCTGGAGAACGAACACCTGACCCTCCAGATTCAGCCCAACGGCAGCTTCTACCTTCTGCACAAAGAGACCGACCGGGAGTTCTTCGGGCTGGGTATCTTCGAGGATGTCGGAGACGCGGGGGACGAATACCGCCACATCCCGCCGCCGGCCAATGAAACCTATACCACCCTCTCGCTTTCCCCATCCGTCGCTCTGGTGGAGAACGGCCCGCTCAAGGCAATCTACAAGGTCGAATACGACTGGCCGCTTCCGAAGGGCCTCTCTCCCGACCTGCGCCGCCGCCTGCCCGAAAAGGAAAAGTGCCGCATCGCCACCTGGATCGCCCTGCGGAAAGGGGCCAAGCGTGTGGAGATCCGCACCGAGATCGAGAACCGGGCCAGAGACCACCGGATCCGGGCGCTCTTCCTGTCGCAGTTGGAGGCGGAGATGTCGCTTGCCGAAGGCCAGTTCGATGTGGTCAGCCGCCCTCTCACGCCGCCCGACGATTGGCAGGGAGCCTCGCCCTTCCATCCCCAGCAGTCGTGGGTCAGCGCGGACGATTTCGAGATGGGCCTGACCGTCATCAACCGCGGACTGCCCGAATACGAACTCTATCCCGACGAGGCCCGCACCCTGGCCCTGACCCTCCTTCGCTGCGTGGGCCGCCTGAGCGGTGAAGGAGACGCTCCCGGTGACAACGATACCCCCGGCGCCCAGTGCCTCGGAACCTATACCTTCCACTATGCCATCTATCCTCATGCCGGAACGTGGGCGGAAGGGCGCTCCTGGGAGGAGGCGCGGCGGTTCAACCTGCCGGCGCGGTCCGTGCAGACAGGCAGGCATCCGGGCGAACTGCCCGCCCGCCAGAGCTGCATCACACTGGAACCCTCCCAACTCGTCCTGTCCGCCGTCAAGAAGGCCGAAGACTCGGACGATCTGGCGATCCGCTTCTTCAACATCGCCGAGGAGCCGGTGGAGGGCAAAATCACCGTCCAGGGCGCTAAAAGCCTCCACCTGGCGAACCTCGATGAAGAGATCGAAAAGGCTGTGGGCCGCGGCAAAACCGCCCGCCTGAGCGTGGAACCCAAAAAGATCGTCACCATCATCGCCCGGAGGCCGTAGGGAGGAAAACCCTATTGCAGGCGTGAATAGGGAATATACAGGGGCATGAGGGCTGTGGCAGACGCCATTGCGAGCGAAGCAGCCTCCGGGATCTCGAAAGCGCGAGGGATTGTCGTTTATTTGTGAGATTGGAGATGGCCGTGCCGCTGCGCTCCTCGTAGACTGCATCGATAGAGCTTTGACAGGGAAGATGACGCTCACAGAGACCGATAAACTGCAAACGCCGGTGCAATATGTGAAAGGGGTGGGGCCTCGGCTGGCGACCACTTTCGAGCGGATCGGGGTCAAAACGGTGGAAGACCTGCTCTACTATTTCCCCCGCCGCTACGAGGACCGGAGCCGGTTCAAGCGGATCGCCCAGCTTGCCGATGCGGAGTTCGCCACCGTCTCGGGGCGGGTGGTGGCCTGCGACAACCTGACCGCCAAGACGGGCCGCCCGATCACCAAAGTGGCGATTGACGACGGCAGCGCGAAGGCGTTTCTGATCTATTTCAACCAGCCCTTCCAGAAGACCATTTTCCAGAAGATGATGGGCAGCGAGATCGTGGTCTACGGCGAGGTGGAGCGCAACAAGTGGGGCATCAATATCACCCGCGCCGAGTGGGAGGAGCTTGCCGACGAAGGGGAGGAGCTTCACACCAACCGGATCGTCCCTATCTACCCCCTCACCGAAGGGCTGTTCCAGAAGACGATCCGGCGCATCCTGCGGAATGCCGTCGAGCTTTACCTGCCGTTTGTCAAGGGCCTGCTGCCGCCCGCTATCGTGGCGGAACGGAAGCTGATGGATGTCCGGGAGGCGTTTCGCAATATTCATTTCCCGGAAACCGAGTGGCAGGGGGTGGAGGCCCGCCGCCGCCTGGTCTTTGAGGAACTCTTCATCCTCCAGTTGGCCTTAGCCCTTCGCAAGCACACCCTCCAGTCCGGGCTGCCCGGCATCTCGTTCAAGATAGAGGAGAGCATCCTGGAGGAGTTTCACAAGATACTCCCCTTCGATCTGACGGGGGCGCAGAAGCGGGTGATCGGGGAGATTTCCGGCGATATGGAGATACCGCACCCGATGAGCCGCCTTCTCCAGGGCGATGTCGGCTCCGGCAAGACGATGGTGGCCGCCGCCGCCGTTCTGACCGCGGCTCGGAACGGCTTCCAGGCCGCCCTGATGGCACCGACCGAGATACTCGCCGAGCAGCACTATTCGGTCATGTCCCGGCTGCTGTCCAAAGTCGGGATCGAGGTGGACCTGCTGGTGGGGGCGCTGAACAGGAAGGGCAAGACTCAGGTCAAAGACCGGACCGCGATGGGCCTGAACGGGCTGGTGGTCGGCACCCATGCCCTGATCCAGGAGGGGGTGGAGTTCAAGAAGCTGGGGCTGGTCATCATCGATGAGCAGCACCGCTTCGGCGTGCTTCAGAGGATGGAACTGATGTCCAAGGGGAACTGCCCCGACCTTCTGGTCATGACCGCCACGCCCATCCCGCGCACCCTCGCCCTCACCCTCTACGGAGACCTCGATGTCTCCGTGATCGATGAGATGCCCCCGGGCCGCAAGCCGGTCATCACCCACTGGAAGCCCAAGCGGGAGGCGAGCCGGGTCTACGGACAGGTGGCTCAACTGGTGCGGGAGGGCAGGCAGGCCTATATCGTCTGCCCGCTGGTGGAGGAGTCCGAGAAGCTTCAGGCCAAAGCCGCCGTGGACCTGGCCGCCCACCTGCAAAGCGATATCTTCTCCGACCTGAAGGTGGAGGCGCTGCACGGGCAGATGGCCTCCTGGGAGAAAGACGACATTATGGAGCGTTTCCGGGAGCGGGAGATCGATGTTTTAGTTTCTACGGTGGTGATCGAGGTGGGGGTGGATGTGCCCAACGCCACGATCATGATCATCCAGGACGCGGAGCGATTCGGCCTCTCCCAGCTCCACCAACTGCGCGGGCGCGTCGGGCGGGGACAGGAGCAGTCCTTCTGTATCCTGCTGGGCGACCCCAAGACGATGGACGGCAAGCGCCGCCTGGAGACGATGGTCCGCACCACCGACGGCTTCGATATCGCGGAAGAAGACCTCCGGCTGCGCGGCCCGGGCGAGTTCTACGGGACGCGTCAGAGCGGCCTGATGAGCCTGCGGATCGCCAACCTCGCGGGAGATACCCGCATCCTGGACGAAGCCCGCCGGGACGCCTTCGAACTGGCCGAACGCGACCCGTTGCTGGAGCATCCCGACCATCAGGCCCTGAGCGAGCGCCTCCACGCCAACTACGAAAATCTGATATGGGCAACGGTGAGCTGACATGGCGAACAGGACGATAGAAGACCAGCGCGACCACGATACGACCGTCTGGCAGATCCGGAGAGCTTTTAAGGTGCCGGTCTGGACGCTGGAAGCCAACCCCGGCGACGAACAGAATCGCGGCCTGGATGTGCCGACCGCCCAGGGGCGGGCCATGCTCTACCCCGATTTCATCTACCTGGAGAAGCGCACCGGCAAGCTGGCCGGGGTGGGTGAGGTGGAGACCGCCAGCACGGTCACAGCGGAAGAGGCCCGCAGCCAGTGGCAGCTCTTCGCATACGCAGCCCCGCGATTCTTTCTCTACGTTCCGAGGGAGGTCGAAGAAGAGACCCTGCGCCTCTGCCGCCAGTTCCGCATCCGCGCCCAGGATGTCATGGTTTACTACTACACCGAAAAGAACCGGTTCGTGGTGGCGAAGGCGGGGAAGGACAGATGATGCGGCTTTGGGGGGTGGTTTTTGACCACAGACGCACACCGAATCGCTACCCAGGAAGAAGCCATGACCGGTGAGGGAGGTGGAGGCGTTCGGGAATATTATAACTGTCGTAAAGACAGGAAATTTACGGTATATCATTGCGATTGTATCGAAGGGATGAAACGGTATCTGGAGCCAAGCTCGGTCGATGTGGTGGTGACCTCTCCGCCGTATAATTTGGGAGTTAAATATAACGAATATAACGATAAAATTCATCGGCAAGAGTATCTAGCGTGGCTGAGCGATTGGGCCGAAGCCGTGCGATCCGTTCTGTCCGAGAAAGGCTCCGTTTTTCTCAATGTCGGTTCCAAACCTTCGGATCCTTACGTGCCATTTGAAGTATTATTTGAAATGAAAAAGCATTTCTGTCTCCAAAATGTGATTCACTGGATAAAATCCATTTCGATTGAAAAACAGGACGTAGGCAGCTATCCGGGGATAACCAAAAGCGTGTCGGTCGGGCATTATAAACCGATTCATAGCTCAAGGTACATCAATGACTGCCATGAGTATATATTTCATTTGACCAAAAACGGAAATGTGGAACTCGACCGCTTATCCATTGGTATAGAATATCAAGATAAATCAAATATCAGCCGTTGGAAAGGTGTTAAGGAAGACAAGAAGTGTCGAGGTAACAATTGGTTCGTGCCTTATAAAACAATTAAGAATCGCAAAGACCAAAGGCCACATCCAGCGACATTTCCGGTCAAAATACCGAAGATGTGTATTCTGCTTCATGGATTGTCTCGAACAAACGTCGTATTGGATCCATTTCTGGGCATCGGGCACTCGGCGCGGGCCTGTGTCGAACTGGGTGTCAGCTTTGTGGGGTTCGAGATCGATAGGGAGTACTTTCTTGAATCCTGTGATAGCATGGAGGCTCTTTTTTGACCACAGATGACCACAGATAAATACGGATAGCTCTTTTTAGCCTTTATCCGTGTTCATCTGTGGTCAAAAATAGAGTCTGCCTCTTTTTGACCGTCTCGTACATTTTGCGAAGGGTGGCAGTGAGGTGCCACCAGCCGTTTTCGAAGGCGGCGTAGTCGGGAGCGCCGGTTATGGCGGAGGCGTAGCGGACCGAGCTGGCCCAGAAGAGCCACTGGGAGGCCCAGTCGCACTCCAAGGATTCGCCGAAGGGGTGGGAGGGGTTGGCAAGGCCGGTTTTTCAGGCGGCTTGCATCAGTTCGGTGGCGGTTTTGACCATCCGGTCGGTGCTTTCGAAGCGGTCGAAGTGGCGGGCGGCGCAGAGGCGGGTGAAGTCGGCCCGCCTTTTTGGCTGCGCCTCCTTATCGATCAGGTAGGAGGAGGCGGGCTGCCCGGAAAAGGCTGTCGGGAGAGGGAGGCCGTTTTTGTTCCGGATGAGATGAGTGGCCCCGGTTTTGGGCTAGGGGTGGGTGTAGATGAGGCCGAAAATCCTGACCCAGAGGCGGGAGCCGAAATCGTGGGTGCGAGGGGCGATCACAGCCCCCTCGGGGTCGGAGACCAGGCTGTTGTGGCAGGCGGCGCAGGAGCTTTTGGAGCCGTCCGGGTTCACGCGGCCCACGCCCTGAGTGGGCCAGTTCGAAAGGACAGGAGAAGGGCGAAGGCAGCGGGTGGCTTCATGGGCAGAGACCTCGGGATCAGGGTAGAGGGTTTTGGGGTCAGGGTATAGAGGTTTGATGTGAGGCGGGGGATTCCTTTTTTGAGGAGCGGCCCGTTTCAGCGAGGGGCTTCTTCGCTTTGGAGTTCGTCCAGGCGGAAGAGGACGGCATGGCCTATTTTTTCGGTGGAGATGAGGAGGGTTTGGGGGTGGGGATCGGTGGAGGCGCATTTGCGGATGGGGGCGGGCACGCGGTGGAGGGTCTGGCCGGTTTCGAAGGTGTTCAGAATGGATCGGCGGATGAGGCAGCCCGAGCAGTCCGGGGCGTTGTCGCAGCCTCCGGGGAGGCGAGCGTTGCCGCACACCAGGGCATCCCCGCAGGGGATGCCTTCCATCTCGGCCAAGGATTTGCCGACCAGTTCGCAGGCGCGGCGGTTGGCGGACCGGATGCGGGTCGATCCGTCCAGCACGAAGACGGGCAGCGGCAGGCTGTCCAGAAAGTGGTGGAAGCCGCCTCCGATCCCGAAAAGCTGGCGCTCCGCGCATCCCGGGCAGATGCCGTGAGTGATCCCTTCCTGTCCCTTCCAGTCGCCCTTCGGCAGCGGCATCTCCGCTTTACACCAGGCGCAGACTGCTTTCATCGCGATGTCTCCTCGCTTGTATTATACGCTATGGAGGAGGGGCGCGGCAAGGGGGAGAGATAGGGAGAGGGGATAGAAAAACGGCGCAGGGGGGATACTACACCCTATCCCCATAGCGATCAAGCTAAGGTAAAACATCCTCCGTTCCTGGGGGAGGGGTGACCGCTCTCCCCTGGGATGGGTTACCTCTCTCCCCTGGCCCCTCTCCCCGAAACCGAAGGGATGCGCCGGAGCGCATCCTGGGAGAGGGGGATAGACGGTGCGGTGCTTTACCCCCTCATCCACTCCCCCTGCCCGTTTCGGGAAGGGGGCCGGGGGGTTAGGGAACGGTCTCCCCAAGTCCCGCCCCCCGCCCCGGCGGGCCAGTCGCCCTTATCTGGATCGCTATGGGGATACTACACCCTATCCCCTACACCCTTCGATTCCCCAACAGTTTTCCAAAAATAAAAAATAGTTTTCGATATGGTAGACATTTATAAGAAAGTGGGGTATAATAAGGATAATCACTGGTGGATTGGGAATTGTCTGATAGTTCGGCTCTTTTTCGTGAGGAATCGCTGGCCGCAAAAGACCGTGCCTGAGCCAACCGGAATCGTGCGGGATGAACTCCCGGAAAAGAGGATGTTATGAGCAACAAGAGTTTGTATGTAGGCAATCTGTCCTACGGTGCCACGGAAGAGAACCTTCGCGAGCTTTTCGCGGAATTCGGACCTGTGGCGGAGGCGCGGATCGTGGCCGGGCGGGGCTTCGGGTTCGTGGACCTGCCGGCGGAAAACGCCCAGGCGGCCATCGATGCCACGCACAACAAGGATTTCCAGGGCCGCACCCTGACCGTCAATGAAGCCAAGCCGCGCACCGAGCGCCGGAGCGGCGGAGGTGGCGGTTATGGTGGCGGAGGCGGCTACGGGGGCGGCAGCGGCGGAGGCGGCAGCCGATCCCGGGGGCCTCGCTGGTAATCACCGCTTGATTTAATTCAGGCGTTACGGAGCGGGAGGCGGCTGCGGCTGTCTCCCGCTTTTTATTTGGGCCGCAAAGACCGAGGGGCGCAAAAGAAAGGGGGCCGCATGGCTCAGACGTCGAAGGAATGCCGGATCCATAGCGCGGTGCAGGAGGGCGATCTGGCCCGGGTGGAGGGTCTTCTAGCGGAAAACCCGCAATTCATCCGCCTGCGCCACATCTCCGGAAGCACCCCTCTTCACTGGGCGGTCGCCAAAGGGCACAGCAGGATCGTCTCTTTGCTGCTGAGCTGCGGGGCCAGCTCCAACGAGCGAACAGGGGCCAGCACCGGCTGGACGCCGCTCCATCTGGCCGCCTCCCACGGGCATGTCGGGATCGCCCTGCTGCTGATCGAGGCCGGGGCGGACATCAATGCGGTCAACAAGAACGGGGACACGCCGCTCCATCTGGCCGCCTGGCGCGAAAACATCGCCCTCCTGACCCTCCTCCTGGCCCACGGTGCCCGGGTGGACGCCGAGGACGGAGAGGGCAAAACCGCCCTCTACTGGGCCGTCCGCTACGAGCACGGCGCAACGGCGGATTTCCTGCGGGAACACGGGGGCCGGGATTATAGGGTATCGGGATCAGGGGATAGGGTGTAGCGTCCCCCTGCGCCGCTTTTCCTACACCCTATCCCCTAGATGAACACGGATCGGAGCGGATGGCCCCATATCGGCGGGGCCGACCCGGAGAAAGGCCGTTTCGGAAAATTCCCCTCACATCACAACCACCTTCCGCAGACACCTCACATCGGGCATGAGGGAGATGTCCAGGCGGACGTGAAGATACCATTTGATATCGAAATGCCGCCATCCCCCGCTGGCCGGGGCGCTTTCCGGAACCCGGATGCAGAACGGGGTCGGCGCAGGAGCGTTTTCCGGAAGAGGGACATCCTCTTCCGCCCGGGCCAGCACGGTCTTTTCGTTGATCCGGCCGGCGCGGGCCACCTCGAAGCAGGCCAGTTCCAGGAGGGCGCGTGAAACCGGGCGGCCATCGGGGATATTCAGGGCGAGGGTTCCCCGCATCTCCCCGCCGCGGTGGAAGGCTTTGTCCTCCAGAGTGACGGTCAGGCCGATATCGGGCGTAAACATCTTCGACAGGGAGGCGAAAACGCCCACATTTTTAGGGCGGTGTTCCGGGTAGTTGAAGGAGACAGGGCGGGCTTTTCTCATCCGCAGCACCAGAGGGGAGGCCACGATCAAAGGCTTGCTATCCCGCATATCGGGCTTGAGCGGGATATCGGCCCGGGATTCCACCTCATAGCGCACCCAGGCGTGACGCCCCTCATAGGTGGGCGGCCAGTCGCCCGGGATCGGCCACTCGAACGGGTATTCGTGGCGGCCCGCAGCCAGTTCCGGGGCGTGGCTTTTGCCGAAGATGGCCCCGATATTTTCCGCCAGCGCCTCCCCCAGCGAGGGAGAGCGAGTTTCCCCAAACAGGGTCATCTCCTCATCCGCCAGAGAGGCGTGTTCCGAGTAAACCCTAATGCCCCCGTTCCGCATCCGCCTCTGGATGCGCGTCTCCTCGCTGCCCGCCACCTTCAACCGGACGCCCCGCAAATGAACCGGGCGCTCCGCCTCCACCACCACACTGCCCGCCAGCGTCTCCCCGGGCGCATAGCGGCTCTGCGACAACTGCAACGAGATATTCATACAGGCCTCCTGATGTTCATCAACGCCGAAAATTGCCTTTCCAGGGGGGGGTATGCTATAATATACTACGTTGAGTATATCTCGATGTCCTTTTGTTGAGAGGGCAAAAATTGCGTGACGGCTTGAGGCGGGCGCGCATAGCATAAGAGAGGATAAGAGGAGGCTAGTATCCATGTCAGTAGAGAAGTCAACCTGGCGAGAGAAGGTAGGACTGGCCCAGATGCTTCGGGGCGGTGTCATTATGGATGTCACCACAGCGGAGCAGGCCAAGATTGCGGAAGATGCAGGGGCCACTGCGGTCATGGCCCTGGAGCGCGTCCCGGCGGATATCCGGCGCGAGGGCGGGGTGGCCCGCATGGCCGATCCCACCAAAATCATCGAAATTATGGAAGCCGTGACGATCCCCGTCATGGCGAAAGCCCGCATCGGGCATTTCGTGGAAGCGCAGATCCTGGAGGCCCTCGGCGTGGACTTTATCGATGAGAGCGAAGTCCTCACCCCTGCCGATGAGCAGTTCCATATCAACAAGCACGATTTCAAGGTTCCCTTCGTTTGCGGCTGCCGCGATCTGGGCGAAGCCCTGCGGCGCATCGGCGAGGGCGCGGCCATGATGCGAACCAAGGGCGAGGCTGGTTCGGGCAATATCGTGGAGGCCGTCCGCCACATCCGCGCGGTCGTGGGCGGGATTCGGAGGCTTCAGAGCCTGCCCGAAGAGGAGTTGATGACCGAGGCGAAGAATCTGGGAGCGCCGTACGATCTGGTGGTCGAGGTACACCGCACCGGACAACTGCCTGTTCCCAACTTCTCCGCAGGCGGGGTTTCCACCCCTGCGGACGCGGCCCTGGTCATGCAGATCGGGGCGGAGGCGGTCTTTGTCGGGTCGGGCATCTTCAAATCCGAGGATCCGATGCCCCGCGCCAAGGCCATCGTGGACGCGGCCACCCACTACCGGGATCCCAAGAAGCTGGCCGAGGTCTCCAGGGGGCTGGGCCAGCCGATGTCGGGCCTCGATATCCGCCAGCTCGACGAAAAAGAACTCCTTTCGGTCCGGGGCTGGTAATGAAGATCGGGGTCCTGGCGCTTCAAGGCGATTTCCGGGAGCATCTGGAGATGCTGGGGCGAATCGGCGTGGAGGGGCTTCCCATCCGCACCGTGGAGGAGTTCGCTCGGACAGACGGTTTGATCATACCGGGAGGTGAGAGTACGACGGTCGGGAAGCTGATGGCGCGCTACGGTCTGGATTCCGCCATCACCGGGCGCGCCCTCAAGGAAGGGTTCCCCATTTACGGAACCTGCGCCGGCCTGATCCTGCTGGCAAAACGCATTGTGGGCAGCGATCAGGCGCGGCTGGGACTCATGGACGTGACGGTCGAGCGCAACGCCTATGGCCGTCAGGTGGACAGTTTCGAGGCCGAGATCAACGTGCCTGCCATCGGGGATACGCCCGTTCAGGGGGTCTTCATTCGCGCCCCCGTCATCCGGGAGGTGTCGGGCAGCGCCGAGGCGCTGGCCCGGTTCGAGGATCATATCGTGCTGGCCCGCCAGGGAAACCTTCTGGCCGGTTCCTTCCACCCCGAACTGACCGACGACGACCGGGTTCACCGCTACTTTGCGGACATCGTATCCCGAACCCCAAAGGCCCGCGCCTGAAAGGGCTGACCGGTGGCTCTACTTGCAGGCAAGCAGTCTTTCCTGTTGTCAGCGCAGACATTCGATACGAAGGGAAAGGTGAAGAGCCGTGGATCAGTGGGAATACAAGGTGCTGGATCACAACCGCCTGAATGAAGAGGAGTTGAACCAACTGGGAGCCGAACGCTTCGAGATCGTCTCCTGCTTTCAGTATCCGACCAGCGACATGGGCCACCGCTTCATCGTGATTCTTAAACGCCGTAAGATTCCAGGAGAATCGTCATAAGAAACCCAAAGAGGGCGCATCGCGAGATGCGCCCTCTTTGTTGGGGTTATAGACCCCTTACAAGGCCGAAGGGCGGTGGTTCCCCGTACAAAAAACAGGCTACAGGCGGAAAAACCTGTAGCCTCCGATACCGGCGTGTGGTTACTGTCGAGCGCCATCTAAAGCATCGCGGAGCAGAGAGCTGCCTGGGATGAGGCCCAGCCGGGTTGCCCGCCGGAACGCCTGCAACCGGTTGGAGACTTGCAGCTTTTCATAGATATTCGCTAGATGGAAATCCACTGTCCGCTTGCTGACATAAAGGATGTCAGCCACTTCCTGGCTGGCGCGGCCCTCGATAATCAGGGTCAGGACTTGCACTTCGCGCTTGGTCAGCCGGATGGTATCCTCACTGCCGATGCCGGGAATGTCGGCACGTTTCATTGTCAAGACTCCTTTCACACCTTCTCGATCCATCCCTACAGGGTTCTTCCATAGAAAGCCCGGTATTTTCACCAAGTTTCCGGCTGCGCTCCCCCCAACGCCTCTCATCATATCCTGGCCATAATCCGAGGGTCGAATGAATCTAAAGAATTGCTTGAAAGATGACATAATTAATACCAGAGGTCGAACCGGCATCGCCTTCATTCACCTGACCCGCGATGAGGCCGATGATATCGAAGGCCGAACGCTGTTCCGGGCAGCCAGCGTCATGAAAGCGCCCATTCTGCTGGAGTTGCTCTGGCAGGCCCAGGAGAAGGCGCTTTCGCTGGACGAGCGGTATAGCCTGAAACCTGAGGATGTGGCAGGCGGAAGCGGGGTGCTACAGGAGCTGCATTCCGGCATCGAACTGACGTTCCTCGACATGGCCCGGCTGATGTCGGTGGTCAGCGACAACACGGCCAGCAACATTTTGCTAGATCGGGTCGGCATGAACCGGGTCAATGAGCGGTTGGCCGCCCTGGGTTTGGAGGAAACGCGCCTTCGGCGAAGATTTATGGACTTCGAGGCGGCGGCTGCCGGGCTGGAGAACACCACCACCCCCATCGAAACCGCCCGTCTTTTCGAAAGGCTCTACCGGCAGGAAGGCGTTCCGGAGCCGGTCTGCCGGACGGCGCTCGATATCCTGAGCCGCCAGCAGGACAAGGAGAAACTGGCCCGGTATCTGCCGGAAGGCATCGAAATGGCCCATAAAACGGGCGAACTGACCGGCGCGGCGCACGACGCAGGCATCATCTATTCCTCTTCCGGCCCCTACGTGCTGACCGTTTTCTGCGAAGGCATTCCCGACCGCGCATCAGGACAGGAAAAGATCGGGCGTATTTCCGAGGCGATCTATCAACACTGCATGTCATCCGACATGACGCGCCGGGCATGAAGGAAACCAAACACCCATGTCGATGGATTTTACGGATGAGCAATTGAATGAAGCGGCGGATGGCTTCTGGGAGGTCGATACCGTGACCGCCGGGCCGGTCTTCCGGGTCTTCACCCATGTGGTGATCCGGCGTCGGGTCGGGATTCCCTCCTTCGTGAAAGCCAGCTCCTCCGACAGCGAGCAGATGCGGAAGTTCGCCGATTACATCGGCGAGGATTTGAAGCTGCTTTCCAACGCCGAATTCATTAAAAAATATAAGCTGGAGCCTCCTTCCCCATCCGCAGGGAGCGCGAACGCTACCCTCTAACGATTCATGGATGCCACTATGTCCCTTATCAAAGTACTGGTTGTCGAGAAATCCGACATCCTGCGGAAAGGCTTGACAGCCATGCTCCGCACTGCCTCCGATATCGAAATCATTGGCGCTGTCAGCAGCCACAAAGACGCCCAGGACAGCCTCGGCTACCTCACCCCCGATGTGGTGATCCTCGGCTATCACGCGGGCAGCGAAGGTTTTCTCGAAGGCATTTACCGCCTTCGCAGCGATACTCTGTCCCCTCTGGTGGTCTACGGCTCTCAGATAGACGACCCCGCCCTCCTCAAATGCGCCGGGGAGATCCGGCATATGGCTCTTCTGGAGGTCAGCGGCTCCGGCTCTCATTTCCTGGACGAATTGCAGGGATCGCTGCTGGAGGCCGTCCACCAGGCGGCGGTCTCCCGGCTGATCGAACCCCCTGCGCCCCGCCGGATCGAAATCCCCGAAACCGGCGATATGGCGGTCGTGATCGGAGCCTCGACCGGGGGGCAGATCGCGCTCATGAAGCTGGCCCCTCACTTCCCCCCCGATTTCCCGGCGGCCATCCTGATCGCCCAGGCCAGCCGCCGCGGCTTCAGCCGCATCCTGGCCGAACGGGTCGGCCAGGTGACCCGGATGCCGGTCAAAGAGGCGCAGCACGGAGACGAAATCATTGCCGGGCAGGTATACATCATGCCGGGCGGGGAGTCTGCGGTGGTGGAGGAAGACTATATCGAGGCCAGGCGATTCGTCAGAATCAAAATGCACGAAATTGCCGGGCCGGAGATGCAGGAGCATGTTACGGACCGGCTGATGGGTTCGGTGGCTTCCGTATATGGCTCCCATGCCGTCGGCGTTCTTTTGACCGGTCTGGGGCGCGACGGCGTGGTGGGGCTGAAAGCGATCCGGGCCGTAGGGGGGAGAACTTTCGCCGAGGACGCTTCCACCGCCGTTGTTTACGACCTGCCCGCCGCCGCCGTAGCCGACCAGGTGGTCGATAAATCGGTCCCCCTGTGGTTCATGGTGGAGGAGGTCTGCAACGCCGCCAGAGCCATCGCCGAACGCTACGCGCTGCCGACCCGTTTGTAGCGGCAGGCCGTTGAAGAACATGAAGGCGTCCGAACGCCTTCTACATTGAACATGGATACATCCACTCGCAGGAGGAGAAGGTGCAAAGGTCGTATAAGAAGCGTCTGGGCGAGATTCTGATCGCCGCCGGGCTGGTGACGAAAGAGCAGCTCGATCAAGCTCTCGATGAGCAGAAGAAAACCGGCAAGCGGCTGGGACATATCCTGATCGATATGGGCTATGTCACCGAAGAGGATATCACGGAAACCTGGGCGCTCCAGCTCGATATCCCCCATGTCTATCTTTCGGATTATGCCGTCGATCCGGATGTGATCCAGCTCGTTTCGGAAAATATCGCCCGCACCCATTCCATCATCCCGGTCAGCCGCCAGGGCGACCGCCTGGTGGTCGCGATGAGCAACCCGCTCGATGTCGAGACGATAGACCTCATCCAGCGAGAGACCCGGCTGCGGGTGGAGCCTCTGATGGCCCCTGAAAGCCATGTGCAGCGGGCCGTTATGAAGCACTACACCGCATCCGGCAACCATAACGGGGCGGACCTCACATCCAGCATCGATGAAGCGATCATGGATATCAGCTATACGCCCAAAGAAACCGATTACTATGAGGAAGATGTCAACGAGGCCCGGAGGCAGAGCGACCAGGCCCCGGTGATCCGGATGGTCAATCTCATGATCGCCGAGGCAGTCCGCAGCGGAGCCAGCGACATCCATCTGGAGCCGCGGGCGAAAACCTTCGAGCTGCGCTACCGGGTGGACGGGGTGCTGCGCCACGTGCGGGATATCCCCAAATCCATTCAAGCGGCCTGTATCTCCCGCATCAAGATCATGGGGGAGATGGATATCTCCGAACGGAGGCTGCCGCAGGACGGGCGCGCCACCATCAGGGCCGAGAACCGGCTGATCGATCTCCGCATCTCCACCCTGCCCACCATCTACGGGGAGCGGGTGGTCATGCGGATTCTCGACAAGGCCAATAGCATAGCCGGCCTCGACCGCCTCGGGTTTTCCGAAAGCGACCTGGAACGCTTCAACAGCCTCATCCGCAAGCCCTACGGCATCATCCTGGTCACCGGCCCGACCGGAAGCGGGAAGACCACCACCCTTTATTCGGTGTTGAATGCCATCAAATCCGAGGAAACCAACATCATCACCGTCGAAGACCCGGTAGAATACGAGATGTCCGGCATCAGCCAGTCCAATGTCAATGTCAGGGCCGGGCTGACCTTCGCCGCGCAGCTCCGCTCGATCCTGCGCCAGGACCCGGATGTGATCCTGGTGGGCGAGATCCGCGATATGGAAACCGCGGATATCGCTTTCCGCGCCGCCCTGACCGGCCACCTGGTCTTCGCCACCCTGCACTGCAACAGCGCCCCCAGCGCCATCCCCCGCCTCCTGGATATGGACGTGGAATCGTTCCTGATCAGTTCGGCTATCATCGGCGTGCTGGCCCAGAGGCTTGTGCGGGTGCTGTGCCCTCATTGCGCGGCCCCTTATGTCCCTTCCGGGGAGGAAATCAACCGGATTGGGCTGTCCGCCGAATCCGATCCCCTCTTCCACCGGCCCGTCGGCTGTTCCTACTGCAACGGCGGCTTCAAGGGCCGGATGGGCGTCTTCGAGCTGATGACTATGAACAACGAAATACAAGATATGGCGCGACTGAGAGCCAGCTATGCGGCCATCAAGGATGCCGCCGTCCGAGCCGGGATGACCACTATGCAGCAGGATGCCGCCCAGAAGATACTCCGGGGCATCACCAGCTTCGACGAAGTGGAAAAGCGCGTCTTCGTGGAAGATGAGGACGTATCGGGGTAGGCTATAGCCGCTTTGAGACTGAAGGAGGCCAGAGATGGCCTCCTTTTTATTGCCTGCGACCTTTGCCTCAGCCTCGGAGCTATTGACAGGCGAACTCGCATAAGTTATAATATCATAGCAGCCTTTAATGTTCGGGGGGAACGATGGGGGAACGGGCGGAAAGCTATCCATCAGAAAAAATCGGCGAATCTGAAATCGTCCACGCCGATTGCCTGGAGTGGTTCCGCCTCCTGCCGGAAAACAGCGTCCATGCTGTCGTTACGGACCCTCCATATGGCGTCAAAGAATATGACAGCGGCCAGCTTGAGAAAAGAGACAATGGAAACGGAGGAATATGGAGAATTCCCCCAGCGTTTGACGGCCGCATGCGCTCTCCCCTTCCGCGCTTTACCGCCCTGACACAGAAGGAACGAGAGATTCTCAGGTGTTTTTTTTCAGAATGGGCCAAAAGCGTCTGCCGGGCGCTGCGGCCAGGGGGCCATCTTTTCATGGCCTCCAACGCCTTTTTATCCCAGATCGTTTTTTCCGTCCTTGTGGAAGGTGGGCTGGAGTTCCGCGGCGAGGTGATCCGTCTGGTCAGGACCCTGCGGGGAGGGGACCGCCCTAAAAACGCCGAAACGGATTTTCCGAATGTCACCTCCCTGCCCCGGGGCTGTTATGAACCCTGGGGGCTTTTCCGCAAGCCGATGCTGCCCGGCATGAAGGTCAGCGATTGCTTGAAGGAGTTTCAGACCGGCGGCCTGCGGCGCACACCCGATGACAGACCGTTCTGCGATGTGATCGAAAGCGAGCGCACGCCGCGTGAGGAACGCCTGATCGCCCCACATCCGAGCCTCAAACCACAGTCCTTTTTACGGCGACTGGTCTATGTGGCTCTGCCTCTGGGAGAAGGCGTTATCGCCGATCCCTTCATGGGGTCCGGATCTACGATTGCCGCTGCGGAAGCCGTCGGTGTGCGGGCAGTGGGCGTCGAGAGGCATCCGGATTATTATGCCATGGCCTGCCGCGCTATCCCCCGGTTGGCAGCGCTGCATGTCTCCTGGTTTGAAGAAACATCGATCTTGTCGCCCTGTTAAATTTCCCTCTCTCCCCTGCGTTGACGCGAAAGCTGTCTTTCTGATAGAATAGTAGCATGAGCCATCTTCGATCCCACATACGCAATTTCAGCATCATCGCCCATATCGATCACGGGAAGTCCACCCTTGCCGACCGCATTCTGGAATATACGGGAACCATTTCCCGGTCGGAGATGCAGGAGCAGGTGCTGGACTCGATGGACCTGGAGCGGGAGCGCGGCATCACCATCAAGATGACCGCGGTTCGCCTGAAATACCGCGCCCGGGACGGGCAGGAGTATACCCTCAACCTCATCGACACCCCCGGGCATGTCGATTTCACCTATGAAGTCTCCCGCAGCCTGGCCGCCTGCGAGGGCGCGGTCCTGGTGGTGGACGCCTTCCAGGGGGTGGAGGCGCAGACAATGGCGAACGTCAACCTGGCCCTGGGCAACGGGCTGGAGATCGTCCCGGTCATCAACAAAATAGATCTGCCCGGCGCGGAGCCGGAGCGCGTCCGGCAGGAGATCGAAAACGTCCTCCTCCTGGAGGCCCAGGACGCCATCCTCGCATCGGCCCGGGAGGGCATCGGCACCGGGGAGATTCTGGAGGCGGTGGTGGGCCGCATCCCGCCGCCCTCCGGCAACCCGGACGCCCCGCTTCGCGCCCTGATCTTCGATTCCCATTTCGACCACTACCTGGGGGTGGTGGCCTATATCCGGGTGGTGGACGGGGCCATCCGGCCCGGGATGGAGATCAAAATGATGGCGACCGGCAGGACGTTCGAGGTGATCGGCCTGGGCGTCTTCCAGCCCGGCATGACCGCCACCGGCAGGCTGGAGGCCGGAGAGGTCGGCTACCTGACCGCAGGCATCAAAAACGTCACCGACTGCCAGGTGGGTGACACCGTCACCGAGGCCGCGGTCCCGGCCAAGGACGCTCTGCCCGGCTACAAAAAGGCCAAACCGATGGTCTTCTGCGGCCTCTACCCCATCGACAGCACCCAGTACCCCGACCTCCGGGAAGCCCTGCTGAAATTGCAGCTCAACGACGCCGCCTTGTCCTTCGAGCCGGAAAGTTCGGCGGCCCTGGGGTTCGGGTTCCGGTGCGGCTTCCTGGGGCTGCTCCATATGGAGATCGTCCAGGAACGCCTGGAACGGGAGTTCGACCTCGATTTGATCGCCACCGCCCCCAGCGTCATCTTCCGGGTCCACCGGAAAGGCGGGCAGGCGCTGGAGATCGACAATCCCATCCTGATGCCCCCCGCCGGAGAGATCGAAAAGGTGGAAGAGCCGTATGTGGATGCGACCATCATCGTCCCGAGCGGTTTTGTGGGAGCCTGCCTCGATCTGGCCCAGGACAGGCGCGGCGTCTTCAAAAACATGGAATACTCGGGAACCGACCGGGTGATCCTCTCCTACAAGCTGCCCCTGAGCGAAATCCTGATGGATTTCTTCGACCAGCTCAAAAGCCGGACCAAGGGCTACGCCTCCTTCGACTACGAACTGAGCGGCTATCAGGAATCCGAACTGGTGAAGCTGGATATCCTCCTGAACGGCGCTCCGGTGGACGCGCTCTCCTTCATCACCCATCGGGACAAGGCGTATCCCCGGGGCCGCAACCTGGTGGAACGGCTGAAGGGCATCCTGCCCCGGCAGATGTTCGAAATCCGCATCCAGGCCGCCATCGGCAGCAAGGTCATCGCCGCCGAGTCGGTCAAGCCCTTCCGCAAAAACGTGATCGCCAAATGCTACGGCGGGGACATCACTCGCAAGCGAAAGCTCCTGGAAAAGCAGAAAGAAGGCAAAAAGCGGATGAAGCAGGTCGGCAATGTCGAAGTCCCGCAGGAAGCCTTCATGAGCGTCCTGAAGATCGGAGATTGAGCCGGGCCTGAGCGTCTAACTTCACCCAAGTTGCTCCCTACCCGAATTAAGGCCGATGCGGGGTAGGGGCGCGATGCATCGCGTCCCATCGCTATCCAGAGAAGGGGAAACATCCTCCGCTCCTGGGGGCGGGGTGACCGCTCTCCCCTGGGATGGGTGACC
>JADLDR010000215.1 GCA_020846535.1 Armatimonadota bacterium | reverse complement strand
GGGAGCCGCTATACGTTGCATGAAGGTAGCCAGGGCCCCTGGGTGGCCGAGGTCGCCTGCCGGCGCGTCGTCGCGGTCCGGGAGACGAATGGCATCGGAATCAGTATGCCTTGCACCGTTGGCGCGGCCTGTAAGTATAACTGGGGCAATAACTCCGCCACCGCCTGCGTCCGCTGGGCCAAAAGGGGCAACCCCCGGCTCTCCAGCTTCTCCTCGATGCCCCGCACCCGAGGCCGGCGCACCGTCACGCTCCCACAACTCAACCCCACCTGCCGCGCTTTCCCATAGCCGTTCCGGTAGCCGGCCCGCTCTTCCCCCTCCTCCCGCCGGACGTGCTTGGCTCGACCCAGAAACTCGGCCACTTCCGCTTCCAATAGCTCTTGCAGCCATCCCTGAATCCGCTCTTGCACCATCTCTTCCAAACGCTCCCAGCACGCCCCTTATAGGGGTATCCTTTCTCCGGTCTCCCCCGGCGTTTCGTGCTTCATAGAAAGGATACCACCGCCTGCTCATTTTTTCCATTGACGCACCTTTTGATTTTACCTCCCCCATCATCTTTCAAAACCCTTAATCACCTGCAAAAAGGCCTCCCCGTAGCGTTCCAGCTTTTGCTTGCCGACGCCGGCGACGTGGCCCATTTCATCCGGAGTGGCGGGGCGCAGGCGCACCATATCCTGGAGGGTGCTGTCGTGGAAGATGATGTAGGGCGGCAGGCCAGCCTCGCGGGCGAGTTCCAGGCGGCGGGCGCGGAGGGCTTCGAAGAGCGCGTTGTCGTCCGGTTGGGCGTCTCGAAACGCAGGCGCGGTTTCCCCTGCTTTCGCTTTCGCCCTGGGGCGGCGCTCCCGCTTGGGTTCTCTGCGGAGCCAGACTTCCCGGCTGCCCTGGAGTACCGCCCTGGCGTCGGGAGTCAGGCGCAGGCCGCCGTGGCGATCCATGTCCACGGCCAGCAGATTCATCGCCACAAGCTGCCGGTAGACCGAAGACCACTCCTTTTCGGTCAATTCCTGGCCCTTGCTGTAGGCGCTGATCCGGTCATGCTTCCACTGGCGGATCTTATCGGAATCCTTGCCGGTCAGGATGCCCACCAGATGCTTGGTCCCGAACATCTGCCCGGTCTGGTAGACGCAGTAAATGGCCTTCTGCGCCGCCTTCGTGCCGTTCCAGCTTTCCACCGGCTCCAGGCAGGTATCGCAGTTGCCGCAGGGATTCTCCAGTTCCTCCCCCAGATATTGTAGCAGGACTTGCCTGCGGCAGGAGGTGGTTTCACAGAGGCCCAGCAAGGCGTTCAGCTTCCTCTGCTCCAGCCGCTTGTGCTGCTCGTCAGCCTCGGATTTATCCATGAGCTGCCTCAGAACAGCCACATCGGACAGGCCGTAGAGCATGAAAGCATCCGCAGGCAGGCCGTCCCGACCGGCACGGCCCGTTTCCTGATAATAGGCTTCCACGCTTTTGGGCAAATCCATATGGGCGACGAAGCGCACGTCGGGCTTATCGATCCCCATCCCGAAGGCGATAGTCGCCACCATGACGATGCCATCCTCTTTCAGAAAGCGACCCTGGTTGCGCTGGCGGACATCCGCCTCCAGGCCCGCATGGTAGGGAAGGGCTTCCAGCCCCAGAGAGGACAGCCAATCCGCTATTTCCTCCGTCTTCCGGCGGGAGAGGCAGTAGACGATGCCTGCCTCTCCCGGATGCTCGGCTTGCAGGAAATCGAGCAACTGCTGCTTCTGGTTCGTCTTGGAGGCGATGCGGTAGCGGATATTGGGGCGGTCGAAACCGGTGACGAAGACGCGGGCGTCCTGAAGCTTCAGCCGTTCGACGATCTCCCGGCGGGTCGGGCCGTCCGCGGTAGCTGTCAGGGCGATGCGGGGGATATCCGGGAAGCGGGAATAAAGGACGGACAACTGGAGATATTCCGCCCGGAAATCGTGCCCCCACTGGGAAACGCAGTGCGCCTCATCGATGGCGAAAAGGGACACCGAGCAGCTTTCCAGCAACTCCAGGGCGCGTTCCGTCATCAGCCGTTCCGGGGCGATGTAGAGGAGATCGAGCGTCCCCTCCAGGGCGATCTTTTCGACGCGGGACGCCTCATCGACGGTCAGGCTCGAATTGAGAAAAGCGGCCCTCACCCCAAACTGCTGGAGGGCGGTCACCTGATCCTGCATCAGGGCGATCAAAGGGGAAACGACCACCCCCATGCCGGGCCGGATCATGGCGGGGATCTGGTAGCAGAGCGACTTGCCCCCGCCGGTCGGCATCAGCACGAAGGCGTCGCCCCCGGCCAGAATATGCCGGATGATCTCTTCCTGGTGGTCCCGGAAGCGGCTGTATCCGAAAACGCTCCGCAGCACTTCCTCCGGCTCTTTCCCGACATGGCTCTCCTCATCCCACAAGCTCAACAAGGGCATCCTTGAAACTCCGCATTCTTTATTCTTTGTTTTGGACAGCTATATTATACTCATACAATCAGGAAAAATCAAGCGCACGAATAGAGGAAATTGTTCTTAGAGGTCAAAAAGAATAGCATCCCGGCAGGCGGAAAGGAGGGCCCGGCATGGTCGTGGAAGCGGACAGGCATTTATTCGATGTGGAGGATTACTACCGCATGGCCCGGCCGGGCGTCCTCCGTGAAGGCGACCGGGTGGAACTGATCGAAGGCGAGGTGCTGGAGTCTCCCATCGGCAGCCGCCACGCGGCCTGTGCCAAAAGGCTGGTTGCCCTGTTCGGCCCGGCGTTAAGCGGCGGGGCCGTGATGAGCGTTCAAGACCCTATCCGGCTGAGCGATTTTTCCGAGCCGCAGCCCGACATCGCTCTCCTCAAGCCCCGGCCCGACTTTTACGCCTCCATCCATCCGGGGCCGGAAGCCATTTTGCTGGTGGTGGAAGTGGCCGGCACCTCCATCGAATACGACCGCCACATCAAAATCCCGCTCTACTCCCGGCACGGCCTGCCCGAAGCCTGGCTGATCGACTTGAACCGAATGACGATAGAGGTTTGCTGGCAGCCAGGGGCGGAACGGTACCAGTCCGTGCGGGTCTGCGGCCACAAGGAGCCAGTTTTTTCCATCTCCGGGCTAAAAAACACGAACTATCCTGGCGCTCGAAAGTCCGAAGATCGCCGCGAAGCTTCCGCTCCTGGCAAAGACAGGCGAACATAAATCCTACGATGATTGAGATACTGGAGGACTGTAAAAGATGCCCATCACAACGATGCGTGAGAGAATGCTGGCGGTTGTCCGGGGGGATCCGGTCGACCGGGTTCCTTTTGTGCAGTACGATAACAACGCGGCCCCCAATGAGGAAATCTGGCGGGAGATCGGGCGGGAGAATATGGGGCTGCTGCGGTGGTGCGCCGCCCACCGCTACGACCATCCCAACTGCCGCTTCGAGTATGAGGAAATCCTGCAAGGGCGGCTGAAAGGCTACCGCCGCACCCTCATCACCCCGAAAGGGACTCTTACGGAGCAGAAGCTGCTCGATCCCGCGCTGGGTTCGGCGGCCACCCGCCAGCACTTCATCCGGAAGCCGGAGGACTACGCTGTTCTCCTGGCATATCTGCGCGACATCCGGGTCAGCGAGGATATCTCCTCCGTTCTATCCGCCGTCCGCGACCTGGAAGACGACGGCCTGCCCCTGGTGGCGGTGGCCCGCACCCCTTACCAGCAGTTGTGGATCGAGTGGGTCTGCATTGAGGACCTGTGTTTTCATCTGGCGGATTGCCCCGAGATCGTCGAGGAGTGCATAGCCGCTCTTGCCGATATCGAGCGCAGGATTTTCGAGACAGTCCTCTCCGCCGCCCGGAAAATCGCTCTGCCGTTCGTGGACTTCCCGGACAATATCACCGCCCCGGTCATCGGGGAGCGATATTTCCGCCGCTACTGCGTTCCCTTGTATAACGAACTGGCGGGCCTGCTGTCCGACCGCAGCATCCCAGTGGTCGTCCACATGGACGGCGACCTGAAGCCGCTCTGGCAGGCTATCGGAGAATCCGAAGTAGCGGGCCTGGATTCTCTCTCCCCCCCTCCCGACAACGATACCAGCGTGGCCCAGGCCCTGGCAATGTGGCCCCGGATGCGCCTGTTCATCAATTTCCCGTCTTCGGTTCATCTGGCCTCTCCCGAGGCCGTCTACCGCGCAACCCGCGAACTCCTCTCCCAGGACGCAGCCAGCGGGCGCATCTGGATCCAGATTTCTGAAAACGTCCCGCCCGGACGATGGCGCGCCAGCTATCCCGCTATCGTCCGGGCGATTCGTGAGGGATAATCGTGTTCTATTGCCCACCGGCTGCTGGCCGGGTTTCGGCGGGGGGACGCAGTATCTTATAGGGCTTTCGCTTCATAGGGATGCCGACGACCTATCTTGTAGGGGCGCGGCGAAACGATACCCCATATGCATCAAGATAAGGTAAAAGATCCTCGGGTCCTGGGGGAGGGGTGACCGCTCTCCCCTGGGATGGGTTACCTCTCTCCCCTAACCCCTCTCCCCGAAGCGGGGAGAGGGGGACAGAGGGTGCGGTGCTTGAGGGATAATCTCTCCCCCTGCCCGTTTCGGGAAGGGGGCCGGGGGGTTAGGGAACGGTCTCTCAAAGCCCCCAATCCCGCCCCCGCGGGACAGACAGCCTTATCTTGATACATATGGGGCACGGCGAAACGATATCCCTACCGGTCGTCCGGCAGATGGCATGAAGCGAAAGTTCTGTCTTAACTCAAGTTGCCACCTCGCCCGGCCCCGTTTTCCACTGTAGGGGCGCGATGCATTACGCCCAACGGCCTGGCAGGGCGCGATGCATCGCGCCCCTCTCCCTCACCGGCCTCCATGCGGGTAGGTAGCAACTTGGGTTATCTTATAAAGAATGCAGGCCCTCAAGCCCCTCTGGACGAGGGGAGGCGAAGGGTCCACCCCACATAAGGAGGCATTATGGCGCGTGAGAAGGCGGTCGTGGTCGGGGCGGGGGGCATTTCCAATGCCTGGTTCGGCCCGCTGGTTCAGGAAGAGGTGAATGTGGCGGCGGTCGTAGATCTGAGGCTGGAGGCGGCCCGGGGGCAGATCGAGAAATACGGGCTGTCCGCCGAGGCCTCCACCGACCTGAAGGCGATGCTGGAAAAACACCGGCCCGATTTCGCGGTCGATCTGACGATACCGGAATCCCACTGCTCGGTGACCTGCGCGGCGCTGGAGGCGGGCTGCCATGTGGTGAGCGAGAAGCCGATGGCCTCCGGAATGGAGGAGGCTCGCAAGATGGTGCGGGCGGCGGAAAAGACGGGCAGGATGTATATGGTCAGCCAGTCGCGCCGGTGGGATGCGCGGCATAAAAGCATTCAGGAGGCCGTCGCCCGGGGGAGGATCGGAGAATTGACCACCGTGGACTGCGGATTCTATCTGGGCGCGCACTTCGGCGGCTTCCGGGACGAGATGCCCAGCCCGCTCATCCTCGATATGGCGATCCATCACTTCGACCTGGTGCGCTATATGGCCGGGGCCGACCCGGTGGCCGTCTACGCGAAGGAGTTCAATCCTAAGGGATCCTGGTATAAGGGCGATGCAGCCGCCCTCTGCATTTTCGAGATGACGGACGGGGTGATGTTCGCCTACCGGGGAAGCTGGTGTTCCGAAGGCTGTCACACCGACTGGAACGGCAACTGGCGTTTTGTGGGAGCGAGCGGATCCATCCTCTACGAGCAGGGCGAGGCTCCCCGCGGTCAGGCTGTGGCCGGCGACACCGGCTTCAACCGCCCCTTGAACGATTTCCAGGTTTCCCTCTCCGAAGTGGCCCGCGAGGGAATGCACGGCGGCCTGGGCGAAATGCTGAACTACCTCCGCACCGGCGCGGTTCCGCAGACCGAATGCCATGACAACATCAAATCCCTGGCAATGGTCTTCGCCGCCATCGAATCCTCGCGGACAGGCCAGCGAGTTCCGGTGATGGCGATGGAGTAGCAAGGCAGGTCGGGAGGGATCCGGCAGGCCGCCTCACTCTTTTTATATGCGAATGATCCTTTTCCCGCGGCTGCTGCGCCTATAATCATGATGAAACCGGAAAACGATGCAGAACTGATTTGCAGGGCGCAGGCCGGGGACCGGCTGGCGGCAGGGGCGCTTTCCGAGCGATACCGACGGAAGGCGACAGCCGCCGCCTATGCTGCGCTCCGGAACGCCGACGACGCGGAGGACGCCGCCCAGGAGTCGCTCGTTTACGCCCTGCAAAGGCTTCCCGATTTGCGCGACCCGGATCGCTTCCCCGCCTGGCTCCGGCAGATCGTACTCTCCCGTTGCGCCGACTACCGCCGCCGATGCGCCACCCGAAAGCTGGGAACGCCGCTTTCGGCGCAGAACGAAGCCTCTGAGGAGGCTGATCTGATCGAAAGGCTGGCTGTTCGCCAGGCGGTGGCACGGCTGCCGGAGATCCACCGCACGACGGTCTTGCTCCATTACCTGGGCGGCTGGTCGCTGCGGGAAGTCGCTGACCTGCTGGAAGTGCCTTTGAACACGGTGAAGAGCCGCCTGAGAAACGCCCGGCTCGCCCTGCGGGAAGACCTGCATCCGACCGTCAAAAAGGAGAAACCCATGTCGAAAAAAGACTGCGGGCTGACGCAGGCGCAACGGTCGCTTCTATCCGATGTATATCCCGACGCCCGGATTCTGGGGGTGGAGGCTGAGCCGGATCCCTGGATGCCCTTCTCCCCGCGCCTGAAGCTCTCCCTGCCCGGCGGCGAGGGGAAAACCGTGGATTTCCGCAGCGATATCGATCCCGACCGGGAGGCGCTTCTGCCTGTCCTGGAGCGCCTGGACATTCCGGGGCCGCAGATTATTCGTGGCCCGGTGACGGACGGCTCTGGCTATCTGACCCTGTGCGAGCCGCCGCGAGGGGAAAACCTTCACCATTGGGCGACAGGCGGCACGCCTCATCGGCTCCGGCTGGCGGCAGAGAGAACCTTCGAAGCTGTCGACAGGCTACAAGGCATCACCGGCAGCCTGCAAACCGACCCCTCAGGCGCGAAACTGCCCCGGCTGACCCTTTTCGATGAGGCGGAAATGATCGAGGCCAAAGGCGGAGACTGGCTGCAAGACCCGTGGTTTGTGGAATCGCTCAAGCAGGTGAAAGCCGCGGTCAAATCGATTCGCGATCCGCTGGTCTACACCCATTACCTCCATTTTCATCCCAACTGGCTCTATATCCGGCCCGGCGACGATCCCTTCGATACGCCTCTGGGCTGGCCCGGGGATGCCCGGCTTCGGAAGAACCCTCTGGCGGAAGTCGTCAGCCCCTTCGGCTATTTCGGCGACCCGCTCCTGGGCCTGACCATGATCTGGATTTACGACTGCTACCCGTTCGTCCACACGGGCCTTGTGGAGCAGTTTCTATGGAGGCGCGACGCCACCCGCCGCGACTTCGGCCCCCGTCTGGCCCTGAGAGCCTTGCAAACTCTTCAGAAGGAACTCCCTGTCGCCCGCCCGCCCGAAGGCGCGGACTACTGGGACGCCCTGCACGGCTACGTCCGCCAGGGACTTGAGTGGGGCGCTGCGAAAGGATGATCGGGGTCAGGAGCGGATCGAGCAGCGTCATCCGCTCCTGATCTTCCATACAGGCAAACAGGCAATCCCGCCTTCGCCCGTAACCGTTCGCCCCGATATCCGTTATTATTATCAGGACTTTTGCCTGCGTGTCATTGCGAGGAGCGCAGCGACGCGGCAATCTCCGGGCTCACGAGGCACCAATCGCTCTCGGTGTTAGAGCGATGGAAGATGGCCGCCAAGCGAAAGCCCTGATTAGCGCGGTTTTCGGAACGGCTTTCTCTTTCATCCGCTCCTCCACTTGACGCCATCCCGCTGCCTGTGTTATAATATCATTACCATTCGGGGCAGTGGCTCAGTTGGGAGAGCGCATCCTTCGCACGGATGAGGTCGGCGGTTCGAATCCGCTCTGCTCCACCACCGCATATCTAGGGGGTCTATTGGGCTATTGACCGGATAGGCCCCCTAGTTCTTGTACGACCTCTTCCCTGCATTTAGGCGGAGGGATTGGCTCAAAAGGATACAGGGATGTGTTTATAGCCTCCTTTTAAATCATACGGTTAATGATTATACAAGAATATATAATAGAATATTCATCTGATTTAGAAAGAGTATGCTATCTATTGCAACTTAACCCATCAAATCATCTTTGATAAAAAGAAGCCTATAGTTAACCCAAGTTGCTACCTACCTGAATGGAGGTCGATGCGGGGTAGGGGCGCGAGGAATCGCGCCCCATCGCGATCCAGATCAGGGTGACTGGCCCGCCGGGGCGGGGTGCGGGCCTTGGGGAGACCGTTACCTAACCCCCCGGCCCCCTTCCCGAAACGGGCAGGGGGAGGAGATGGGGTGGTCAAGTACCGCACACTCTATCCCCCTCTCCCCGCTTCGGGGAGAGGGGT
>JADLDR010000214.1 GCA_020846535.1 Armatimonadota bacterium | reverse complement strand
TCACCTTGAAGCACATCGAAGCGGACATTTCCCTGTTCCTGCCGGGTGTTGCGGGCATTCTCCAGGGCTGCCAGGATGAAATCGGTCGTTTTGTCGCTCTTGACAAAGACGGTGACGCAAACTACGTGCATAGCGCACCTCCACGCTTCTCTTCGCTAAGCTTTGATCCCCCGACGGGGCGCTATTTATTTGGAGAAAAAATCGTGATTTCCTCCTCATAAGGGCAAAAAACTCTTGACATCCCTGCGTGAATGTGATATAGGGTGCGCCTCCGCTATTGATGCCGGCCTGCCGGTGCTGGCGTACGAACCGAACGCGAACACGGTTGTTATCTACGGCTACCGCGACAGCGCCCAAACGCTCCTGATGCAGGACTATTTTGACAGCGAAAAGCCCCTGGAACCGCCTGCCGAAAAACTCGGCCCCTTCCTGATCTTCCAGGACGGATGTTCCCGCCCTCTGCCCCGCCGCCAGGCATTGATCGAGGCGTTTCGCATCGGGGCCGGAAACTGGCGGTGCGGAAGCGTTCCCGGGGGGCCAGGCCGCTACTGGCACGGGTAGGCCGCCCTGGACCGGTGGGCGGACGATCTGGCGGACATCACCTCCCTTTTCACCCAGGAAAAGGAACGGCTCTATTTCATAAGCTGGTGGAACTACGATGTCCTCGATGACGCCCGCATTGCCGCCAAAGACTTTCTGAAAGAAAATGCGGCCCTGCTCGATGGGGAACTCCGGGCCGCTTCGGAGGGTTATGCCAGAGGGAGCGCCTTGATCGGTTCCGTTTTCGGCCAGAAAAATGCTTTCTTCGGGCACTGGAGCGAGGCCGTCCGCCGAACGGAAAGCGATATTCTGAGAGAGGCCTGCCGCCTGGAGGAAGAAGCCGTCGCCGCTATCGAGAAAGCGATTTCGTAAGATAACCCAAGTTGCCCCCTCGCCCGGGGCCAGTCCCGTTTTCCGCTGTAGGGGCACGATGCATCGCGCCCCATATGCATCCAGATAAGGTAAAAGATCCTCGGGTCCTGGGGAAGGGGTGACCGCTCTCCCCTAGCCCCTCTCCCCGAAACCCAAGGGATGCGCCGGAGCGCCTCCGGGGAGAGGGGGACAGAGGGTGCGGTGCTTGAGGGATCATCTCTCCCCCTTCCCGTTTCGGGAAGGGGGCCGGGGGGTTAGGGAACAATCTATCAAAGGCCTGCACCCCGCCCCCGCGGGACAGACAGCCTTATCTGGATACACATGGGGCGCGAACAATCGCGCCCCTACAGCGGCAAACGGGACTGGCCCCGGGCTAGGTGGCAACTTGGGTTATTATTAGGATCTGAATAATATTCGGGTTCCAGTTTTGATAAACTATTATTACCGGGCATTGTTCCTAATATCAGAATTTTTGATGACTCGTTTATAATCGGACAAAACCCTCGAATCATAATTAGCTCCTACAGCTGTGTTCGCATAACTCTCGCACATGCTCCTGCCAGGCCGGAACCTGTTGCTGCTCTTCCCAGGCGGCTTTTGCCTCTTGAGCCGACCTTTCGATCTGGGCATCCATTGCTAATAGTATGAGAGAGCCGCATGAATTTGCGACATGGATAGATGCGGGTGCTGTGCTTGAATCTCTTCAGGCGTCCAGCCGCCGAGCCGTTCGCGAGCGATGTGAATGACCTTGATCCGGCTGCCCTTGATCCGGGCGATCCCGTCATCCCCGATCTCGACAGGTGACAAAACTGAGGTCGGCATGGCTTGGCCTCCTTTCTGATAATTCATTATACCATAAAACTGGAAAATATGCCCGTAATAAAATACCGGCCTGGGAGGAACATGTCCTAGGCCGGTAACGGTTTTGCCTTCTAAAATCCTGTGCAGGTCTCGAAGGCTTTCTCGATGGCCTCGATCACATCGCCCTTGGGGATGAATTCATGGCCGACATAGAGGCTGTAGCCAGTGTCCGCGATGGCCTTCATGACGGCAGGGTAATAGATTTCCTGGGTCTCGTCCATATCGAAGCGGCCCGGGTTGCCTGCGGTGTGGAAGTGGCCGATGTAGTCGATATTGTCCCGGATGGTGCGGATCAGATCGCCCTCCATGATCGCCATATGGTAGATGTCGTAGAGCAGCTTGGCGCGAGGGGATCCGACGATCTTGCAGACCTGCACTCCCCAGGCCGTCCGGTCGCACTGATAGTCCGCATGGTCCACCTTGGAGTTGAGCAGTTCCACGCAGAGGTTGACGCCCTTCTCCTCGGCTACCTTGATGGCTCGCTTCAGCCCTTCCGCCGTATTGACGGCCCCTTCCAGGTCGGACAGGCCGCGCCGGTTGCCGGAGAAGCAGATGAGGTTGGGAATCTCGTATGTGGCGGCCAGCTCCAGATTTGCCAGCATCTCGTCCTCGCAGCGGTTGTGGTTCTCCCTGCGGTTGAGGCCGTCGGCCAGGGTGCCGTGGCCTACAGTGATGGCGATCTTCATCCCGTTCTCGCGCACCAGGTCCCAGTGTTCCTGGGGCAGCATCTCGATGGACGCATATCCGATCCGGGCCGCCTCTTTGATCAGCTTCTTCGGGTCCACCCCCTCTCGCGCATAACACCACCACGACAGCGATTGATTGATTCTGCTCTTGCTCACAGTTGTTCTCCTTTCGCATCATAATCACAAAGCCGGTTCCACATCATTCTCCCTCTCCCGCCACATTCCTGCTTGCCGCCAGCAGAGGAGAAAGCGCGCCAAAGGCGAAAGGAGGGGATAGGATATAGGGTTTAGGGTTTAGGTATTGCTTACATCCTGCACCCTATATCCTATCCCCTAACCCAGGAGGCTGCAATGGCTGAAGATTCGATTCGCGTGCTGGCATGGTCTGAACGGACCGAGCCGAAGGAGGTTTATCCGGAGGGCATCAACGGGGCGGTGGCCCGGCTCCTGAACGGCTGCAAGGGCGTTACGGCGGTGACCTCGGCCCTGTCCGACCCGGAGCAGGGCGTTTCCCGAAAGGCGCTCGATGACTGCGATGTGCTGGTCTGGTTCGGGCATATGAAGCATGAGAAGGTTTCCGATGAGACGGTGGAGCGCATCGTGAAGGCGGTGAAGGAGAACGGCATGGGCTTTCTGGGGCTGCACTCCACCCATTTCGCCCGGCCCTACAGGGCGCTGATGGGCACGACCTGCGCCTGGCGAACCTATGTGGAGGACGGCAAATCGGCCCTGATCCGCGTGGTCAGCCCGGAGCATCCCATCGCCGAAGGCGTCAGCGAGTTCACGATCCCGCAGGAGGAGTGGTACGGGGAGCCCTACGATGTGCCGGAGCCGGAGGCCGTCATCATCGAGGGCATCTACAACGACGGCAAGGAAGTGGCCCGCGACGGCCTGGTCTGGACGGTAGGCAAAGGTCGTGTTTTCTATTTCCGCCCCGGCCACGAAACTTATCCGATCTATTTCATGCCTCAGGTGCAGCGCATTCTCGAAAACGGAGTGCGCTGGCTGGCCGGAGCGAGGAGGGAAAATGCCTGAAATCACGTTCGACCGATACTGGCGCTATGAAGAACTCGCCGGCATCCTGAACGGCCTGGCCGAAGATTATCCTGGCCTGATGAAGCTGGAGAGCATCGGGAAAAGCCATGAGGGCCGCGATATCTGGCTCGCCACCGTCACGAATCTGGAAACCGGCCCGGCAGAGGAGAAACCGGCCTTCTGGGTCGATGCCAACATCCACGCCACCGAGGTATCCGCTTCCTCCGCTGCAACCTACCTGATCCGTTTTCTGCTGGGCGGCTACGGAAGCGATCCCGAAGTGACGCGCTCCCTGGACACCCGCGCCTACTATATCGTCCCCCGCCTTAACCCGGACGGCGCGGAGCTGGCCCTTGCCGACAAACCGCGCTACCTGCGCTCCAGCACCCGGCCCTATCCCTATGACGAAGATCCCATCGAAGGCTTGATCCAGGAGGACATGGACGGCGATGGCCGCATTCTCAACATACGAATCCAGGACTCGAACGGCTCCTGGAAGGAGCATCCCGACGATCCGCGCCTCCTCGTCCGCCGCGCCCCGGAAGAGACGGGAGGCCGTTATTTCCGCCTGATGCCGGAGGGGCGTCTGGAGAACTGGGATGGGACGCTTATCCGCATGGCCTCCCGGAAGGAGCGTCTCGACCTGAACCGCAACTTCCCCGCCCACTGGAGGCAGGAACACGAGCAGCCCGGCGCGGGGCCGTATCCCACCTCGGAGCCGGAGATACGCACGATTGTCGATTTTATCGTCTCTCACCCCAACATCACCGGTGGGGTGACCTTCCATACCTACAGCGGCGTCCTGCTCCGGCCCTACGGAACCCAGGCCGATGAAGCCTTCCCGGCGGAAGACCTCTGGACTTACCAGAAGATCGGGGAGAAAGGCAAAGAGATCACCGGTTACCCGGCGGTCTCCGTCTATCACGACTTCCGTTATCACCCGAAAGAGGTCATCACCGGGGTCTTCGATGACTGGATGTACGACCACCTGGGCATCTTCGCCTGGACTACCGAACTGTGGAGCCCTCAGCGACAGGCCGGCATCGGCGAATACAAATTCATCGACTGGTATCGGGAGCATCCGGTCGAGGACGATTTCAAGCTCCTGAAATGGAATGATGAAGTATTGGAGGGGAAGGGCTATGTCCCCTGGCGTCCTTTCGAGCATCCCCAGTTGGGGCCTGTGGAAATCGGGGGATGGGATTCCTCTTACGCCTTCCGCAACCCACCTCCCCGGTTTCTCGAAAAGGAGATATCCCCTCATGCCCGATGGATCCTCTGGCAATCACTGATCTCACCTCACATGGAACTCTACAGCACCGAGGTGAAACCTCTGGGAAATGACCGCTGGCTGATCCGGGCCGTTGTGCATAACACCGGATGGCTCCCCAGCTATGTCACCAAAAAAGCCCTGGAGCGGAAAGCGGTACGCGGGGTGGTGGCCGAAATCGCCCTGCCGGAAGGAGCCGCCCTGGAAACCGGCAAGGCCCGTGAGGAATTGGGGCAACTGGAAGGCAGGGCCTACAAGGAAGCGGCCAGCTTCGGCTGGACCGCCGATCCCACCGAAGACCGCCTGAAAGCCGAGTGGGTCGTCCTCGCCCCACAGGGCAGCCAGATCGCCCTGACCTTCCGGCACGAGCGGGCCGGGATGGTGCGAACCACGGTGGGCCTGTAAGAAGCAAAGGGGCAGACATGCCGTCTGCCCCTTTGTTTGTGCCGATAAGCGATCCGACCTTACTTCCGGAGGCCGAACCTTCTCCGGGAAACCATGCCGAACAGCATCCCGCTTCCGGCCATCAGGGGAAGCAGCATGCCCGGTTCAGGGACGACATTGCCGTTTCCGCCGCTGCCGCCGCCCGCTCCGTATGTCAAATCATCTGCGGTGAAGCCGTTCGCGCTGGCCGAAACGATGCTGATGAATTTGATGTTCGCGCTCGCCGACTTGACGCCGACGAAGTTTCCGGCGTTGCCTGTCCCGGATTCGATAGATTGCCCGGTGTTATCGAACGCCGTGAAGAGGACGGGGCCGAGGGAGGGATTGAGCCAGATGCCTGCCCGGTCGACGAGGCTGTTGGTGAAGATGACCTCGACGAACTGGCCCAGGTTGAGGGTGTCCGCGTTGATGTCCAGACTGCCGATGACATGGCTCGCCGAACGGGCGTCGCCGTTGATCGGGCTGAGCAGTTCGAGAAGCGCGGTGGGCGTGCCGGGGTTGCCGACAGGGTCGCCGAAGCTGGCTCCGCCGCTGTGGAAGTGCAGCCCGCTGATCTGATTGCTCAACTGAGAGCCGGAGGGAACGGTTGTGCCGCCGTAAGCATTGGTGTAGGAATCGAGTCCCAGACCCGTCAGCCCGGAAACATTCTCGAAATCCTGAACGGTTGCGCCTGTGGCAAAGAGATTGTAGACATTCACGTCGTTGGTGTTGATGAAATCGCAGAACGCGGCAGGGGCCGCCAGTGCGAGAATCATCAGGACAATAAGACCGCTACGCATCAACTCACACCTCCATATTCGAGAGTTCGCTCCCGAAAGGCCCGGGAGCATACAAAAAAACCTTCCTTGATCCGGCACGGCTCGATAGGGCTGATGCTGCGGTTTTCGGAAGGCTAAAGTTGCTATGCAAACCATTATACCCTCACTCCAGCTTTTTCATCCGTGAGGTCGGTTGTTTTTGCGGGAATTTTTATCAAAGAAGATGAGAAACTACCAGAGGATTTCGTTCTGGCCTGCCCGGCGATTGGCGGCGCGAGCCAGTGTGAAGAGGAGATCCGAGAGGCGGTTGAGGTAGCGGAGGGTTTCGGGGTTGACAGGCTCTGCTTTGTTCAGGGAAACGACGCGCCGTTCCGCTCTGCGGCAGACGGTGCGGGCGAAATGAAGCCGGGCGGCTGCCTCGGTTCCTCCGGGCAGGACGAACCGGCGCAGCGGTTCCAGTTCCGCCGTAAAGCGGTCTATATCTTTTTCCAGGGCCAGAACGCGCTGCGGCGTGATTTTAGAATCCTCCGGCTTGTCGGCGGAAAGATCGGCTCCCAGCTCGAAAAGCTCCGCCTGGAGCCGCTCCAACACGCTCAGCGATTCAACATCGCCCACCAGCGAGCGGACCAGGCCCAGGCAGGCATTCAACTCATCCACCGTCCCCCCCGCCTCGATGCGGAGCGAATCCTTGTCGACCCGCTTCCTGCCCGCCGTTCCCGTCTGCCCCTGGTCGCCGGTGCGTGTATAGATACGCATGATTTATCCTTGGAGAGAATATAGGGGTCTCACAAAGTCCCCCGTCCTGAAAGGTCTGAACTGAACATCTGTATTCTCTTGAGAGATTCAACAAGAGAACGCACGATCCGCTCCCCTCGCCGGGCTTCGGCGGGGGGCTGGGGGCGGTTGCGCCCACATCACTCCAGAATCGCTCCCGTATTGGCGGAGGTTACCATTCGCTGATAGCGGGCCAGCCAGCCGTAGTTGATCTTGGGCGCAGGAGCTTTCCAGTCGCGGCGGCGGGCAGCGAGTTCTTCGTCGGAGAGATTGACATTCAGGGTTCGACGTTCCAGGTCGATAGTGATGATGTCGCCATCCCGGAGAAGGGCGATGGGCCCGCCGTCCATGGCCTCCGGGGAGATATGGCCGATACAGATGCCCCGCGTGCCACCGGAGAAGCGACCATCGGTGATCAGGGCCACATCCCGGCCCAGCCCCTGGCCGACCAGCGCGGCGGTGGGGGCCAGCATTTCCACCATGCCGGGGCCGCCCTTCGGGCCTTCGTAGCGGATGACCACCACATCCCCGGCCCTGACCTTGCGGGCGGCGATAGCCTCTCCGGCCTCGTCCTGGGAATCGAAGACGATGGCGGGGCCTTCATGGCGGGAGACGCCGCCCTCAATCGCTCCGGTTTTGATGACCGCGCCGTCCGGGGCGAGGTTGCCGAACAGCACGGCTAGACCTCCGCGGGGGCTGAAAGCATTTTCCAGGGGCCGGATCACTTCGCTGTCCAGGATATCGGATCCGGCGATATTTTCGCCCAGGGTCTTCAGGGTCACGGTTTTCTGGTCCAGGCGCAACACGCCCGGCTTGCGGGAAAGCTCTTTCAGGATGGCGCTGATGCCCCCGGCCCGGTCTATGTCCTCGATGTGGACATCGGAGGCGGGGCTGACCTTGCACAGATGGGGAACCCGGTCCGCCACCTCGTTCAGACGCGCCAGGGGGTATTCCACCCCGGACTCGTGGGCCAGAGCGAGGGTGTGCAGTACCGTATTGGTGGAGCCGCCCATCCCCATATCGAGCGCGAAGGCGTTATCGATGGCCTCGGCGGTGACGATATCGCGGGGCTTCAGGTCGGCTTCCAGGAGGCGCATGATCTGGAAGGCGGCCCGGCGGGCCAGCTCCTTGCGCTGCGGGTCTATCGCAAGGATCGTCCCGTTGCCGGGGAGAGCCATGCCCAGGGCTTCGCACAGGCAGTTCATGGAGTTGGCGGTGAACATCCCGGAGCAGGAACCGCAGGTCGGGCAGCCGAACCGTTCCAGTTCCCCGAGATGCGCTTCATCGATCTTGCCCGCCTGGACTGCGCCGACCCCTTCGAAGACGGAGATCAGGTCGACCGCTTTGCCGCCTGGAGTGCGCCCGGCAGCCATCGGGCCGCCGCTGATGAAGATGGTTGGAATATTCAGCCGCATGGTTGCCATCAGCATCCCCGGGGTGATCTTGTCGCAGTTGGGGATGCAGATCATGGCATCGAAACAGTGCGCCCGCACCATGGATTCCACGCAGTCGGCGATGAGTTCGCGGCTCGGCAGGGAATAATGCATTCCCAGGTGGCCCATGGCGATGCCGTCATCCACGCCGATAGTGTTGAACTCGAAAGGAACCCCGCCTGCCTCCCGGACGGCTTCCTTGACCACTTTGCCGAACGCCTGGAGGTGGACGTGACCCGGAACGATATCCACATAGGAATTGCAGACCGCGATGAACGGCTTCCTGAAATCTTCGTCTTTGAGGCCGGTCGCCCGGAGCAGGCTCCGGTGCGGGGCCCGATCCAGCCCTTTTTTGATCGTATCGCTACGCATGGTTCTCCCTCTATTGCGCTGCGGCCACCGATTGGGTGAAATGCCGCAGCTCCTTGAAATCTTCTTTATGATCCTCTTCGCTATTTCGACGCTTCTCAGGAATAACCTCTTCGATGCTCGTGCAGTCCAACTCCTGGGCGATATCCTTGATGCGGGCCATGATTTTGTCGATGATCCAGTCCGGCGCGGAGGCCCCTGCGGTCACGCCGACAGACTCGATCCCGACAAACCACTCCTTTTCCAGCTCTTCCGCGGAGGTGATATGATGCGTCCGGGTATACTCGCGGCAGATTTCGGCCAGATGGGTCGTGTTGGAGCTGTGCCGGTCGCCGATCACCACCATCAGATCGACCCGAGGGGCCAGGGTCTTCGCGGAGTTCTGCCGATCATCGGTGGCGCTGCAAATGGTGTCTTTGATGACCACATCATCGCATCTTTCCATAATCCTGCGGCACAGATCCTCGAAAACGCCGCGTGATTCGGTGGTCTGAGTCACCACGCCGATCTTATCGTAATGAGGGAGGGATTCCAGCTCTTCCGGGGTCCTCAGAACGATGCCGTTTTGAATATGCCCCAGGACGCCCACCACCTCGGGATGGCCTTCTTTGCCGATCATAATGACCTGCCGGCCTTCGCGCTCCAGCTTATGCGCCGCTCGCTGCACCCGCGTGACGAACGGGCATGTCCCGTTCACGATGCTGAGGCCCTGGTCTTGGATGCGCTGGCGCACATCGGGCGAGATGCCGTGTGCCCGGATGACCAGAGCGCCCGACTCCGCTTCTTCCAGGCTGTTGACCGTCCTGGCCCCCAGGTCGTGCAGCCTGTTGATCACCTCTTTGTTATGGATCAAGTCGCCCAGCATGGCGACCCGCTCGTTCTGCAGCGTGGCCTTCAAAGACATATCAACCGCACGCTCCACTCCCCAGCAAAAACCTGCGTTCTCCGCAAGGATTATTTTCATCGGTTACTCCTGTGAGGCGCATTCTGAAACAAAATGGTTGAAGAACTCCTCCTGTTCCGATTATACCATGTTACTTGAGAGATTGTCCAATCGGCGGCGGGAAGGAACCTGCGCCTGAGTGTCGAAATGAGCCGCACAACGGACGGTCGCACATGGGAGGGGCTATGAAAGGATTTCGGGATCCGGCGGAAAGAGACCGCCGCCTGGGGGTCGCGCTGGCTGTTTTGATTCTCATAACGATTATCCTGGAACTCACCGCCCGGTATCAGATGATGGCCCGGGTCATCATGCTGATCGGGGGGACGCTCTCGATTTTTTTTGCCGTAAGCCAGCGAGAGCACGGGCTGCGCTGGTGGGAAATGCAGTTTACCCTGGGCCTGGCGGCTCTTTTGATCGGTGTCGGAAGGTTCTGGGCCGGGGAATACTGGAGTACCTTCATCGTCGGCCTGGGCCTGGGGCTGATCCTCGGCCCGCTCGCCGTCTTTTTAGTGAACCTCTTGCTCCGCGCCCCGTCACCGGAGGGCTGACATGCTTCTGGCAGGCATAGACCTGGGAACCACCAATATCAAAGCTATTGCCGCCACGCCGGAGGGAGAGATCGTAGCCTCCGCCGTCTCTCCGACCCCTATCGAGCATCCCCGCCCCGGATGGGGCCAGCACGATGCCGGTCAGATCATCGAGACATTCCATGCCGTCCTGCGGGACCTGACCGCTCGGCTGCCCCGGCCCGGCGAGATCGCCGCGGTCGCCACAGCCAGCATGGGTGAGGCGGGCTTTCCCTTCGATGCCTCAGGACGGATCATCGGCCCGGCCATCGCCTGGTTCGACGCCCGCACCGAGCCGCAGAAACGCTGGTGGGAGGAGGTTTTCGGGGCGGAACGGCTTTTTACCCTGACCGGCCTGCCGGCCCATCCCATGTATACGATGAACAAATTGATGTGGCTGAAGGCTCATGAGCCGGAATTGTTCGGGCGCATCGTGGCCTGGCGCTGCATGGAGGATATGGCGATCTGGCTTCTCTGCGGGGAATGGGCCACCAGCCCCTCCATCGCCTGCCGGACGCAGGGCTTCGACGTGGCCCGCCGCGCCTGGTCTTCCGAACTCTTCGAGGCCGCAGGGGTGCCAGTTTCCATCATGCCTCCGGTCTATGAAAGCGGCACACCCGTAGGCCGCGTTTCGGAAGAGGCGTCTCGCAAAACCGGCCTGCCCGCCGGGGCCATGGTGGCGACCGCAGGGCACGACCACCTCTGCGGCGCTCTGGCCGCAGGCATCACCAGGCCCGGCATGCTTCTCGATTCCTCCGGCACGACGGAATCTTTTGTCTTTGCCCTGGAGGAACTCACCCTGTCCCGCGACCTGTGGAAATCGGGGTTCGGCTGCGAGTGTCATACGGTCCCCGGCCAGTACGCCCTGCTGGGCTCGGTCATCTCCTCGGGGGTGGTTGTGGACTGGGTTAAATCTCTGACCGGCTACAGCGATTATGAAACCTTCATCCAGGAGGCCGCTGCTGTTGCGCCCGGCTCGGACGGGGTGGCGGTCGTTCCCCACTTCCGGGGCCGGGGAACCCCGGAAAAGGACGCCCTAGCTCGCGGCCTCATCTTCGGACTGACCGGCAGCCATACCCGGGCGCACCTGGCCCGCGCCGCGATGGAGGGTATCGCCTATGAGATGAAAGCCAGCGTCGATGCGGTGGAAGCTTACAGCGGGGTAGGGGTCAAGGGCGTAAGGGCCATCGGGGGCGGCAGCCGGAACGATCTCTGGCTTCAGATCAAAGCCGATGTCTGCAACAAGCCGGTGGAAGCCCTCGCAACCTCCGAAGGCACGGCTCTGGGCGCGGCCATGCTGTCCGGCATCGCCGCCGGTGTCTACCGAGACGCCGACGATGCGGCCCGGAATATTCGCTCCAGGGCCTCTTTCGAGCCGGAGGTCGGTCGCCACGCAATCTACGAGGCCATCTACCGCGATATTTTCGAGCCGCTCTATCCCGCTACGGTCGCTTTGAGCCACCGCGTTTCGGAGCGATTTCAGCCGTAGATTTCCTTTTTCAGCACGCCGATATAGGGCAGGTGGCGGTAATTCTGGCGGAAATCCATGCCGTAGCCGACGATAAAATGATCTTCGATCTCATAGCCCCGGTAGGCGATAGCCACCGGAGCATAGCGGCGGGCCGGCTTGTCCAAGAGCGTGCAGACGGCCAGGCTGGCCGGGCCGCGCTGCGAGAGTACGGTCAGCAGATAGCTCAGCGTCCGCCCTGTATCGACGACGCCCTCTGTTATCAGGACATGCTTTCCCTTGATGGACCTATCGATACCTTTGGTCATCACGATATGGCCGCTCGATGCGGCCCCTTTATAGCTGGCAAGCCCCACGAAATCGACGTCGAGAGGGATGGAGATCGCCCGCACCAGGTCTGCCGTGAAAACGAAGGCCCCTTTCAGCACCCCCACCACCAGCAAATCCTTCTCGGTATAATCGCAGGCGATTTGCTCGCCCATCCGCCGGACAGCGCTATCGATGTCCTTCTCCGAAAAAAGCACCTGTTCGATATCGCAGTCCAGCATGGGAATCTCTCTTATATTTCACCCGCCAGCAGTTGCACCCGCACCCGGCTGCCTGCGGGCAGGAGGCCCCGGTCGGCGGGGGCGAGGATGAAGGAGTTAGCTCCCAGCATGGAGCGCAGTTGGTGGGAACCCTGGGGGCCGGTGGAGGCGGTGACATACTGGCCGTTTTCCAGCCGGGTGCGGGCGCGGGCGAATTCAAGGCGGCCCGTGGAGTGTTTGAGATCATGCTCCAGGACGGCTTCCACCTCCGGCAGAGTCCAGGAAGCGCAGCCTGCCATCTTTCGGAGCGCAGGGCGGACGAACTCCTCGAAGGTGACCATCGCGGAGACGGGATTTCCGGGAAGCCCGAAAAAGAACCGGCCCGCGATTTCGCCGAAAACGAGCGGCTTGCCGGGCTTCATGGCGACCCGCCAGAAATGCATCTCTCCCAGGCGGGCCAGCACCTCTTTCACCAGATCGTAGTCGCCGACAGACACCCCGCCCGCCGTGATAATGACATCGGCTCCCGAAGCGCCCGTCATCGCCTGTTCCAGAGCGTCCAGGTCGTCCGGAATGTGGCGGCTGGCATAGATGTCCGCTCCGCTCTGCATGACCTGGGCCGAGAGCGCGTAAAGGTTGCTGTTCCGGATTTTGCCGGGCGGTAGCGGCTCGCCCGGGGCTACCACTTCGTCGCCGGTTGAAAAGACAGCCACCCTCGGCTTGCGAATGACGGGCGCTTCGGTCAGGCCCATCCCGGCCATCATGCCGATCTCCGCCGGGCCGACCGCCATCCCCTGAGAAAGCACCCGTTCACCGGGCTTGACATCCTCACCGGCGCGGCGGATATTGGCTTCCGCGCCGACAGCGGCATGAATATCCACCCAGTCTTCGCCCGAGGCGGTATCCTCGACCATGATCACCGCATCGGCCCCGCCCGGGACCGGAGCGCCGGTCATGATGCGGATGGCGCTGCCCGGTGCGACCGAATGCCGTGCCACCTTGCCTGCCGGAAGGTCTTCCAGCACGGACAGGCGGACAGGATGCTCCGGAGTGGCTCCCAGCGTATCGGAGGCGATGAGGGCATAGCCGTCCATCGCGGAATTGTCGAAAGGAGCAATCGGCTCGGTAGCAAATATATCCTCGGCCAGCGTCCGACCGAGCGCATCCAGAAGGCCACAGGAAACCGCCTCCAGAGGATGCACCCGGTCCAGGATATGGCGGAGGGCTTCATCGACAGAGATCATATCGCCTCCCGGAACTTTTCGAAAAAGCTATCTGTTAGCATAATTGATCGAGCATGAATACCATGAATGCGATGAGGAGGAAAGCCGCATGAAACGCATCGAAATAGGGCGGGCGGCGAGCCGTTTTCACCCCGTTCGCGCCGCCGGTGCCGTCCTGGTCGGCGGGATGGCCCTATGGCTGGCCGGTTGCAGCCAGAAGAGCGAGCCGGTTTCGCCCGCTTCCGCGCCTGGCCCTGCCGCTAAATCCGGGCAGACCGCAACAACCGCCCCGGCCAAAGGGCCTGCCGGCCCTGCTGCTAAGGGGCCGGCAGGGAAGGGTCCCGGCCCGGGCGCTACATCCAAAATGCCGATGGGCATGCCGATGATGGGCGGGGGCGGGGGAATGCCGCAGGGCGACAGCACCGATTCCCCGATAGTCGGCAAGACCGCCCCTGATTTCACCCTGCCCAACGATGACGGCAAGCAGGTCAACCTGAAAAAACTCCTTGCCAAAGGTCCGGTGCTGATCTATTTCTACAAGGGCATGTGGTGAGCGAACTGCCAGAGCCATCTGATGCAGTTGCATCAGTCGAAAGCCGATTTCGATGCCGCCCATCTTCAGATCGTGACCATCAGTGTGGACGACGTGAATACCACCAAGTCCGCCCGCTCGCAGCGCGGGTTCGCCTTCCCCATGCTTGCCGACCCCGATATCAAGGTCGGCACGCTTTACCAGGTGCAGGCCCCCGGAGAGCATATGCACCTGCCATCGGTCTTCTTAATCGATAAGAAGGGTAAGATCGAGATGGGCAAGGTCGGCGTGGCCCACGGACCGTTCGATTCCACCGTCTACGATACGGCTCTCAAGTTGGTCAAAGACAAAAAGTTATCCTGAAACGGCGGGGCGTTCCGCACGGTGAGGAGCGTTGTTGACGGGTGCATCGCACTGCGAAGGCTCCCGGGTGAGAAGCTTTTCCATGATCACCATATCCGCCCACTCGCCGTCGAGGTAGCCGTGTTCTTCATAGACGCCCACCGTGCGGAACCCGAACCGTTTGTACAAGCGCATCCCGGCCTCGTTGGAAAGGAGCGCGCTCAGCACGACCTTCCGGACGCCCAGATCGCGCGCTGTCTGGATAAGGTGGCCCAGCAGGAGGCCGCCGATCCGTTTGCCGCGCCACTCGCGGGCGATATAGATGCGTAAATCTTTTACGTGGTCGTGGCAGCGCCGGGCCGAGAAGCGCGACAGGGCGGCATAGCCGATCACCTGGCCCCGGTGTTCGGCAGCCAGAATCGGCTCCCTGCGCCCATGGCTCAGGAACCACGCCTTTTCGTAGCTGACCGAATGCGGCTCCAGTTCCAGGGTGGAATGCCTGTCCAGAATCCCCTGATTGTAGATTTCCGTCATCCGCGACACGTCCTCTTCCCGCGCCTCCCGGACGATTATTTCGCGCACTGCCGTCTGCTCCCGTTCGATCATTCCCACCATCCGGCCTGCCTCTCCTTTCGGGATTTCGACCTGCCGCAAAAAAGCCGCGAGCGATGACGCCGCTCACGGCCCTTTCCCCGGACAGACAAACAAAAAGCCATGAGCGCGCCCTTACGGTTGCCCATGGCCCGGTGGATCATCTCATTCATTCCCGATAAGCCGCCCCTGCCGACAGGCAACCCTCACCTCGAACCCGTCGGCTGCGCCGCGCACCCATTATACTGAGCAAGCCCATCGGTTTATCCTCCCAGATGCTTGTATAAACTATAGCAGATAGCGGAAAGGTTTGTCAAGTGGCGCAGCGATCCTGCCGCTATCTGTCTTCGCCCCCGCCCAGCCCGAAACACCTGCCGATAAAGTGAATCAGCCATTCCAACACGGATTTAAGAAAGCCGTATATAAGCTCGAAAACGAATTCCAACAGGACAAGCACCGGCTATCACTCTATACTTATGGCGACTTGCTCTCGCCTATCATTGCGAGGAGCTTTAGCTTGGCAGCAATCTCCAGCCTAACAAATGTACGAGAAGCTCTACTCGTAGGCGCTACGCTGGAGATGGCTTCGAGCTTCGCCCTCGCAGACCTAATCGATTGTAGGGGCGCGATGCATCGCGCCCTCCGGCCTGGCAGGGCGCGATGCATCGCGCCTCTACCCCTCATAGGTCGCAATTCGGGTGGTTATAACAAACACTCTGAATTGTCGTTGGGTTACGCCTATCGGCTGTGCATGAACCCGATGATTTGCCCGCAAGTCTAAAGTTCCGGTAGCTCAGGCAGGAAAATCGAACTGCGGGGAGAACTATAGAAAGGTTTAGAGACGGAACACACAAAGGAGATAGAGCCTTGAATTACGATGTGAAAGACCTGGCGCTGGCCTCCAGAGGCAAGTTGAGGATCGAGTGGGCGGAGCAGGATATGCCCGTGCTGCGCCTCATCCGCGAGCGTTTCGAGAAGGAAAAACCATTGAAAGGCGTGATCCTGGCCGCATGCCTCCATGTGACCACCGAGACCGCCAATCTGGTTTTGACATTGAAGGCGGGCGGGGCGAATGTCGGGTTATGCGCTTCCAACCCTCTTTCCACCCAGGACGATGTGGCCGCCAGCCTTGTGGCCGATTACGATGCCCCGGTCTTCGCCATCAAGGGCGAGGACAACGATACCTATTACCGGCACATCCACGCCCTGCTCGACATGAAGCCTGCCGTCACGATGGATGACGGGGCCGATACGGTCGGGGTCATCCATTCCGAGCGCACCGATCTGGTGGAAGGTATCATCGGAGGCACGGAGGAGACGACCACCGGCGTCATTCGCCTGCGGGCCATGCAGCAGGAGGGCGTTCTGAGATATCCCATTGTCGCTGTCAACGACGCGGAAACGAAGCACTTCTTCGATAACCGCTATGGAACCGGGCAGAGTACCATCGACGGCATCCTCCGGGCCACCAACAGCCTCCTGGCCGGTCGCCGGTTCGTGGTTTCCGGGTACGGCTGGTGCGGGCGCGGGGTGGCGATGCGCGCTCGCGGCCTGGGTGCCAATGTCATCGTGACCGAAATCGATCCCCTGAAAGCCCTGGAAGCGGTTATGGACGGCTATACCGTGCTGCCGATGGCCGAAGCCGCCCGGATCGGGGATATTTTCTGCACCCTGACCGGCGACCTGCATGTCGTCCGCAAGGAGCATTTCGAGGCCATGAAGGACGGGGCGATTGTCGCCAACTCCGGGCACTTCAATGTGGAAATCGATATCCCCGCCCTGGAATCGCTCTCGAAAGGCCGCCGGATGATCCGCGATTTCACCGAGGAGTTCACCCTGAAGGACGGTCGCCGGATATATCTGCTGGGCGATGGTCGCCTCATCAACCTGGCCGCCGCCGAAGGTCACCCGGCAAGCGTCATGGATATGAGCTTTGCCAACCAGGCGCTCTGCGCGGAATATATGGTCAAAAACGCCGCCAACCTGGCGAAAGAAGTCTACCCCGTGCCGCAAAACATCGATAAAGAGATCGCTCGCCTGAAGCTGAAAGCCATGGGTGTGGAGATCGATGCTCTGACCGAGGAACAGGAGAAATACCTGGCTTCCTGGGAGATGGGAACCTGAGTTGTCTTCTGTCGTTACTTCACCGCAAATCGACCGGGCCGACATCTGCGGGGTGAGGGTACACCGGGTGAGCCGCAGCCAGGCCCTCGACCGGATCGAAACCTTCCTGAAAGAAAAGGGGCCGCATCTGGTGGTGACGGCGGATTCTTCCGGCGTGGTGATCGCCCGCGAGGACGAGCAGTTCCGCGCTATCGTCCGCCAGGCCGATCTGGTCACACCGGACAGCATCGGCATCCTCTGGGCCGCCCGACGTTCCGGCTGCCCGATGCCGGAGCGCGTCTCCGGGGTCGATCTGGTGGTGGACCTGTGCGGCCTCGCGGCCCGCAGCGGCTACCGGGTCTTTTTCCTGGGTTCGGCTCCCGGCGTGGCGGAAGAGGCGGCCCGCAGGCTTTCAAGCCGCTTTCCCGGGCTGATCGTCGCAGGCTGTCAGGACGGCTATTTCAAGGCCGATGAGGAACCGGCTGTGGTGGAGCGCATCCGCCGGGCCGCTCCGGACATTCTCTTTGTGGCGATGGGCATCCCCAAGCAGGAGAAGTGGATCGCCCGCTACCAGCCGGTGCTGCAAGTGCCTGTCGCCATGGGCATCGGGGGGAGCCTGGATGTCCATTCCGGGAAGGTGGCCCGCGCTCCCCGGTGGGCGCAGAAGATGTGCCTGGAATGGGCCTACCGTCTCCTCAAAAACCCTCGCAAGATCGGCAAAGCCATGACCCTGCCCCGCTTCGCCCTCATGGTCCTGCGGAAAAAACGGTGAGGTGAAGTGGTGCTGGGACGATAGGGGCGGGTTTGTATGCCGTCCCATAGCGATCCAGATCAGGATGCCTGTTATGCAGGGGCGAGGTACGGGCCTCTGTTCGACTGTTACCTAACCCCCCGGCCCCCTTCCCGAAACGGGCAGGGGGAGGGGATGGGGGGTCAAGTACCGCACCCTCTCTCCCCCTCTCCCCGGAGGCGCTCCGGCGCATCCCCTGGGTTTCGGGGAGAGGGGCCTGAGAGCAGCTATCCTATATTAAATTGTATTTGATATAGGATAGCTGTCTCTGGGAGAGAGGTAACCCATC
>JADLDR010000213.1 GCA_020846535.1 Armatimonadota bacterium | reverse complement strand
CTTAGATAGTGCGTCAGGCTATGTCACCGGTCCAGTTTGAAGCCCAGCTTTCCCGGCCATGACGGGGGGATTTGTGTCTATAAAATCGGGGCAAGTCCACGATTGTTTTGCTCCATTTTTCGAGACACTTGGATCGGGCCACTGCTTTATCGGCAACGCTGGCGACAAAGCGGATACTGACTTTATTTCAAAAGACGAAGCCCCACCCAACCCCCTATCAGCATATCCATATCCTCCCGGCAGTCGAAATGCTCCGTTGTCCCGTAGCTCATTTGCCACATTTTTCGGCAGGGATTTTTCTCTACTAAAGCGAATCATAATAACTGGACGTGTGGTTTCCGCACAGTAGGCGCGGAGAAGGAGAACAGATGACAAAGCAAGCTATGTGGGTCGGCTTGGCGACAGCCGTGAGCATGACATCGATATTTTCGGCTCCCGCCAAACCCTTCGATGCCTTCGAAGGCTGGAAAGCGGGCGCTTTCCGCGGGGCGAACGTGCTGCCGCCAAAAAACACGCCGGACGACCTGAAGGCTTTGCGCTCCTGGGGCGCGAACCTGGCCGAAATCGCGGTCATCGATGTCTTCGACCCCAGGCCGCCCTACGGGCCGCGGGAAGATGCGATCAAGCTCCTTGATCGGGCGGTCGACTCGGCGGAGCGGTCCGACCTTTTCGTGGCCCTCACCTGCCGGACAGGGCCGGGCCGGGCGGATTTCAACACCAGCCCCGAAATCTGGGCGGATAAAGAGGCCCAGGACGCCTATATCCGCATGTGGGCGCACCTGGCGAATCGCTACCGCGGGCGCAGGGCGATGGTCGGCTACGACCTGATGTGCGAGCCGCACCCGGAAGAACCCTATATTCCCGTCTGGAACGAGCTGGCGAAGCGAATCACCGCCGCCATTCGTGAAGTCGATCCCAAAACGCCCATCCTGATCAATTCGGCGGGCTGGGCCTATCCCGCCCCTTTCGACAAGCTGGAGCCGACCGGCGATAAGCGCACTGTCTATGCCGTCCATTTCTATTACCCGCACTATTACACCCATCAGAAGCCGGAAAACAACCGCGCCTATCCGGGCTTTCGCAATCCCGACGATCCCGATACCCCCTGGGATAAAAACGTCATCGAGCGCCATCTGGAGCCTGTCCTGCGCTTTCAGAAAAAGCACCGGGTCCCGATCTTTGTCGGCGAATTCGGCTGCGCTCGCTTCGCTCCCGGTGCGGAGCGGTTCTTCAAAGACCAGATCGACCTCTACGAGAGCAGGCGCTGGTCGTGGGCCTACTGGGCCTTCCGCGAGTGGGATGCCATGGATATCGAAAAAACCGCCGACCCCGCCGATAAGAACCGCTACCCGGATACGCCCCTGCTCAGCCTCTTCAAAAGCTACTTTGCCCGGGACAGGCGGTTTCCCTCCGGGGAAGCGGATAAACCGTAGGAACAGGACTTTGGCTTTACCTATGACAGGGGCACCGTATCGATGCAGTCTGCGAGGAGCAAGAGCGACGAAGCAATCTCCAGGCTATCGCCCAACGAGCAGAGCCTTCTGGGGCCTTTGTTAGGCTGGAGATTGCCACCTCGCTCCTCGCAGACTGCATCGACTGCACTGTAGCCCGAAACCGAGGACTCTATCATGATTCAGGCCGAAATCGATTTTTCACTCTTGCATGAGGCGGGCGAGTACCTTGCCGCCGGTTATTTCGAGGAACCGGCGGCAAGCCCGGTCAGGCGCTTTTCCCGCGGGCTGCGCCGCCACTTCGAGCGGTCTCCCTTGCCCCCTTACCGGGGCGAAACCCTTTACCCTTCCGGGGCCGCCTCCCTTCCCGCAGGCGGGTCTGCGGTCTATTTCTCCTACTGGTCGAGCCTGAATGTCGATTCCATATCGCTCCGGGAGAAAATCGAGCAATCTTCAGGCAGCCCCCTATCCGATGTACTCCGGGAGGCGGGAGAACGGCTGGAATCCCTCTACGGTGTCGGTTCCGCGATTCCTATAGAATATGCGCTCGGCGGCAGGGGCTATACGCACAGCATCATCAACTATGGCCGGGTTCTTTCCGAAGGTCTGGACGGCTATTCCCTCCGGCTGGAGCGGTGCGCCTCGGCAACTGACAGCCCGGGCAAGCTCGATTTCTACGCCGCCATGCGCGATCTGCTGGCCGGGCTGAGGGCGCTCCAGGGCCGGACGTGCGAACATATCGGCGAAACAATCCGCGCAAACCCTTCCTGCCGGCAGACCGGGGAAAGGCTTCTCTCCGCCCTCGGCAGGGTTCCCCGGGAGCCTGCCTCTTCCTTTTACGAGGCGATGGCGGCGGCGAATTTCCTGTGGTATCTGGACGGCTGCGATAATCTGGGGCGATTCGACCAGGACCTCGGCCCCTACCTGGAGCAAGACATCTCCGGCGGGCGCATCAGCCGGGCGGGGGCGCTCGAACTAGTCCGCCTTCTCTGGCGGAATGTAGATGCCAACAGCGGGTGGAATGCGGCCATCGGAGGGACGAACCACCAGGGCCGGCCCGGATACAACCTCCTGACAGACCTCTGCCTGGAGGCCGCCGCCGGAATGCGTCGCCCCAGCGTGGCCCTGCGGGTGCGAAAGGACATGCCGGACGCCGTTTTCGAGAGGGCCGCCCTCTCCATCGCCACCGGCTGCGGCCTCCCTGCCCTCTACAACGAGGAAGCCTACCTGGAAGCCCTGCCGCATATCTTTGACGGTATCGGCGAGGACGCCTGTCTTTATGCCTTCGGAGGCTGCACGGAAACGATGGTACACGGCTGCTCCAATGTCGGCTCCATCGACGGGGGGATCAATCTTCTTTCCCTCCTTCCCGGCCTGGTCCGCGACCGCCTGGCCTCCTCCGACAGCTTCGAGACTTTCCTGGAAGCGTACCTCGATAGCATGCGCGAAGCGATTGCCGAGGTGGCGAAAGGGGTCAACCGCGACCAGAGACTCAAAGCCGAAAACCAGCCGCAGCCCTTGCGGAGCCTCCTCATCGATGACTGCCTGGAGCGCGGGACGGAGTACAACGCCGGAGGGGCGCGCTACAACACGGGGGTTATCAATCTGGGCGGCCTCGCCAATGTCGCCGACTCGCTGGCTGCCCTGAAGGAACTGGTCTTCGAGGGCGAGATCCCTGCCGCCGATTTTTTGGCCGCCCTGGACTCCGATTTCACCGGCTGTGAGCCGGTCCGTCGCCTCATCCAAGCCTGCCCCAAATTCGGTAATGACGATGACCGGGCGGACGCCATCGCTGTAAGGGTAGCCGAAGCCGCTTTCCGAGCCGTCCGCAGCCACCGAGCCTGGCGCGGCAACACACCTTTTGAGCCGGCCTGCATCATGTTCGTGACCTATGCCGGAGCCGGGCAGGTCGTCAAAGCCACTCCGGACGGTCGCCGCGCGGGGGATCCCATATCCGATTCCATCGGCCCCGTGCAGGGCCGGGACACCCACGGCCCCACCGCCATGCTCGCCTCGGTCGGCAAGCTGTCCCTGAGCGCCGCCACCGGCACGCCCATCCTGAATATCCGCCTAGCGAAAGAGTTGTTCGCCACGCCGGAAGGCCGGCGCAAATTCCGGTCGCTGGTGCGCGGCTTCTTCGACTTGGGCGGAATGCAGATCCAGGTTTCGGTCATCGACCAGGCCGTCCTGAAGGACGCCATCGCCCGCCCCGAGCGTCACGAGGATCTGATCGTCCGCATCGGCGGCTATTCCGAATACTTCAACCGCCTCTCACCCGAACTCAAGATCTCCGTGCTGGAAAGAACGGAACATCTGTGAATCGGGTGGCAAAGGCCAGGTGGCGCAATGTCCGACAAAATCACAACATTCAAATTGAAGCATCTGAAAGAGGCGGGGCAGAAGATATCCGTTCTGACGGCCTATGATCATGCCTTCGCCCGGCTGCTCGACGAGGCCGGAATCGATATCCTGTTGGTCGGGGACAGCTTGGGCATGGTGGCGCTCGGCCATGAAACTACCCTGCCGGTCACGATGGAGATGATGCTCCACCACACGGCAGCCGTCGCCCGCGCCGCCCGCCGCGCCCTGGTGGTGGCCGATATGCCTTTCCTGTCCTACCAGGTATCTATCGAGGAGGCCGTCCGCAATGCGGGCCGCTTTCTCCAGGAGGCAGGGGCGAAAGCGGTCAAGCTGGAGGGCGGGCAGGCCATCGCTTCCACCGTCCGGCGTTTGACGGAATTGGGGATTCCGGTCATGGGGCATCTGGGCTTCACCCCTCAGTCCGTCCACCGGATCGGCGGCCACCGGGTGCAGGGGAGAAGCGAGGAGGCGGCCCGCCGAATGATCGAGGACGCACGGGCGCTGGAGGCGGCGGGCGCTTTCGCCATCGTTCTGGAGCTGGTTCCGAAAGAGCTTTCCGCCCTCATCACCGAAAGCGTTTCCGTGCCGACCATCGGCATCGGGGCCGGCCCTGCCTGCGACGGCCAGGTGCTGGTCATCTACGACATCCTCGGCCTCTTTGAGCGTCCCCTCAAACACTCCAAAACCTACGCCCCCGTCGGCGCAATGATCCGGGAAGCCGCCCGCGCCTTCCGCGAAGAAATCGCCTCCGGCGCTTTCCCCTCCGACGAAAACAGCTTTTCGATGGAGGAAGAAACCCTCCTCAGGCTGAAAGATAATAGGGTGCAGGGATCAGGGGATAGAGTATAGGAACTTGTGTCCAACGCTATACCCTATCCCCTGGCCCCTACACCCTTCCCTAAGGACGTCATGCAGATTATTTCCGATTTATCCGAAATGCACGCCCTGGCCTGCCGGTTGAGGCGGGAAGGGATAAGCATCGGCCTGGTCCCCACGATGGGGGCGTTTCATGAGGGGCATCTGTCGTTGATGCGGCGGGCGCGGGCCGAGAACGATGTGTGTCTCACCAGCCTGTTCGTCAACCCGACCCAGTTCGTGCGCGGGGAAGACCTGAGCCGCTATCCGCGCGATCCGGAGGCGGATGCGAGGATGGCGGAGGGCGCGGGATGCTCGATCCTGTTTGTTCCGGAGACAGAGGCAGTCTATCCCGAAGGCTTCGCCACCTATGTGGAGCCGACTCGCCTGACCGACCACCTCTGCGGCCTCTCGCGGCCCGGCCATTTCAGAGGGGTCGCCACCGTCGTGTTGATGCTTTTCGAGCTTACCCGGCCCGTGCGGGCCTATTTCGGGCGCAAGGATTATCAGCAGATCAAGGTTATCGAGCGCATGGTGAAAGATTTTCACCTGCCTGTCGAGATCGTTCCCATGCCTCTGGTCCGCGAGTCGGGCGGGCTGGCGATGTCCTCGCGCAACCGCTACCTGTCCACGGAGGAGCGCCGTTCGGCGACGGTTCTCTTCCGCGCCCTGCAAGCCGCGCGGAGCCGCTTCGAGGCGGGGGAGCGCAATCCGGCGACGATCCGGGATCTGATGCGGGACACCCTCCTCTCCGAGCCGCAGACCGTGATCGATTATGTGTCCGTCTCCCACCCCGAAACCCTGGAGGAACTCGACCGGATCGAGGAAAGAGCCCTGGCCGCCCTTGCGGTCAGGATCGGCCCGGCCCGCCTGATCGATAATACCGTCCTGGGGGAGCCTATGGCCGATGTATTCGCAGAGGGAGCCGTCTGATGCTCGGTTTTCTGGAAATGGATCCCATTCTCCTGAACGCGCTCCGGGAGGACATCCGCTCCGGCGATATCACCACCGAATCCGTCATCCCGCCGGGACTCATGGGCAGGGCGGAGATCCGCGCCAAGGAGAAGGGTATCCTCTGCGGCCTGCCGGTGGCGGCAAGGGCTTTCGCCCTGGTGGAGCCGGAAGTCCGATGCGACGTTCTCCTTCCCGAAGGGGCCGAACTGTCGCCCGGCGATACGCCGATGCGGATGAGCGGCCCGGTGCGCGGCATCCTGATCGGGGAGAGGGTCGTCCTCAATTTTCTCCAGCGCCTTTCCGGAATCGCCACGAAAACGGCCCGCTTCGTCCGGCTGGTGGAGGGCTATCCCGTCCGGATCGTCGATACGCGCAAGACAACGCCCGGGCTGAGGCTGCTCGAAAAATACGCCGTCCGGGTGGGCGGGGGACAGAACCACCGCTTCGCCCTCGATGACGGGGTGCTGCTCAAAGACAACCACCTGGCCGCCGCCGGGAGCATCCACGAGGCCGTCCGCCAGGCCCGCCTGCGGGCACCCCATACCATGAAAATCGAGGTGGAAGTCGAAACCCTGGAGCAGCTCAGGGAAGCCCTGGACGCCGGGGCGGATATCGTCCTGCTGGACAATATGGATGCGGACACGATGGCCCGCGCCGTAAGTCAGACCGCAGGCCGCGCCCTCCTTGAAGCCTCCGGCGGCATCAACGAAGAGACGGCCCGGGAGATCGCCGCCACCGGAGTGGATATCCTCTCCATCGGCGGCCTGACCCATTCGGCCCGGGCGCTCGATCTGAGCCTGGAGATCATAGGATAGATGAAACCCGAATCTTTGGCCGCAGGGCATCCTCTTTTCACTTTCGAATCGGTAGCCTCCACCCAGGAGGTGGCGCGGGCCATGATCGCTCAAGGGGCCGCGGATGGAACGGTGGTGCTGGCCTCGGAGCAGACGGAAGGCCGGGGCCGCCTGGGCAGACGGTGGGTCGCCCCGAAGGGAACGGCGATCCTGGCCTCTATCCTCGTCAGGCCCGCGCTCCCGCTCCGGGAGTTCTGGCAGTTGTCCTTCGTGGCGGCCTGGGCCGCCGCCGAGGCCATTGCCTTCATGACCGATGCCTCTGTGCAGGTCAAATGGCCCAACGATATCCTGATCGACGGTAAAAAGGTGGCAGGCATCCTCATCGAGGTTGTGCCGGAGGGCCCCGGCGGCCCCTGGGCGGTTATCGGCATCGGGATCAATGTCAATGCCCCCCCGGAGGCGTTCCCGCCCGATCTGCTGACACCCGCCACCTCCCTTCTGGAAGCCCAGGGCCGGGCGATGCCCCTGCAACCGCTCCTCAAAGCCGTTCTGGAACATTTCGACCGGGGGATGGAGAGCCTGGTTTCGCAGGGCTTCGAGAGCGTGCTGGCCCGATGGAAAACGATGGAAGCATTCACCGGCAAGCCGGTGCGCGTGGTGACCCCTTCGGGAGAGGTTGACGGAACCGCCCTGGGAGTGGACGATCAGGGCAACTTACGCGTGGGCCGTGCCGACGGCAGCGAAGAAACCATCCTCGCAGGCGATGTCCTGCTGAGATAAGGAAGGAGCCCGACTCGATGGCTGATACAAGCAAGGCAGTGCTGTTGATTTGCGACGGCATGGGCGACCGGCCCTGCCCGGAACTGGGCGGTAAAACCCCTCTGGAGGCGGCCCGGACACCCCATATGGATAAAGCGGCAGCGATGGGCGAGTGCGGCATTCTGGATGTGGTGCGCCCCGGTATCCGCGTGGGGAGCGATACCGGCCACCTCTCCATCCTGGGGTACGACGCCTATGCGGTCTACCCGGGCCGGGGGCCGTTCGAGGCCCTGGGGATCGGACTGGACGTGCAGCGCGGGGATGTCGCCTTCCGGTGCAACTTCTCCACTGTGGACGATCATCTGGTCGTCCTTGACCGGCGGGCAGGTCGCATCACCGAAGGCACCGAAGATCTGGCCCAGGCCATCGACGGGATGCAGATCGAGGATGTGACCGTTCTTTTCAAGGAATCGGTAGCCCACCGGGCGGCCCTGGTGCTGAGAGGGCCAGGTCTGGGGGCGGGCGTCTCCGACACCGACCCCCATCATGAGGGCGAAAAGGTCTGGGAGGCCCACAGCCTCGACCCTGCCGATGAAATCGGCGTCAAGACCGCCCGCATCCTAAATGCCTTCGTCCGGAAATCCTATGAGGCACTGAAAGCCCACCCTGTCAACCGGAAGCGCACCGCCCAGGGGCTTCACCCGGCCAATATCGTCCTGCCGCGCGGGGTGGGAATGGCCCCCAACCTGGAGGATTTCGGAAAATTGCACGGCCTCAAGGGGGTCTGTATCGTCGAGGTGGGCCTGATCAAAGGCATCGGCAAATATGTCGGCATGGATGTGATCGATGTGGCGGGATCCACCGGCGGGCTGGACAGCGATGTGATGGCAATTGGCCGGGCCGTCACGGACGCCCTGAAAGACTACAATTTCATCCTCTGCAACGTCAAAGGGCCGGACATCGCCGGCCACGACGGCAGCGCCCGGGCGAAAGTAGAGATCATCGAGAAAATCGATGCGATGGTCGGCTTCCTCATGGAGAATATCGGCCCGGAAACCTATCTGGTGATCACCGCCGACCACTCCACGCCCGTCTCCGTTAAGGATCATTCCGGCGACCCGGTTCCCATCGTCTTCTGCGGCCCCGGCGTCCGCACCGACGACTGCATCGCCTTCGGGGAGCGATCCGCCGCCAGAGGCGGCCTCCACCGCATCCGGGGTGTTGACATTATATCCATCCTGACCAACCTCCTGGGCGTTCAGGAGAAGTTCGGGGCGTAGCTTTCGCATCACGATCATCCGGTAAAAAGTCGGAGGGGCACGGCACGCCGTGCCCCTCCTGGTTACGCGCCGGGCGCAAACCTATAAGAAAAGGAGTTTCTATGAGCGGACTGTTAGAGGGGAAAACCGTTCTGGTGACTGGGGTCGCCAACAAATGGAGCATCGCCTGGCCGATAGCGCAGGCATCCGCCCGGGAAGGGGCGCGGGTGGCGATCACCTACCAGGGGGAACGTTTCGAGAAAAACGCCAAAGAGCTGGCCGCCACCCTGCCCGGCTGCCTGGCCCTGCCGTGCGATATGTCCTCCGATGAAGAGATCGCCGCGCTGGTGGAGACGGTCAAAAGCAGTTTCGGGAAGCTGCACGGATTGGCCCACTGCGTGGCCTTCGCCAAACGGGAGGATTTGCAGGGGGAGTTTGCGGCCACCAGCCGGGACGGTTTTTTGCTGGCCCACAATATCAGCGTCTACACCCTGGTCGCCCTGGCGAACGGTTTCCGCCCGCTGATGGAGGGGGATGGCAGCATCCTCACCCTGACCTATATCGGGTCCGACCGGGCCATGCCCAACTACAATGTGATGGGTGTGGCGAAAGCTTCCCTGGAAGCCAGCGTGCGCTACCTGGCGAGGGACATGGGGCCTGCCAATATCCGCGTGAACGCCATCTCCGCCGGGCCGATCAAAACCCTGGCCGCCAGCGGCATCGCCGGGTTCTCCGATTTTCGGGAGCAAATGGCGGAAAAAGCCCCGCTGAGGCGCAATATCGATCAGGCCGAAGTCGGCGATACGGCAGTCTATCTCTTCAGTTCCCTCTCCCGCGGGGTGACCGGCGAGGTGATCCATGTGGACGCCGGATATCACATCATGGGGGCCTGATCAGCCCTTCGCGTACCGGGCGATATCGATCCAGTGCCGTTCCGGGATGCTGAGGAAAGCATCCACCACCAGGGGATCGAAATGCCCGCCCCGGCACCGGGCGATCTCCAGCAGGGCGTCCTCGAAGGGCAGGGCTGCCTTGTACGGGCGGGGCGATGTCATGGCATCGAAGGCGTCTGCGACGGCGAAAATGCGGGCCTCCAGGGGGATTTCTTCGCCTTGCAACCCCTGGGGGTAGCCCTTTCCGTCCCACCGTTCGTGGTGGGAGAGGATGATCGGGGCCGATTCCTTCAGAAATTCGATCTTGTAGATCATCCGGTGGCCGATCAGGGGATGCTCCTTCATAATTCGCCACTCTTCCTCTGTCAGAGGGCCGGGCTTGTGCAGGATGGAATCCCTGATTCCGATTTTCCCGACATCGTGCAGCAGGGCACCGCGCTCGATGGTCGGGAAGCGACTGGGAACTATGTCCAGGGTGGCGGCCAGCGCCATCGTATAGGCGGTCACCCGTTCCGAATGGCCCTCGGTCTCCGTGTCCCGAACTTCCAGGAGCTTGAGAAGGGCATCCAGGGTAGCGTCATAGGCCCGATGGATCAGTTGGCGGTGTTCGATATCGTGCCTGCGCTCCCGCCGCTTCCGGCGCAGGTTGCGCTCGATGATGATGGGGAGTTCGGACAGCCGGAAAGGCTTCATGATGAAATCGCTGGCCCCCATGTCCATCAGCTCATGGGTAGTGCGGACGTCCCCGAATCCGGTAATCACGACTACCGGCATTTCCGGATGATCCCTGATCATCTCGGGAACCAGCTCGACGCCGCTCATGGTGGGCATCATCAGATCGGTCAGAACGATGTCGAAAGATTGGACAGACAACAGGTCTATCGCCTCGCGCCCGTGTGCGACAGCGGCGACGTAATAGTCTTGTTTGACCAGCGCCTCGCCGATTAGAGACCGGATCGACTCCTTGTCATCGACCACGAGGACGCGCACCGGCTCTCTCAATTCGGGGAGGCCGCGCCAACGGGCTTCGGGCATCAGGCCCCGGTTTCCCTCGGTCATGAAATACTCCTGAATCGTTTGATGCTACCCGGCGGCGGCCTGACGCCTCTGTCGCAGGCCGCGCCCGGTGATTACAAAGAAGCGGAACCGGGCCTTTTCCGATGTCGGAAGGTATTACCTCCTTCGGGCCGTGTCACCCAGTTATCGCAGTCCCCGCGCGAGCAGTAGAAAACCTGCTGACAGTCCCCGTTCTCCTGGTCGACCTCGATCAGCCAGGCGAAAGAGCAGCGCAGGCACAGGGCAGGCTCCAGAATACGCAGCACGCCCAGGCAGTGGCGCGTTCGTTTCATCATAGACAACAAAACTCCTCTCAAAAACCCGGGCGATACGCAACGGATAACCGGGCTGTTCCGGCGGCTCTTTATCTCCCGGGCGCAAGCGCGATAGCCCTACATCCCAATTATCGGCAACTTCCGGGGAAAAGCACACCCTTTTTCCGTCCTTTTACGCACCCCTCGCCAGCTTCATGGCCCACTTTCCGCCCCACACCACCCCTTCTGGGCGAGTCCTTTCCACCCGGGATGCGGCCATTGCCAGAAAGCCTTTCGGCAGAATCACCAGATCGGCCAGCATCCCGGGCCGGACCGCCCCTTTACGCTTTTCCTCGAAATCTGCAAAGGCGGCCCCCACCGTATAGGCACACAGCCCGTCCTCCAGGGATACCCTTTCCTGGGAGGAACGCTCGTCCCGCGCCATGGCGCGGGCAAGGGTCTCGAAGGCGTCCAGACGCTCCACCGGGCAGTCCGAACTGAAGGCTATCGGGATGCCCTTTGCCAGCATCGAGCGGAACGGGTACGTATAGCGCAGGCGTTCTTCCCCCACCCGCTCGACAGTCCAGAAGTCGGACGCCACGAACTGCGGTTGCACCGCCGCCACGATTTTCAGGCGGGCCATCCGCTCCAGCAAGCCGGGGCCGAGAACGGACGCATGCTCGATCCGCAGGCGGCTTTGAAGGTTGGCGTCCGGCGCAGTTCCCAGGGCCGCCTCATAAGCGTCCATCACCTGCCCGACCGCCGCATCGCCGATGGCGTGGATGGCGGTCTGGAAACCGCTCTCATGGATTTCGCGCACGGTACGGCAGAGCTTGTCGTCCGTAAAAAAGAGCATCCCTTGGCTTCCGGGGGCATCCGAATAGGGGCGGGAGAGGGCGGCGGTTCTGGCCCCCAGGGAGCCGTCGGTAAAGATTTTGATCGCCCCGATTTTCAAAACCTCATCCCCGAAGCCGGTTGCCAGGCCGGCGGCTTTGATCTGCGGGAAGAGGGCCAGCGGATACTGGAGCGTCACCCGGGTTTGCAGGCTGCCTCGCCTGCGGGCTTCCCGAAGAGCCGCCACTTCCGCTGCGGAGGCGATCAGACATTGCGCCGAGGTCACGCCGGTCTCGATGGCCGTCCGGGAAGCCGCTTCCACCGCAGCGACCATTTCCTCCGGAGACGGCTCCGGCAGGGCCGACCAGACCGCGTTCAGAGCGTTTTCCGAAAAATACCCGCTCTCCCAATCGTATTGTCCCGGGTCGGCGGCCTTGAGGAAGGCGGGATCGATTCTCTCCAGCGCAGGACGGTTCACCACCCCGGCGTGAAGGCAGATGCGGGTCAGAAAGACCGGGTGCTTTTTGCCTGCCGCTTCCATATCCCGGGCGGTGGGAAACCGCTTCTCGCGCAGCCGCTCCTGGTCGAAACCCCGGCCCAGCACCCACACGCCCGGGGGCGTCCTGTCGGCCTGTTCCTTGACGCGCTCTATGATTTGCTCTATCGAGACGCACCCGGAGAGGTCGACCCAGCGCAGCATGTTCAGCCCGTGCTGCACCAGATGAATGTGCGCGTCATTGAATCCCGGCGTAACCGTCCTGCCCTCCAGTTCCACCACCTGCGTCTCCGGCCCGGCCCATGCCATCACCTCCGCATCGGAACCTGCCGCGGCGATCCGGTCTCCCAGGACAGCCACCCCTTCCGCCCGCACCGGATTCCCCGGCTCGACCACGATCTCCCCGTGCCTCAATATCAAGCTTGCGCCCATCTCGCGTCTCCTCGTAAATATTGCCTTTAGATTCATCTGAAAGAGGGGTTTTCCTGCATTGTCGGCGCAGCGAAACCATTGACAATTTCGATGGCGGTATGGTATAATCCTAACGATATATTAGAACGGCGCAGACGGGGAAGAGTAGGCTGGCGATTGCGGATGCAGAGAACCGGGGCAGGTGCGAGCCGGGGCCGGAGAGCGGGCTGAAGATCACCCCTGAGCTGGGTTCCCGAAAGAGGTGATTGAGTAAGG